>CAZKZE010000068.1:0-17687 GCA_964557165.1 uncultured Woeseiaceae bacterium
CGACTGCAGTCGAGCGGCGGCACGAATCTGTATGCGGGTCTTCAAGCAGGCCTCAACGGCCTCGACAGCGATCGTTCCTCGGGAATCGCGCTCGTTACTGACGGCGTGGCCAATGTCGGCGTGACCGAGAAGAAGGACTTCCTGCAGATGATGGAGAAGCACGACGTTCGCCTGTTCACGTTCATCATGGGTAACAGCGCGAATCGGCCGTTGCTCGAGGCAATGACCGAAGTGTCCAACGGCTTCGCCATGGAAACGTCGAACAGCGACGATATCTCCGGCCAGCTTGTGCAGGCGACGGCCAAGATTCGTCACGCCGCCCTGCACGATGTGAACCTGACGATCGACGGCCTCAAGGTGGCCGACTTCACGCCGGAGCAAATCGGCAGCCTGTACCACGGCGAGCAGCTCAAGGTCCTGGGTCACTACTGGGGCAGCGACGAGGCACGCGTGCGCCTGACCGGCAAGGTGTCGGGCAACGACGTCGAGTACAAAACGCGCTTCTCGATGCCCGTGCAGTCGGACCTCAATCCGGAGCTGGAGCGCATCTGGGCGTACGCCACGATTGAGAACCTGCAGGCGAAGATGGACTACTTCGGCGCCGATCAGGACACCGAAGACGCCATCACCGATCTCGCGGTGGAGTACGGCCTGGTCACCGACTACACGTCAATGATCGTCGTTCGCGATGAGATATTCGCAGCACAGGGCATCAAGCGTACGAATCGTGACCGGGTCGCTACCGAGCAAACCGCTCGTCAGGCTCGTGCGCAACAGAAGCCGCAGAGCCGACGCGTCGACCAGCATCAACCGATGTACCCGAAGAAGCGGCCATCCACAGGTGGCGGCGGATCCGGCGGCGGCGCATTCGGGCTGCCAATGATCCTGGCGCTGCTCGGAGTTGTGATGCTCCGTCGTCGAAGGGAGGTTTAGTCTATCCTTTGTCTGGGCCCCGCAAGGGGCCCTTTTTTTGACTAACCCAGAACGACGTCTTCCAGCACGTCGTGGATCACCTGGGTGGCAACCTCGACGAGCAGCACTTTTCCAGACAGCACGATGCGCTCATAGCCGTCGGGTGCCGGCGGGAGCTGGTTAATCAGCCCGCTCGGCAAGGCCTGCTTGGAAATTCCGGGCGGTAATGGCTTGCCACGTTGAAGGTTCTTCGCGATTCCCGGCGGTAGGCCTTTGCTCTTCTTGTTTCTGCCATTGCGCGGCGCGGCATGATCTTGGTAGTACGCTCGGATAATCGACGCCTCACTGTCTGTGAACACGACTTCTACGCCGAACTCACCCGCAGAAACTGGCGCAGCGAATGCGAGCATGACAGCGGCAATGAGGCTGCAAAGGATAGACTTATACATAATCGGCACTCCCGAAACCGGACTACCAAAATGTAAGCTGTAATCGCCACTTTTTGTGTGAACCAACGCACATACCGGCCGCAAGAATACGTCGTTCGTGAAGCTCCCCTCGCTAGTCCTCACACCACGCGGATCGCCGCGCGTAAAGGAATACGCCGAGCAGTGCCATCACAGCGTGAACGACGATCGATGGCGTCTGCCCACCCTGGATCGCAAACGAGAAAGATACCAACGCGTGGAACGCGAGCAGGATGCCCAACACCGGCCCAACGACATCGCGTTTCGCCCTGTGCGGCCAAACCCAAAAAAGCGCAGAAGCGATTGCGATCGCTGCAAAGCCGTAATTCGTGGACCACATTCCGCTTTCGAACCCAGCGATCGTAAAGAATCCCAGTCCGGCTCCGATAAGCGTGACCGCGGCAATACTCTCCAGTACCAGGTTTAGGACAAGGTAGGTTGTGAATAGGTGTTTCATCGTTTCCTCCCGGCGACTATGCGGGGTGGCGGACGTTCGTTGTGACAGGCAGCAACCGCTTACCTTACTACCAGGCTGTAGCCAATCTGTCGCAGGTAACCGCTTTCACGCTCAAGATCAGCAATCGTCAGCGGGTTGTCCGCAAGCCAATCAGCATCGAAGTGAATGGTCAGACGGCCGTCCGTAACGTCTATCGTCACCGGGACCTGCTCGAGCTCCTTGCGGCTGCGATTGAGCAGTACTGCAAGACGCAGAATGATCAGCAACCGAAGGCCCGCTTCGCGCCATGAATCGGGTAGTGAGTCGAGACCCTCCCGGTCGATGCGATGGCGTTGCCCGCCGATCAATGCCGCGAGCAGGCGTTGTTCGGCTCGAGGAAATCCCGGCATGTCCGCGTGCTCGGCGATGTATGCGCCATGGCGCTGGTAGCCATCGTGAGAAATGTCGAGGCCGATTTCGTGAAGACGAGCGGCCCAATCGAGGACCTTACCAGCGATATTCCTGGAGAAACCCCATTCCTCCCTGCACTGCGAGTACAGGTCCGAGGCTGTTCGCGCGACGCGCTGTCCCTGTTGCTCGTCAACCTGGTAGCGCGCTTCCATAGCACGCACCGTCCGTTCGCGTGCATCCTCGTGTTGCACGCGGCCCAGCAGATCGTAGAGCAGCCCCTCACGAAGCGCTCCGTCGGAGACCTGCAGGTCGTCAATATTCAGGACCCGGATCAACTCAGCGAGAATCGACAAGCCCCCTGGCCAGACCTGCGCGCGGCGTTCCGACAGACCTTGCAGCGACAATTCGGATACCGACTTAAACTCGAGAACCTTCTCGATAAGCTGCTCTACCGCATCGAGCGTCAGGCCAGATTCGGAAATTTTGAGCTCACGTGCCACCGCCTCCGTCGAGCGAATCGTCCCGGATGTGCCAATCGCTTCGACACCGTTCGAATCGCGGAAGAATGCTTTGACCGGCCGCAGTTCCAGCTGGGCCGCCATGCGCGCCTTGTTGAAACCCGCCCGGGTGATCTCACCATTTGGAAAGAATCGTTCGGTCATCGATACACATCCAAGGTGCAGGCTCTCGAGCGCCTTGGGCTGTGCAGCCTGGCCAAGAATGAGTTCGGTGCTGCCGCCACCAATATCCATGACGAGTCGCAGTCCGTCGGTCGGCGGCAGGCTATGCGACACACCGTTATAGATGAGTCGTGCTTCCTCGATGCCGGAGATGATTTCGATCGGGTGCCCTAACGCAGTCTCGGCCTCGACCATGAATGTCGAATCCTCGCGGGCCCGGCGAATCGTGCTGGTACCAGCGGCGCGCACGCTGCCGGCCTGCATGTCCCGCAGGCGTTCACCAAAGCGTGATAAGCAGTCGATCGCGCGCTGACGCGCGTCTGGAGAGATATCGCCGCTCTCTGAAAGGCCCTCGGCCAGACGGACGGTTTCGCGGATTCGATCGAGGATCGCAAGCTGGCCATGACGCAGCTCGCCGACGATCATGTGAAAACTGTTGGAGCCGAGGTCTACGGCCGCAATGATTTCCGGCTGGACGGACTCAGACGGTGAAGGACGACCCGCAGCCACAGGTGGTTTGTGCATTCGGATTCCGGATGATGAACTGCGCTCCCTGCAGGTCTTCCTTGTAGTCGATCTCGGCACCCATGAGGTATTGAATGCTCATCGGGTCAACCAGCAGCGTCACCCCGTCGTTCTCGACCTGGCTGTCACCGTCCTCGATGTCCTCGTCGAACGTGAAGCCATATTGGAAGCCCGAGCACCCGCCACCCGAGATAAATACCCGCAGTTTGAGGTTCGGATTGGCTTCTTCCGCGATGAGTTCACCCACTTTGCCGGCCGCGGCATCGGTAAACACGATGCCGTTCGGTGCCTGTGGCGCGATGTTTGTTGCTGTCGTCATACTGGTCTGTTCCCCGGTGCTGGCCTAAGTACTCTCGGCCGCCGCCGCCTCGTCGATTCGATTGGTCTGTTCGAGCAATGGTACCTGCCCTTCGGGCTGGTGTACGAGCTTGCCGTTAATCTCGGCACCGATCGCCATTTCGATCAGATTATAATACACATTGCCAATGACACGCGCGGTCGGCCCAAGTTCCACTCGTTGGCTCGCAAAGACATCGCCCCTGACGATGCCGTTCAGCACGACATAAGGCACCGTGACGCCGCCATCGACATTGCCAATATCGCTGATGGAAAGCGCCGAATCGGTATCCGGATCCGCCGTGACGCTGCCATTGACCGTCCCGTCAATGTGGCAGCCTCCCATGAAATGCAGATCGCCGTTGACCTTGCTATTGGGTCCAATAAGCGTTTCCACGACAGTATGTCTGCGTTGTTTCTTTCCGAACATCTGGTTCTCCAATCAACCCCGGCTCGTCGCCCAGGCAAAGCTCTCTTCTATGCTCGAGATCGAGCGGGTTCTGGAACGCACCTCAACGTGCACGCGCTCCGGTGTGAAGCCGTCCGGCAGTACGATCCGCCGGTCGAAATCCTGAAAATATCTGAATGAAAATGGCCACGCCTCGTCTGCGTCGGCCGGCAATAGTTCAGACAGCGCGTAGGACTTCGCCTCGCCATTCTCGCTGCCTTCCACGCTCAAGGCGACATCGCCTGAAGCTTTGCGATCATGTTTCATGGCCTGCACGAGAACCAGGCGCAAGTTGAATTGACGCTCTTCATTGCCCCGCGTCAGCTTGAATTCCTGAACTCGCAGTCCCGACTTGCCGTCTGCCGGTGACACGATACCCCGATAAAAGGCGATGGCGTCCTGCTGCTCCACGATCTTCGCCTGCAGTGCGATCAGGCGGTCTTCGACTTCTTTGTAAGCCACGCGCTCAATTTGGCGATGCGTTTCCTGCAGCGCGACCTCCTGCTTAAGCGCCTCGATCTCATCATCGAGCGTCCGGATATGATCTTCGAGCGCGCCACGCTGATCGGCTGCGTCGACGGTGTTATAGCCGGCGCTGATCCGGCCTAACTCGAACACGAGATAACCGGCGATCAGGACGAGCAGTACGAGAAACACGCGAACCATGAGGGTTCGCGCCGTTCCGTGCGTCTGCAGGTGGGATTTGGCTGCCACTCAAATTACCGCTTGGTCAAAAGACATTATGTTACGCGGAGCTCGTGGCCCGCAAAAGTGCTCCAGGTCACGGATTTGGCTCTTCGACGGCCGAATTGGCCACTTTTTCCGCTTTTGCAATGTCCTTGTCGAAAACGACCCGCCAGCGTCGTGGCCACCAGCGGGGACGACCTGGCAGCCCGTCCGGATGCACGTGGTGCCCAAGCTCATGCAGCGCACGCGCATAAACCCGCCGCTTGAAATAGATCACTTCGTTGACGGGGCGCCAGAATGGCACCCAACGAATCCGGTCGAATTCCGGCTTGTCACAACGATCGAAACGCACGCGCTCGGCGTCCGCGAGCATGCGCAGAATGAACCAGCGTTGTTTCTGGCCAATGCACAACGGCTTGCTGTGCCGGCGAATAAATTTGTCGGGGAGACGGTAGCGCAACCAATCGGAAGTCACGCCCAGCAGGTCGACGTCATCGGGCTCGAGCCCGACTTCCTCGCGTAGTTCTCGAAACATCGCTACTTCGGGCTCTTCGTCTTCCAGCATCCCGCCCTGGGGAAACTGCCAGCCTTTGGCACCCACGCGACCGCCCAACATTAACTTGTTATCTGCGTTCACGAGGATGATGCCGACATTTGCCCGAAAGCCCTCGGCGTCAATCCAATCGTTGCTCATTGCAACCGCACTAAAACTCTAACTGCCGATTACTTTACACTATCCTTCGCCGCTCGCCCCAGGAGAATATTCTTCAATGTTCGCAGGCCGCTATGGAGCCTTGTTTGCTGTACTGCTGCTGATCGTCGCCGCCGCATTCCTGCTGGCGCTGTCGATGGGCAGTGCAGACATTAGCTTCTCCGAAGCGATGCGGGCACTGCGCGGCGCGGCTCCCGACCAGGTGCAGTCGCTGGTCACCGAGCTACGGCTCCCGCGCGCGCTGACCGCGTTTGCGGTCGGCGGCCTGCTCGCCGTTGCCGGCGTTCTTATGCAGGTCCTGCTGCGTAACCCGCTGGCCGAGCCCTATATCCTCGGCAGCTCGGGCGGTGCCGCCGTTGCTGCGCTGCTCGCGATGAGTCTCGGCATGGGCAGCCTGGTTGTCGACGCCTCGGCCTTTGGCGGTGCGATGGCCGCAACCTTGCTTGTCTTTGCAATCGCGCAAGGCACAGGGAGTTGGACGCCAACGCGCCTCTTGCTGACCGGCGTCGTGCTCGCCGCCGGTTTCAGCGCCGCGACCACACTGCTGCTTGCGCTTAGTCCGGACCAGAACCTCCGCGGCATGCTTTTCTGGCTGATGGGTGACCTCAGCTTCGCGTTCGACCCGGAGCGCTGCCTGGTACTGCTCGCCATTCTCGTCCTTGCCGGCACACTGAGCGCGAGGCATCTCAACGTGCTGTCGAGGGGCGAACTGCAGGCGGCCATCGTGGGCCTGCCGGTGCGTTCATTCCGCTACCTGATCTTCGTGGCTGCCGCGCTCGCGACCGCGTTGTCCGTCACGACGGTCGGCGTTATCGGCTTCATAGGGCTCGTCGTCCCACACCTCGTACGACTCGTGGCGGGCAGCGATCATCGCGTGGTTCTGCCGGCATCGGCGCTGGCCGGCGGCGCATTGCTTGTAATTGCCGATACCCTGGCGCGCACGATAGTGGCCCCGCGACAACTACCGGTCGGGGCGCTTACTGCCGCCATCGGCGTACCGTTATTCCTGATCCTGATGAGCCGGATTCGCGCCGAGCGCTACCGGTAGCCAGCCCTTTCGGCCAACAGCCGGGCTTCTTCGTCGCGCCAGCCGGCGATGCCGATATTGCGACCATTGCTGCGCTCGGTTTTCTGCGGCGTCAAGTCAGAGAACATCCAGTCGACGAAGGCATGTGCCGCTGCGGCGTTCTGGGCGTGGCGCGAAACACCGACGCCACGAATGTCGCGATACGTCGGTTCCGGGTAGTTTCGGTCCAGCCCAGAACCGTCAGCAGCATCGGAAACTATCGCGACCTTGCATGTGCCTGCCGCAACCGCTTCGAGCAACGCAGTTTCGGAAGCAAAAGGTGGCAATGCCAGGTTGCGAGACCAGCTGCGCACTACGCGTTCAGCGGGCTTGACCCCGAGATCCGCGATTAGCATCGCTATCAGCGCGCGATTCAATGGCAGAGCCGACGATGTCAGGCACAGCTGTCCCGCCAGCTGTGGCGACCCGAGGTCTCTGTACGCCTGGATCGGGGGTAGCTCCGCATCGGGCGCCACACCGATGGTCGCCGAGACCCAGCCCAATGCGATCCACGCGTTGTCCGGATCGCGGCTTTCCGTCTCTGCGCGTTCCAGGACCGATTGCTGCATGGGTCGCAACGCACCCTGGTCGCCGGCACGCCAGATGTCGTAAGTACTCGACGTGATCAACACGTCCGCCCGCGGTGAATCCTGCTTGTTGATTACTTTGTCAGCCAGTTCTGCACTCGTGCCGGTAACAATCGTCACGACGAAACCACTCTCCGCGAAACGTTCGTTCGCATACTCCGCGAGGTCGTCCGCTACGTAGACGACGACCGACCCGCGCGGTGCGGGATCGCTGCACGCTCCCAGCAGGACAGCCGCGACCAGCAGCCAACGCTTCATGCGGCTTCGACCTCGACGCGATCGCGCCCGGCTGATTTCGCCGCGTAGAGCGCGACGTCGGCCCGCGCGATAAGCGAGTCGCCAAGCGTTTTCAGATCCTCGTCATCCGGTCCCGGGCTTACCTCGGCAATGCCGATCGATGCCGTGATCGTCACGGTCTCGCCGTTCGGTAAAGCAATAGCCGACTCCGCGATCTCCCTGCGTATGCGTTCCGCGAGTCTCGCGGCCGAGGTGACATCCGTCCCCGGAAGCAATACGACAAACTCTTCGCCGCCATAGCGTGCCGCAACATCACTCGCACGCACCTGCGATTCAATGCGCGCAGCGAGCTCACGCAGGACGACATCCCCTGCCGCATGGCCCCACGTGTCGTTGACCTGCTTGAAGTGGTCAACATCGAGCATCAGGCATACGAGTCGAGATTTGTCGCGACGCGCTCTTGCCAGCTCTTCGCCGAGTCGGACCGTCAGGTAGCGGCGATTGTGCCAGCCCGTCAGGACATCGGTGAAACCACTACGCAACAAGCGCGCCCGGTTTATGACGTTCTCGATGCAGAACGAAGCGATAATGCCCAGGTGCGCAAGAAAGTCGCTCGCATGAACGCTGGTGAAGCGCAGCGGATCATTGCTGCAGAGATTAATGCTGCCGAGCAGCTTGCCGCGATGCGAAAGCGGAATCATGGCAACGCTCTTGGCGTCACCACCGCGGGGACAAATAAGCTGGTGATCGCAAGCGGCGAACGTACCGAGCCAGGGTTGCTGTAATGCGATGTACTGCGGCGCCAGACCGGACATGGATTCCACAATCAGCAGGTCCTGAAATTCCTCCGCTGGTGTCCCATTGGCCAGCAGAAGGTGGCGGATATCGTGGTCAGGGTCGCACAGGACAACGCTGACGTACTCAACGCCGTAGCTGACCCTGAGCCCGTCGATCAGCGTGCGAACCAGGTCGTCCAGGCTTTCCGCTTGCAGCAGGCGCAGTTCGCGTCCCTGGGCGCGCTGCATGATCTCGTCATTGCGCGCCACTTCGGTGGTGAGGTCATCGAGCTGGCGGCGGGTTGCCTCAAGCTGCGTCGCGAGTTCTTCCTTTGACGTCATAATGTCAGCTCCTCAGAGCGAGATACTCGCGCCCCTTTTCCATGAGTTCGACAAATGCTTGCTCGTCACTATCGGCGACGGTTTCCCTTATCCGTCGCGCGGCATCGCACAGTGCATCGAGCGGCCCCAATCCGAACTTGTTCAAGTTCTGAATCTCAAAATACAGGTGTGGGTTGTCCTGCGCTACCGCTTCGGACACCAATAATTGCGAATCAAAGGTAGTCGACGACAATTTCGCGAGCTTCGGCGCGGCCTCGCCGCTTTCGGCCAGTGCCGTAAAGAACGCTATGTTCAACGCATGGGACAGGCCGAGTACGTAGGCGATCAGGCGGTCATGGTCGTCGAGCCCCATATCCAGCTGATCGACCATGGTGGCCGCGAACAGCTCCTTGGCGTCGGCCGTGGCCTGCGCGTCGCCGGCATCACAGAAGATCAGGTGGCGACCCGACAGCAAGCGCGTATCCGGCCCGTACATCGGGTGCAGCGACGTCACGCGGCATCCCGCAGCCAGCAGTTCCTTCAAACCATCGAGCAACGGCGACTTAAGCGACCCGATGTCGAAGATGAGCCCCTTGGGCTTCAGCACCGCGAGTTGCGCAAGTATGCGTCCCGAGACGGCCAGTGGAGCGGCGACCGCAATGACGTCGTAGTCCACGCCGGCATCGGTCCAGTTCCTGAACCGGTTTGGCCCGTCTTCGACGGTGACATCCGCAATCGTTGTCGAAAATCCCTGCGACGTGAAGAAATCGGCAAACCAGCGACCCATCTTGCCGGCGCCGCCGATAACCAGGGCCCGCCGACCATCACCTTTACCTTCGGCAACGACTCGGTCGCGCTCCTGGCTTTCAAGTGATGTACGAATCAGCAGTTCGAGCAACGCCTCGACCAGGTCGGGGTCAACACCCAGGTCTTCGGCCTGTGCTCTCCCCATATCCAGCACATCTTTTTCGCGCGCATAATCGCGCGTGCCGGTTCCGGTCACGAGTTTGCTCTTGCCGATGTCACCAACAATTCTCTGGCGCTCGGCTATCAGCTCAACGAGCTGTCGATCAACAGCCGACAGGTTTTTCCGCAGTTCTTCGAGTTCCATGATCACGTCTTTTACATCAGACGCGGTCACAGTGAAAGCCGGCCCGATCGAAATCGGGCCGGCCTTGTGCTTCTGTCCTCTTATCGAGTGTTAGTGCCGGTGGCGACGCCGGTCACGACGATCGTGGCTGCGGTGGTCGCGGTGGTCGCGATGGTCGCGATGGTCGCGGTAGCGATACTGGTAGTAATCGACCCAGTAGTTGTCGCTGCGGTAGTAGCTCTTGCCCCAGCGCCTCTCCCAGCGATAGATATCGAAGAGCTGGTTCCAGGCAAGGCGTCGATCGCGTTTCAGCCTCGAGTGCCTGTACCATTTGCGAAACGAGTGATTGCGTTGCAGCCAGCGTGGCATGTGGTCGGATCGCCGGGCGTCGATATGGTAATACGCCGGTGGCTGGTACACGTTGCGTACCTCCTTGTGCGCTGCGGCCTCTGGCGAGTTCATCAGCATGAGGCCACCGGCAATTAGCGCTGTTGTCATTAACTTGTTCATAACATCCTCCGGTTTGTCCCAGTGCAGCCTCAGGGTAGGCGCGGACACATGAACCGTGAGTGAATTCGTGAGAACATTCGGCACCAATTAATTCTGTAAAAAGTGAACATGGGGTGAACGCTCAATGAAGACACGCGCTGCCGTTGCCTGGGAAGCAGGTAAACCACTCGAAATCGAAATGCTGGACCTCGAGGGACCGAAAGCCGGCGAAGTCCTCGTACGCAATGTCGCGACCGGGGTTTGCCACACCGACGCGTTTACGCTGTCGGGCGAGGATCCGGAAGGTATCTTCCCGGCGGTACTCGGCCACGAGGGCGGTGCGATCGTTGAGGAAATCGGCGAAGGCGTTACGTCGGTCAAGGTGGGCGACCATGTCATCCCCCTGTACACACCCGAATGCGGCGAGTGCAATTTCTGCACGTCGGGCAAGACCAACCTGTGCCAGGCAATTCGGGCTACCCAGGGCCAGGGCCTGATGCCTGATGGCGCGTCGCGATTCTCTCTGGATGGCAAGACGATCTATCACTACATGGGTACGTCGACGTTTAGTGAGTACACCGTCTTACCCGAGATCGCTGTTGCCAAGGTGAGTAAAGAAGCGCCGCTTGAAAAAGTCTGCCTGCTTGGCTGCGGCATCACCACGGGTATCGGCGCAGTGCTGAACACGGCAAAGGTTGAACCCGGCGCCACGGTCGCCGTATTCGGTCTCGGCGGAGTCGGGCTGAGTGCCATCCAGGGGGCAACGATGGCCAAGGCCGGCCGCATCGTGGCTGTCGACATTAACGAGGACAAGTTCGAGCTCGCAAAGCAGTTTGGCGCGACTGACACGGTCAACCCGAAAGACTACGACGCGCCGATCCAGGACGTCATCGTTGAGCTGACCGGCGGCGGCGTCGACTACTCCTTTGAGTGCGTGGGCAACACAGACCTCATGCGCTCGGCACTCGAGTGCTGTCACAAAGGCTGGGGTGAGTCGGTGATCGTCGGTGTTGCCGGCGCAGGCCAGGAGATATCGACTCGCCCGTTCCAGCTTGTGACGGGCCGCGTCTGGCGCGGGACCGCGTTCGGGGGCTGCAAAGGCCGCTCCCAATTGCCGGGCATGGTAGACCAGTACATGGGCGGTGATATCAAGATCGACGAGTTCATCACGTACACGATGCCGCTCGAAGACATCAATCGCGCATTCGACCTCATGCATGAAGGCAAGAGCATCCGCTCCGTCATTCACTTCTGAGCCATGTCCCGAGTCGCTGTCGCAACCACGTCGCAGCTTGCGGCCGATGCGGCCCGTGAAGTCGCTGAGATTGGTGGTAACGCCGTCGACTGCGCCCTGGCCGCCGCCCTGCTGACGATCAACACCGAACCCGGCGTTTGCGCGCTGGGCGGCAGCGCATTTATTACGATCTGGAGCGCCGGCGAAGCGCCGATCACCGTTGACGGCAATGTCGCCGTGCCTGGCAAAGGCCTGACAGAGGAAGAGCGCAAGCAAGGCACCGCGGAAATCACGCTCGCGTATGGTGGCGGCATCACGACACTTGTGGGGCCGGGTTCCGTATCGGTTCCGGGCACGCTTGCCGCAATGGAAGATGCCTGGAAGAACTACGGCAGTGCTCCGTGGAAGGCGGTATTCGAGCCGACGATTCGCGCATGTCGCGACGGCTTTCCATTGTCCGGCGCCTGCCGGTATTATCTTGGCTATTCGGGCGACATCATCTTTGGTCGCAGCGAAGACGGCCACAAGGCTTTGCACCGCGACGACGGCACGCTGATCGATGCCGGTGACACGGTTATCGTGCCGCACCTCGCAGATTCACTCGACGCGATTGCTCACGAAGGTGCCCGAGTTTTCTACGAAGGCGAGATCGCACGAGCGATCGCCGATCATTGTCGAGACGGCGACGGGATGTTGACGCTCGAAGATCTGCAAAGCTACCGCGCGATAGAGAGAGTTCCGCTGATGAGCAGAATCGGCGCCTGGCAACTCGCGAGCAATCCGCCGCCTGCCGTCGGTGGGGCTATGTTGACCGCCATGCTGCTTGCCTGCTCCGATCTTGATATCGAGCGCTGGGATAGCGACTCGCTGGGGCAGCTTATTGACGCGCAACGCGCCTGCCTGGATTTTCGCCAGCGACGCCTGGACCTTGCCGAGGATATCGGTGCGGAGGCCGCGCGACTCGTGGAGACGGCGCGCAGCGGCCGCCTGCTATCTCGCTGGACTTCAGCGTCAACGGTCCACACATCGGTCGTTGATGACAGCGGCAATGGCTGTGCCATTACAGCATCCTCGGGCTACGGCTCGGGTGAGATGCCAGCCGGCACAGGGCTGTGGCTGAACAATTGCCTGGGCGAAATCGAACTGAATCGGCGCGGCCTTGATGCCGGGCCGCCGGGCGCAAGATTGCCGTCCAACATGGCTCCGAGTGTTGCTCGACGTGACGGCGCAGTGCTGGCTGTCGGCTCTCCGGGTGCAGATCGAATCACGACGGCGATGCAGCAGTTCCTGATCAACTACATGCAGCTTGGCATGCCGTTGGCCGATGCCGTTGCGCATCCGCGCGTGCATGTCGATACGAGCGGCGAAGAAATTCAGCTCAAGGCGGAACCGGACCTGGACCTGCCGGCTATCGACCTGCCGGTCACCGTATTCCCCGAACTCGTCATGTATTTTGGCGGCGTCGGTGCCGCCGTCTTCGACAAGGACGACGGGTTCGACGTCGCGGCCGACCCGCGTCGGGAAGGCGGAGTATTCAACCCCGACGCATGATGACCTTCCGCTTCGCCGCAATAACCGCTGCCCTTCTGCTCAGTGCCTCCCTTGTAAGCCTCGCAGACGAGACGCTCACACGTGGCAATAACCTGGCGGTCGATACATCTCCTGATGGCCGCCTGGCCATGGATCTTGCAGGCGGCATCTGGGTAGTCCCGCATGGTGGCGGTGAAGCCGATCTCGTTACTGCGAAGCTCTCGTCGGCGCACCGGCCGCGCTGGTCGCCGGACGGATCGAGCATCGTGTACACCGCGACCGCGGATGGCGACAACGGTATCTGGCTCCACGAACTTGCAAGTGATACGACACGCCGCTTGAGCGATAGCTCCTACTTTGACCTGCACCCGGCCTGGCACCCTTCCGGCGAGCGCATCATCTACGTATCGGACCGCAAGGGCACGGGCTATGATCTCTGGGAAGTCGATGTGCCAACCGGCCTGCACTGGCGGCTGAGCGGCCAGTCGGGCGATGAGACGGAACCGGCCTGGTCCGCGGACGGCCGTGACCTGGTCTATATCCACCAGGAGGGCGACCAGTGGTCGCTGGTGCTGCGCCGCCGGGGAGAACCCGAGGAAGTGCTGGTAAGCAGTACAGATCGACTGGCCGGCCCATCATGGCGACCCGATGGCAGCCTGGTGACTTTCTGGCGCGAGAGCGACGCCGGTACATCACTCGACATGGTGATCCTGTCGCGACCGCGGCTGGTTCGCCGTTACGCAGATGGTGAAGACTTCGTCTCCGCGCCGGTCAGCTGGCTCGACAGGCACCGCATGTTCTACTCGGCAGGCGGCGTCATTCGGCAACGCCTCTTCAATTCGTGGTCGTCGAAGACGGTGCCGTTTCGCGCGACGATCGTTGCCAGGCCGGGAACCTTTGTTGAGCCTGTGCGCCGCGGCCTGGCGCGTGTCGGCGAACCACAAGGGACCCTCGTTATTCACGCCGCGCGGCTGTTTGACGGGCTGGGCCGCGACTATCGCCAGGATGTGGATATCGTCATCGACGGCGGTCGCGTGCGCACGGTCGAGGCGCATACGGAGCGCCCTGGCGCGATCGTCATAGACATGGGTGACCTCGCCGTCATACCCGGGCTGGTCGATGTGCACGCGCGCCTGCCCGCCGACACCGACGAACTCACAGGTCCAATGCTGCTCGCGGCCGGTGTAACAAGCATTGTGAGCGAGCACCCTGACGCCGAACACCTGAACACGGTCTGGTCCGGAAAGGACATGCCCGGGCCTCGCATTTTGCCTGCGGCCGACTGGCCGGTCGGTGAATATTCCGGCCTGGCCGACAGCAACACACCGGGCATGGAATCACTGCTGAGATCACGCCAGGCCCGCTTGATCGGTTTCGACGATGTCGTGGTACGACGCTTCAGTGAGCCACCGTCGA
Source organism: uncultured Woeseiaceae bacterium (assembly GCA_964557165.1). Taxonomy (GTDB): domain Bacteria; phylum Pseudomonadota; class Gammaproteobacteria; order Steroidobacterales; family Woeseiaceae; genus UBA1847. Next base: position 14,361 of record CAZKZE010000068.1, read on the forward strand.
TCGAGTACGGCGCGAGCGACATGGTGCTTGGCAGTAGTCCGAACGGCCTGCCCGCCGGCATCGCGCTGCATGCGGAGCTTCGGGCCCTGGTCGCCGCGGGCCTTCGACAAGACCAGGCCCTGCGGGCCGGCGGCGTAAATGCCGCGGCAGCACTCGGCGTTGACCCCGCCCTGGGGCGCGTAGCGACCGGTGCGGTCGGCGACCTGGTCCTGGTCGACGGCGACCCGTTACAGCAGGTCGATGACGCCATTAACGTTGTGGCAGTCGTAAGAAATGGTCGCTTCTTCTCCGTCGCAGGACTGATTGACCGGGTCGATGCGGCCCAAACTGTCGAATAATTTGACAAAATATGATGCCCTTCGGCTCGCGGCTTGTTTTATCGCTGATTAATCAGGCATTTAGCGCCGGCTTTTGCACGAATAGATTAACCGACACGGCCAAAACCGTCGGTTTTTTTTACAATATCGGCCAAATATCCGCGACGCCCAGCTTTGAGCAACTGCTAAATCATTGAATTTCTATCTTACCCGGTACTGTTGGCACAGCTCTTGCTTTTAAAACTCTGCCCAAGCGAAGTGCAACTGCGCGAGGGTACGTGTATCGGTCAGAAATGGGATTTAGACGCCAGAAGAATAATAAGAACAAAAAAAGAAGATCAGAATCCAATAACTATAAGAAAGTATCTGTCTCCGGTTACCCGATTCGCAGTTGCCTCTTTTGAAAAAAAGAGAATCCAGCCCCGCCGCTCACGCCGCGGGGCTTTTTCTTTGGCTAGAATGGCAATTCACAGAGGGGACCGACGATGAGAACAACGACAGGAACGACGCTTGCTACTGCGGCCAGCGTTCTGTTCGCCCTGACGCTGAGCGCTTGCGGGAAACATGCAGATGAGGAACACGCGCCCGCAGCGGTGGCGGAGGAAGCGCCGGCAACATCCGTTTACGAGGATGCAGTAGCGAACGAGGCTCGACCCGAGGCCGACCGCGCACGCGACGCCGAGCGCAAACCGGCCGAGGTTCTCGAGTTCCTGGGCATCGCGCCCGGTATGACCGTGCTCGACATGTATTCTGGCGGCGGCTACTACACGGAGATTCTGTCGCATCTCGTTGGCGAAAGCGGTCGTGTCATCGCGCAGTCCAATGAGGCCTACCTGCAATTCGTTGGCGACGAGTTCGAGAATCGCTACCTCGGCGGTCGACTCAGCAACGCACAGGTCCTGATGGCCGAAAACAACGAACTGGAACTCGTGCCGAACTCGCTTGATGCCGTCATGCTCGTCCTTTCTTTCCATGACCTGTTCTACGCGGCGCCGGAAAGCGGCTGGCCTGCAATCGATGTGCCGGCATTTCTCGCCGAGCTGCACGGCGGACTGCGCGCGGGCGGCATCGTCGGGATTATCGATCACTCCGCAGCCGACGGCGCGCCGAGCGAGACGGGCAACACGACCCATCGAATCGACCCGGCAATCGTCGTCGCGGCGATGACCGACGCCGGCTTCGAACTGGACGGCCAGAGCGACATACTGCGCAATCCTGAGGACGACTATGAGAAAGTCGTCTTCGATCCGGAGGTGCGCGGCAAGACCGATCGCTTTGTCATGCGCTTCCGCAAGCCGGAGTAGGGTATGCGGCGGCTATGGCTGGGCATCGCGCTCGCGGCACTAACGGCATGCTCGGGCGCCAAACGGGATTTCTCCGAGTCGAGTATCGCCGAACTGCACGACCAGATGCAGCGCGGCGAAATCTCATCGGTGGAGCTCGTGGACTGGTACATCGACCGTATCGAAGCGGTCGATCAGGCGGGGCCTGCTCTCAACTCGATTATCGAAATCAACCCGGATGCCCGCCGGATCGCGGCGGCGCTGGACGAGGAATGGCGCAGCTCGGGCCCGCGTGGCCCATTGCACGGCATACCCGTCGTACTCAAAGCAAACATCGATACGTCCGACCAGATGTACACGAGCGCAGGTTCCCTCGCGCTCGCCGAGCATGTTCCTGACGAAGACGCATTCATCGTCAAGCGCCTCAGAAATGCAGGGGCCGTTATTCTCGCCAAGGCCAATCTGAGTGAGTGGGCCAACTTCCGCTCGGAACGCTCGTCGAGCGGCTGGAGCAGTGTCGGTGGACAAACACGTAATCCCTACGACACAGCACGATCACCCTGTGGTTCATCGAGCGGTTCTGGCGTTGCTGTCGCGGCCAACCTGACCGTCGTTGCCGTCGGCACCGAAACTGACGGCTCCGTGGTGTGCCCTTCGGGTATCAACGGTATCGTGGGAATCAAGCCGACGGTAGGTCTCGTGAGTCGAAGCGGCATTATTCCGATCGCGCACAGCCAGGACACGGCAGGTCCAATGGCACGCTCGGTTAGAGACGCGGCAATCCTGCTGACCACGATGACCGGAGTCGATGCCGACGACGCGGCGACAACCGATGCCGAAATTCATCATGACTACTCGGCGAACCTGACTGCAGACGGTCTCAGCGGCAAACGCATTGGCGTCATTCGATCGTACTACGGCGCAGGCTCGAACCCGAAAGTCGAGGCTATCCTGACGGCGAGTATTGCGGCCCTGGAGGCCCAGGGCGCCGAAATCGTCGACGAGATCAGCATCGAAACCGGCAACCTGTATGACGATGAGTACGAGGTACTCCTGTACGAGTTCAAGGCGGACCTCAGAGCTTACTTCGAAGCATCGGGTGCGCCGGTAGAATCGCTGGCCGATATCATTGCGTTCAACAAGGCGCACACTGACGCCGTCATGCCGATATTCGGGCAAGACGTTTTCCTGTTGGCAGAGGAGAAGGGCCCGTTGACCGACGAGGCCTACCTGGCCGCACTTGCAAACAGCAAGCGAGTTGCCCAATCCGGAATCGATGGGGCGCTGGGCGAGCACGGCCTCGATGCGTTGATCGCTCCGACCAATGGGCCGGCCTGGATGATCGACCATGTGAACGGCGACAGCTTCGGCATTGGCAGTTCCTCGCTTGCGGCAATCTCGGGATATCCGAGCGTCACGGTTCCGGCCGGGTTCGCCTCGGGACTGCCAATCGGCCTGTCATTCATAGGAAAGCCCTGGAATGAGAAGCAGCTCATAGAGATCGCCTACGCGTTCGAGCAAGCTACGGGAGTAAGACGCGCCCCGGACTTGTAGCCGGGAAACCGATACTCGCCGACAATTCTCACAGGCAAGCCGATGTTCAAAGCAGTACGTATTTCGATATTGCTGTTTATCCTGTTCTTCGTTGCGGTCAGCCAGCTCCTGACCCAGGCGAGAAGCACGGACTGGAACAACAGCCTGTGGGTCAAGATCTACCCGATCAACGC
>CAZKZE010000069.1:0-17426 GCA_964557165.1 uncultured Woeseiaceae bacterium
AGCCGCGGCCGGTTATCCACCGCGCGCGCGGTTTCTCCTGCGCGTAGGCGGCGATGCGCGCGACGGCATCGTCGACGCTTGCGACGCCCGTCAGGTCCAGGCTGGTCTTAAGGAAGCCAAGTCCAGCGACGTGAGCATGTGCGTCAATCAGACCTGGCAGCACGGTCTTGCCCCCACCATCGACCTGCTCCGCGTCGGGGTGCATTACAAGCAAATTGTTGTCGCCGCTTGCAATGATGCGCCCGGCATCATCGAACACGAGGACCGAGAACTCGATCATTCCCGTTTCGCTCGACGTGTATCCCGTGATGTTGTGAAGGGCAGTGTCGCCTCGGGCGCTGGTACCTGCCATAAGTGCGATGGCAGCCATCGCGGTAACGAATATTCTGCTTGGTGTCACCGGGGATTCCCAATTCGTTTTGTCGAGCGGCACACGATAACATCAGGCCCATGATTAAGTCAGACGGCACGGCAAGAATACTGTGTGTTGGTGTCAACTACCGGCCCCACATTGAAGAGATGGGACGCGAAATCCCCGACTATCCGGTGGTCTTCACCCGTTTTGCGAGCAGCCTGGTCGGGCCGGATGAACCGGTAATCTGCCCAAGTGTGTCCGAGCAATTCGATTTTGAAGGCGAGCTGGCCGTCGTGATCGGCAAGCCTGCAAGACATGTGCGGCGAGATGATGCACTCGACCATGTAGCCGGATATTGCTGTTTCCTGGATGGGTCAGTTCGGGACTGGCAGCGCCACACCGGGCAATTCACGGCCGGCAAGAATTTCGATCGCAGTGGCGCGATTGGGCCGATGGTCGCGGCGAGCGACATTCCTGATCCGGCGGCACTCGAACTGACGACACGTGTTAACGGGGAGATCATGCAGCGGGGGCGGGTGGCTGACCTCGTGTTCGATATCCCGACGCTCATCGAGTACTGCTCCACGTTCACAGAACTGCAGCCGGGCGACGTTATTGCGACGGGCACGCCGGGTGGCGTCGGCGCGGCCCGCACGCCGCCTGTATGGCTCAAGGACGGCGATTCGATCGAGGTGGATATACCGGGCATCGGTGTGCTCCGAAACCCCGTACAGGACGAATCCGGAGATAAACGTCCTTAGGCGTTGATTTTGCACGAAAAGCCGGGCGTCAATGCCTGTTGTATTTGTGCTACAAAAACAACAGCACCGTATCAGGCAAGCCGAGAAAGCGTCTAAAGGATTGACATTAGGTGACTTTTCTGCGAATTTTACTCTCAGCAAGCGTAGTCTTTCCACAACAGATGGGCTGCATTGCCGAAGATGAACACCTTCAGGTACGACTTGGCGGGGGAATCAGGGGGCCAGGACCACGTGCTAACGTAGGTTTGGAAAAAGCGGTTTCGCAAGAAGCCGCTTTTTTTTTGCTAAGGTTCCGGAAACAGACGCGAGAAGCTGGGGAACAGGGATGGGGCAGTTCTTTGAAGAACTGAAACGACGCAACGTCGTACGGGTGGGAATTGCCTACCTGGTCGTCGGTTGGCTGGTCTTCCAGATCGGTGAGGTGTTGTTCCCGACGTTTGACGCACCGGGCTGGGTCTTCAAGTCATTGATCCTCCTAATTGCTCTCGGCTTTCCGTTCGCTTTGCTGTTCGCCTGGGCGTTCGAATTAACGGCAGAAGGAATCAAGAAGACCGAAGAAGTTGATGCGTCTGCCTCGATTACGCCGAGCACTGGTAAGAAGCTCAACGCAATCACTATTGTCGCGCTTGTTGTTGCGCTCGCCTATTTCGTCTGGGAGCGCCAGGCACACCAGGATCAGGTCGACTCCCTTGTCAACGACACCGCCGTCGAACAAGACTCGAACGAACCTGTCGTCGTTGCAGCTGAGCCACAGGGCCCGAGCAAACGCACTATTGCCGTACTGCCATTTGTGAATATGTCTTCGGACAAGGAGCAGGAGTGGTTTGCGGACGGTCTGACTGAAGAGATCCTGAACTCGCTGGCGCGGACACCGGACCTGCTGGTCAGTGCACGCACTTCGTCGTTTGCCTACAAAGGATCAAACAGGGGCATCACGGAAATCGCCGAGGCCCTTGGAGTAGCGCACGTCCTCGAGGGCTCAGTGCGCCGTAGCGGTGAGCGGCTTCGCGTAACCGCGCAGCTGATCAGGGCAGAGGACGGGTTTCATCTCTGGTCGGAAAACTATGACCGGAATTTTGCGGATCTGATTGATATCCAGGAGAACGTCGCGTTTGAGATTGCGAACGCGCTCGAAACCGCGATGGATCCGGAGGCGCTGGCAAAGATGGTCGCGGCAGGAACGGCATCGATACCTGCCTATGAAGCCTATCTGCATGGTTTAGCGGCCGGCGTTTCGACAGTATCGACAGGCGATACCTACGAATTTCTCAATGCGCAGGATGCTTTTGAAAGGGCGATCGAGATCGATCCTGAGTTTGCGGAAGCACACTGGGAACTGGCCCAATACTGGGACATACAGCTTTCAGCAACCAATATTATCGCCGGAATCACCGAGCTTACGGTGGAGGAAATGCGGCCGCTCTATGACGAAGCAATCGACAACGCCATCCGCTACACGAAGGATCCCGCAGACAAGCTCTTTGCGCGTGCCCACAAGGCGTCACATGAATTGAAGTTCGTCCAGGCACTGCGACTCAATTCCGAGTACCTGGAACACCGCCCGAATGACCAGAGAGCGCAAAACCAGCAACTCACGCTACTCGCGATAGTCAGTGACGATGAGGGCGTGTATCGCGCTGTCGCCGAATATCAGGAGCGTGACGGTCACGATGTGATCGTTTCGCAGAACTCAATTAACCGGCTTGCCTATGTCGGGGAAAGGGATCATGCACGCGAATTTGCGAAAGAGGCGGTAGCGCGCTTTCCCGACCAGGTATTCGTGCATTACCAGGCGCATCGAACGTTACTATCTGCCGGCGACATAGATGGGGCGGCGCAGTTATTGCCCTACATCCTGTCCAGCGATCTGCCGGAATCCTCCCGCCACCTGGTGTTACTGCGCCAGGCTTGCGCCGAAGGGCGACTTGGCGATGCGCAGCGACTTTACGAGCGTGGCCGTGAGAAGTTCGCAGATGACGAGTCAATTACCTGGCTCAACCACTTGATCTTTGGCGACACGGAGGCGGCGACAGCGACGTTGATGGAGCTCGATGCGGCGGGAAACATGAAGGGCATATCCGATTTCCTGGTCTATGGCTCTTTCGACGCGAGTCCGTACCCGAACCTGATGGCGTTACTGGAGAGCCAGGGAATTGAGCGCGGCGAGCCCGCCGCATTGCCGTATCGGTGCAAGAGGTAGCCAACGCGCGGAATGAGTACACAATCCCTGCTTAATCGCGTCATGTCCGGCAGCCTCGTGCTGCAGATATTGATCGGCATCGTCCTGGGCGTCGCGCTGGCGCTACTCGCGCCCGAGGCGGCCGCATCGTCCATGCTGCTCGGCAGTCTTTTCGTTTCGGCCCTGAAAGCTGTCGCGCCTGTTCTCGTACTCGTGCTGGTCGCGTCGGCCATAGCGAATCGCAAGGCAAGCCATACCGCGCAGATGCGGCCAATTGTCATCATGTACCTCGTGGGCACCATCGCTGCCGCGTTGGTCGCCGTGACAGCCAGTACGCTGTTTCCAACTACGCTGGTGCTGCAGGTGACGGAGGTCAGCAAGAGTGCGCCGCAGGGCATTGCCGAGGTTCTCGGGACGCTGTTGCTGAAGCTGGTCGATAATCCGATCAATGCGATGTTGACGGCCAACTACATCGGCATCCTGGTCTGGGGTGTGCTGCTTGGCGTGTTTCTGCACCACGCCGCAGAGACGACCAGGACCGCGCTACACGATTTGTCCGATGCGATTACCGGCATCGTGCGCGTCGTCATACGCCTGGCACCGATCGGTATCTTCGGCCTGGTGGCCGGGAATCTCGCTGAGGGCGGGCTTGGCGTCCTTGGCAGTTACGCGCGCATCCTGACGATCCTGCTGGGCTGCATGGTCACGGTCGCGCTGGTCATCAATCCACTGATCGTTGGGATCAAGACGAAAAAGAATCCCTATCCCATCGTGTTCACGGCATTGCGAGAAAGTGGCATGGTCGCATTCTTCACGCGCTCATCGGCGGCAAACATCCCGGTGAATCTCGCGCTTTGCGAGCGCCTCGATCTCGAGGAAGACACCTACGCCGTGTCCATTCCGCTGGGCGCGACCATCAACATGGGTGGTGCGGCAATTACGATCACAGTATTGACGCTCGCCGCGGTCCACACGATGGGTATCAGTGTCGATGCCCCGACGGCTCTGCTGCTCAGCGTTGTCGCGGCATTGTCTGCTTGCGGCGCATCGGGAGTACCTGGTGGTTCGCTGTTGCTGATTCCGCTGGCTTGCGGCTTGTTCGGTATTTCAAACGATGTCGCGATGCAGGTCGTCGCGGTCGGGTTCGTCATCAGTGTTCTGCAGGACTCGGCCGAAACAGCGCTCAACAGTTCGACCGACGTCGTGTTCACGGCCGCCGTTGCTACTAAAGCGAGTCCAGCCAGCTAGCGATTGCAGTCGCAATCTCATCCGGGGAGTCCTCCTGGATGAAATGACTGCCGGCCACGGTGACTTCAGCCTGGTTCCTGAATGTCCGGCAGAGTTCGCGCTGGGCACCTGTCAGGATGGCGCCCGGCTCAGCATTGATGAACAACTTGGCCACCTCGGAGTCCTGCAACCACTCGGCATAAGCCGTGACAATCGCAGCGACGTCGGCGGGTTCGCCATCCAGCGGAATCTGGCGGGGCCATGTCAGGGTAGGGCGGCGATCTTCACCAGCATTCTCGAACGGACGCCGGTACACGGCCATTTCTTCGTCCGTCAGGCCGCGCAGCACTGAGCCCGGCAGCACTTTCTCCACAAAGACGTTCTTCTCGAGCACCATGGACTCGCCCGCAGCCGATCGAAAACCCTCGAACAGCGGCCGGATAACGTCAGGCCAGTCCTGCCAGTTCATCGGGCAGACAATTCCTTCCATGTAAGCGATGCCTTTGACGCTGGCGGGGTGCTGGCTCGCCCAGTCGAAGCCCAGCGCGGAGCCCCAGTCGTGAATGACCAGCGTAACGTCGTCCGTAATGCCCAGTTGCTCCCAGGCCTGGAACAGGTAATCGCGGTGTTCAACATAGCGGTAGCTTTCAGCGCCCGGGTTGTCCAGCTTGTCCGAGTGCCCCATGCCAATAAGGTCGACAGCAATACAGCGACCTCTCGACGCGAGGGCGGGCATGATGTTACGCCACAGGTAGGACGATGTCGGGTTGCCGTGCTGGAAGACGATCGGGTCGCCCTCGCCCATTTCGACGTAAGACATGCGTTTGCCATTGACTTCAATGAACTGCTTGTCGAATTCGGCCGTTGAGATCATCGCCGCCTCCCTGATACATTGAGCGACCATATCAGGAACTGGCGAGATCATGCACAGGAACACTTTCAGCAGAATGCTCGGGTTGGTTTGCCTGACCGTTGCGCTTCCCCTGTCGGCGGCGTCGCTCGACGAGAATGAACAACGCATGGTCGAGTGGATAGACGCGCATGCCGAAGACGCCATCTCGCTGCTCGAGGAGACCGTCAATATCTCAAGCGGCACGATGAATCACGACGGCATTCGGGCGGTCCGTGACGTTATGCTTCGGGAGATGGATGCATTGGGCCTGGAATCCGAGTGGATCGAGCTGCCGCCAGAGATGGAGCGCGCGGGCCACCTGTTTGGTCGCAAAACGTCGGGCTCGGGCAGGAAGTTCGTGCTCATAGGCCACCTCGATACCGTATTCGAGGCGGACGATGATTTTCAGGCATTCACGCGCGATGGTGATATCGCCACCGGGCCAGGTGTCGAGGATATGAAAGGTGGCAATGCCGTCATTATCTATGCATTGAAAGCGCTGCAGGAAATCGGCGCGCTGGAAGACATTCCCGTGGTGGTTGCCTATACGGGGGAGGAAGAGAAGATGGGCCGGCCGCTGTCCGTGTCCCGGCAGGAGTTGGTGGAAGCCGGTCAATGGGCCGATTACGGTCTCGGATTCGAAGCAGCCATCCACTATGACGATGCGGATTGGGGAACGATCGCGCGGCGTTCCTCATCGGAATGGATCCTGACTGTCGAAGGCAGGCAGGCGCATTCGTCAGGCATATTCGGCGAAGACGTTGGCGCCGGCGCCATTTTCGAAACCGCGCGCATTCTGAACGCCTTCTATGACGAAGTGCGCGGCGAGGAACACGTGACCTTCAACGCCGGAACGATTCAGGGCGGCACCGATGTCGACTACTCAACAGAGCAGAATCGTGGCACGACCTTTGGTAAGACCAACATCGTGCCCCGCACTGCGGTCGTGCAGGGAGGGATTCGCACGATCTCCCAGGACCAGCTGGATCGCGCCATGGCGAAGATGAAGGAAATTGTCGCCGCCAGTCTGCCGCACACGAATGCGTCGATCGAGTTTACCGAGGGTTACCCACCGATGTTCCCGAGCGAGGGCAATCGTGCCGTGCTGGGCGTGCTGTCCGAGATTAATAAAGAACTCGGTCGCGGACCGATGAAGGAACTCGATCCGTCCAAGCGAGGTGCGGCGGACGTATCGTTCGTATCTCCGTATACGGATGCCATCGCCGGGCTCGGCCCGTTGGGGGAAGGAGGGCATACGCCGCACGAAAAGATCTATCTCTTGTCGATGCCGCTTGCAATCAAACGTGCTGCAATCCTGATCTACCGTCTTAGCCAGGCTGACGAGAACGACTAGATATGGCGCACGATCACGACCACCACGACCATGATCACGGCCACGCGCATGTTCACGAGGCCAACGAGGGTAACCTGAAGCGGGTCGTGATCGCGCTGGTCCTGACCGGCACGTTCATGATCGTCGAGATAATCGGCGGCATCATCTCCGGCTCGCTGGCACTGCTCGCGGACGCGGGCCACATGCTGACCGACACGATGGCGCTTGCGCTCGCGGCCGTCGCATTTCACGTCAGCAAGCGCCCGGCAGATGGCAACCTGACGTATGGCTACCAGCGTTTCCAGATTCTCGCGGCCTTCGTCAACGGACTCAGCCTGCTGGTTATTGTCGGCTGGATTCTCTATGAGGCCGTTGAACGATTCATTACACCGCGCGATATTCTTGGCGAAACGATGCTCGTGGTTGCGGGAGCAGGATTGTTCATCAACATCGTCTGCTTCGCCGTATTGCACTCGGGCGACCAGGAGAATCTCAATATTCGCGGCGCGGCGCTGCACGTCGCCGGCGATCTGCTCGGCTCAGTCGCCGCCATCGTCGCCGCCATCGTGATCATCTACACGGGCTGGACGCTGATCGATCCAATCCTGTCGGTGGCGGTCGCCGCGCTAATACTGCGCAGTGCGTGGGCGCTGGTGAAACGTAGTGCCCACGTTCTGCTCGAAGGCGCACCCGACTGGTTGAATGTTCCCGACATGCAGGAGCGCATCGTCGCGAACGTCCCGGGGGTGAGTGAGATTCACCACGTGCATGTCTGGGGCCTTACGCCGCAGCAGTTGATGCTGACCATGCACGTGGTTATCAAGGACGATGTGGAAAGCCAGTCACGGGTCGTCAAGGGCCTCAAGAACTACCTGGAAAGTGAATTCGGGATTGGCCACTCGACGATTGAGATTGAGATCGACGGCTGCGCCGACGATTAGTAACCAGTCACCGGTCGTCGGGGGAAACTACGCCGATGTACGGCAACGTGCGATTCTGCTCTGCGTAGTCCAGCCCATATCCCACGACCCATTCGTCACCAATGTCAAAGCCGAGATAATCGACATCGACGTCGACCTCTGCTCGTTCGGCCTTGCGCACGAGGGCGCAAGTCTTGACCGAAGCAGGCCGATGCGAGTCCAGCATCCCAATGAGGTACTTCAATGTATGGCCCGTATCGACGATATCCTCGACGATCAACACGTGTTTGCCCTCGATGTTGCCGCGCACATCCATAACGAGGCGTACTGCACCGGTGGACCTGCTGCCGCTGCCATAACTTGAAACAGCGATAAACTCTATCGTTCGCGGGATCGACAGCCGGCGGGACAGGTCGGCGAGAAAAATAAAGGAACCCTTGAGAACGCCAACGAGGACTATTTCATCCTGATCGCCGTAATCCCTGGATATCTCCGCGGCGAGTTCCAGGACCCGGCTCTGGATTTCCTCTTCGCTAATCAGTACAACAGGCATAGTCATGGGAATCGAGAATAGGGTATGAAACGCTCGATCGCAATCGCCGGGAACATGGGGACGGGAAAGTCGACGCTCGTCGAGTTCCTTCATCGCACCTATGGCGTGGCACCTTTCTACGAACCCAATGACGAAAATCCGTACCTTGCAGATTTCTACAAGGATATGAAGCGCTGGGCATTTCAGTCGCAGCTTTATTTTCTGTCCAATAAATTCCGCCTGCACCAGGAACTCGACCGTCAGGGCGGTGTTGTCGCATTGGATCGCACGATCTTCGAGGATGCAGAGATATTTGCCACGGCGTTGCACCAGATGCGCAAGATATCGAAGCGTGACTGGGATACCTATCGCGGATTCTATGACTCGATTCTCGATGCGATCCGGCCGCCCGACCTGATGATCTACCTCAGGTGTTCGATGCGCACGCTGCGTCAGCGTATCAAGCTGCGTGGTCGCAAGATGGAAGAGGACGTGCCGCTTGCCTATCTGAAGCGCCTCGATCGTCTCTATGAAAACTGGATCGCCAATTACGACATGAGCGAAGTGCTGGTGCTCGAAACCGACAGGCTCGACTACATTCACGATATCGTACACCGACTCGACGTGATGGAGCGGATCGAGGCCATGCTGCCCAAAGAGATCGGTCGTCCGAACTGCGCCTGACGCTTCTGCCTAGTCGATGCGGAACCCTGCGTTCCTGAGTTGACCGGCGCTCCTGTCAAACTCCGCGCGATCGGCGTAGGTCATAACGACTTCGAACTCACCTGTGCCGCGGCGGAACCAGTCGAGACTCAGGTTCGGCGCTTTTTTCTCCAGGTTTTCGATAAATGCCGCGGCGCGATAGGGTTCGCCAAACGTTAGCAGCGTCGACTGGCCGATATCCGAATACAACGTATCCGGAACCGGCTTTCGGGTTGCCCCGGAACCGAGCACATAGTTCAGGTGGCGGTAGATGTAGCCCGAGTACCAGGTCGCGCCGGTTGGGATGTTGTTACCGTCCCGCGCAATTCGTCCTGGTCCGTAGTTGTACGCGGCAAGGGCGAGGTGCATGTTGCCTCCATAGGTTTGGAGGAGTTCCCGTAGATATCTTGCACCAGCATCAATGTTGGTACATGGATCATAGAGATCACTGAGCCGGTGTATTCCCAGGTGGCGAGCCGTGCCCGGCCAGAGTATCTGCATAACGCCGTGGGCGTTTGCGCGCGAACGCGCCGTCGCCTCGAAATCGCTCTCACCGCGAGCGACGGCGAGCAGCAGCGTCTCGGGTAGATCGTATTGCAGCGCAGCCGCCTTGAAGCACGTCGCATGGGGAAACTTGTAAGCGGGTTCCGCGGTTACCTGGCTATGCGCATAGGTCCTCCATTGCGCGTCCAGGTCCTGGCGCACTGCAGCAGTGCTTATGCCTGACACGGTGAGCAGAACGATGCTCACCGCGATAAGCAGAGATTTGAGTAGCTGCCGCACTTCAGCTATCCGTCATGTTGAGGCCGGTGGCGTTCGAGATCCGGGCCAGCTTGTCCTGGATGTCGGCATCATCGATGTAGGCGAACGCAACTTCGTAAACGCCGGTCTTGATCTTCACCACTCGATAGTCAATGCCAGTCGTTTCCTGCAGTTTTGACACAAAGCCCCGCGCCGCGATTTCGCTGCGAAACGGACTCCAGAACGCGTACCAGTTCTCCTCGATGATCTCTTCGGGACCCGGATTGAAGATCTGTTCGATCAAAGCCTCAGTGTCAGGGTCGGGGCCGAGATCGGCTACGGGTTCGGGGACCCCCGTCGGCTCCGGCTCCGCAACGGTATCGGGCATCGGTTCGGGCATCGGTTCGGGCGCTGGCTCAGGCGCGGGTTCTACCGCCTGTTCCGCTACAGGCTCGACGATATTCTCAGCCTCTGTTTCGGGTGCCGAGAGATCGGGCACACCGAGCGCGATGATAAGAAAGGCTATGGCGAGTGCCGAGCCGGTCAGTATGCCAATGAGTTTGAGCATGCTTATCTCCTACAAGACGTTGCGGACTTGGATGGCACGCCAGTCAATATGCTCTGCAGCATTTGCGGTCAACATGGCAAAACCGGTTAGCCAGCTCTGCAGCTCGTCGTCCTCGAGTCCGGGCCTGAGCGCCTCGCTACAGCGCATGGGTAGCCGGTCCATGTGATTGGCAATGCGCCGTGCGACCTTTGCGTCGGTAACCACCACTGCGTAGTAAGTATCGAGATCGGGCGCGAGATCCCATTCGAACGTCTCTGCCCAATTGCGGCTCGACGTGGTGGTGCGCGCGATCGGAAAGCGCAACGGTTGGCCGCTACGCGCAATCCGTGCCGACGTGCGGCTACGGCACTCGGCGTCGGCGAGGCGGACGAGTCCGTGATTCGCCTGGTGTTCGAGAAAGAAGACGATCGAGTCGACTTTTGCCTGCGTCTGCAACATGGAGCAGCTGTGCATGCCGCAATCAGATCGCGACAGTGGCGCTGTAATCTGCAGTTCGCTGATCAGTGGATTATTACCTGCGTTGGGAATCGAAACGGGTGGCGCCACCCTGGATCTCGTCGCGGCAACGGCAACAACAGGGGGTGGGGTGGCCCGTCTGACCGGCGGCTCTGCCGATGCCGGCAGAACGACATAGGCGCTCGCGCTCAGGGCCGCGATTTCCTCCGTTTCACGACTTGGCGTCACCGTGACCCAGTACTGGTGCAGCAGGCCGTCGATCCGGTGTGCCTTGCCACTCAGGATGGCATTCGTGGCGTTCTCTTCGGTGCTCAGTGTTAGCGCTTGCCGATTGGCGAGGTTGTTGCTGATCAGTTCGACAGTTCCCTCGAGCCCACTGGCCGGTGCCTCGACAAGGTCCACGGACACGACGTAATCGTCCTCTACGCGTTTTTTCAATGTGCAGGACAGCTGGTGAGCCAGGTGTGATGCAAGAAGGTCGGTTTGTGCCAGCGTGAAGGGCAGGTCGCGCGAGCCTACAAACGTCTTATCCGAACGCATCTGACGCATCGCCTGCCGCTGGCTCGTGCTGAGCTTTCCTTGCCAGCGCCGACTAAAACCGGTCACCCAATTACGGTCTTCGAGGTCCAGTGCCCGCACATTTGCGGCATAGCTGCCGTCCAGCTTCTGCGTCAGTTCGATGCCGATGTAATAGTGCACATCGTCATGCATACAATCCTGCGGCGTCGATTCGAGAGAGGCGCCACTGCGCCCCTGTTGCCAGCCAATCTCGACACCCTGCGTTGCCACGGCAGCGGCAAGCAGGCGGTCCCGTATCGATAAGGCGAGGGCATTCGTCGAGGATGCTGGTGCATTGTCGTCGAGTATGACGAACATGACCGTCTCGTCTTTGAATCTCGGATGCAGAATCAGTTGCTGGCGCACGTAGGGAATCAGATCGCGGTCTACCCAACGATCAAGATCTTTCTCGCGCGACTCAGCGACAGCTGGAATTGACTGCGCGAGTACCAGGGTTAGCAGAATCAAAATACGTTTCATTGCTCCTCCCAGTGAACATCGCCGGCGGCATTAATGATCAGCGAGCCGCCGTCGTGGTCTTGCATTAGCGAATTCATTTGGGTTGTTACCTTGCCGGGAAGCGTGACTCCCCAGCCGACGCCATCGGTCGCAACGCCGGTACGTGCGAGCGCATCGATCACGGCGGCGGGAACCGTTGATGCTTCCATCTCGTGAAATTTGTTGGGTGTCGATGCATCCCAGAAGCTGATGCGGCTTTCGCTGACGGTCATGCGCTTGACCTGTTGCTTGTCCAGGGCGTACAGGCCGACATTGTGTGCGGCGACCGCGCGCGTCAACGCGGCGTCAGAAGCGAAACGCAAGGTAAATCCTTTCTTCTCGGACGCGGAGGGTGCCGGGGTCTCAACGGGTGTTTCAGCCTCAGGAACAGGTTCGACCCTCGCAACTTCGGGAATCACGACAGGATCTACCTGGACCGGGGTCTTGGGCGCGTACTTTGGTTGCCACGTCGGACGTGTCAACGTGACCGGTCTCTCCACGGCCTCCTGCACCGGTTGGGGCTCAGGCTTGGGCGTCGTGACCGGAGCGGGCGCAGGTACCGGTTCCGGCGGAGTTACCTCGTGCGCGACAGGCGTAGGGGCGGGAGCGGACTCCGATGGTGCTGGCTCGACCGGCGTGAGCGGAATACTCTGGACCAACGCGAAGATCGCGACGAGACACAGCGACAGGATCGCCATGAAGCGCATGATGTCGGTTTGCAGGTCAGCAGCGCCACCGACGTCCATGTCGGCGGAACGATTGAGAGGATAGGCGAGCGGCGAGCGAGTCATGCGGCGTCCTGGCGCAGGTGCGCCTCAATACGTTGCAGGCTCTCGCGCATTTCGGATGTATCAGCGCGCGCCGCCTTGTCGTATTGCCTCTGGAGTTCGGTGCCGAGGGTTACCGTTTTGTAGACGCGCATCAGGTAGCCGCCAATGCCGCCGAAGATGGTCGTTGACAGGGCAAGCAATATGCCGCCGTCGATCATACGTTCGAGCATCGCGAAGGCCCCTTGCGCCATGGCTGCATCGCGGTCGCCCAGGGCAAAGATCAATGCACTGCGCATGCCGATGGCGGTCCAGATGACGCCCGTGCCAAAGAACAATGTCGTCCAGATGTCGGTCAGATGGTCGAGCTGCACGATCTGATCGATAGGTCGCGCGCTCGTCAGGGCATTGCGCAGTCGGCCAAGCGTCAAGAAGTAAGCGAGCAACAACCCGGCGAACACGGGAATCGACAGTCCGAGGTTCGTATATGCCCAGTGCAGCCAGGCACCCGGACTGCTGATTGCGGTGTCGCTGAAGTGGATCAGGCCCATACGGCTCAGCACGTACAGAGTGGCCACGCCACCGATGAGCGTGCCAAGCGCGCCGGCGGCGAGTCCCTTGATAAAGACCAATGTGCGGTTCACGGTCCTGTTCCTTGTTCAGTAGCCGGCGGCGCAGGCTGTACACGTGGCTTCGAGCACGAGCTCTACTTCCTGGAACAACTGGTCGGCGCGGTAGTAACCGTCATTGTCGAGGCTGACTTTCATAAGGCCACGTTCCTTGTCCGAGAGCTCGCGCTCCATGTTGAAAAGCACGCGTTGCTTGTTCGGACAGGTATGCGAGCAATTGTTGTAGTCGCCCTTCATCGACATAAATTTCACATTGAAGTAGCGGTTGTAGTACTCCTGTGCCTGGCGATTACTCAGCAGTCCCTGGTCACTGGACCAAACGAGAAACTCGCTGAAGGCACGTTTGTTCTCGGGCTTCGGATCGCCTTCGGCAATCGTCAGCAAGTCGTCGAAGTAGCGGTCGAAATGCGCCTCGCAGCCGCTCGCGAGCGACATCTGTGCCGTGTCGATCGCTTTGGCGAGATTCTTCGACTGCGGCCCGGCACAAGTCGGCTCGTTGGATGCACAGGCAGACAGGATGCCGGCAATGATAATGAAGCCCGCAATGAGCAGGAGTGGCTTTTTGATTGATTGAATGATCATGGTTTGTTCCTCGAAACTACTGTTCCAGCGGACTGCGATAGGCCTGCTCGACGCTGCCCGGGGGTGGGGAGGCGACGAGCGTCGTACTATCGGCATCGCCAAACAGGATGCTCTTTACGCCACCGACAACCTCGATCATCTCGGGCGTGATAATGCCGAAGGACTGGTTGAGCTGTTCCATCAGCGTCGCCCGCGCGATTTCCTGTCGCGTGCGCTGGATCAGGATGCTGGTCTCCTCCATGTCGAGGTAGATGTCCGACGCCAGCACCGCAAGCGACTGGTCGCCTTTGGCGCCGGACGTAGCGACCAGTTGGTAATATTGATTGAAGCGTTCCGACAGGCGCATGCCGGAACGACCGCGAAGGGTCGGTGCGGCTTTCGTCGTGGTCTGGTCAGCTTTGCCACCGATTAATGTCTCCTGGAGGGTCCATGGAGTCATCTTCTTGCCAAGTTCATTGCGCAGGCCTTTCTCGAGGCTTTGGCGAGTGTTGTTCACGGTGTGTTCCATATCGGGGAGGCGCTCGTCCATGACCGTGAGCATCTCGAGATAGGTCTGGCCTATCTGTCGAGCCAGGCGCTGGCAGCCGGAGTCGTCTTCTGCACCGTCGCACTTGCTTTCCTGGTACAACTCCTGTTGTTGATCAAGGCGGCCGATGATCTCCTGGAGACCGGTTTCCATGTCGCGCGCGACATTGCCGGTCTGCTTGAGATCCTCGACGACCGTGGTCGGGAAGAGTCTGATCGTGGGCGTGGTTGCGGACGCCTGCTGCGTGGCGACGCCGGCGGTGCCGATGAACAGAAGGGCGAGGCAAGCGAGATAAAGCGTACGGCGGGACGTACGATTCTGTGCCGCTGCCTGCGGGTATTGGGGGGCGTTTCTCATGACGCGGTCCTCGCGGTTGTTGTCGAGTACACGCTACTCCCGGGTCAATGAACGCAAACTGAACGCCACGACCCGGGCTATCCGTAGAATTGCCTATTGCAGTTAGTAATGCGAATCATTATCATTTCAGCCAATATCAGGAAAGTGTCTAAATATCACGGATTTAGATTGAATCATGGCTATTAACGGCAGCACACTGGCTACCCTGAAATGCGGCCAGAAAGGCATTATTCGGGCGATCAACGCAGCGGATCCGCAGGTTCAACGCCTGATGGTGCTCGGCCTCGTCGAAGGCACCGAGATTGAGCACGCGAGCTCTGCTATCGGCGGCGATCCAATGGAATTCCGGCTCTTCGGTTGCGGCATTTCACTACGCCAGGAACATGCCAGGCACTTTCAGATCGCACCCGTAGCGGCTGGTGACTAAGTCCACAGAAACCCGCGTCCCCGTCAATAAGATAGCCGTAGCGAAGCGCACCGACGCGAGCATCGCGGTTGTCGGTAATCCCAATTCCGGCAAGAGTACGCTCTTCAATCGCCTGACCGGGCTCAAGCAACGCATCGGAAATTACCCGGGCGTGACAGTCGAGCGGCACGTCGGGACCCTCAGGACCGAGAGCGCGACGATCGAGCTTGTCGACCTGCCGGGCACCCATTCCCTGAGCGCACATTCTCTCGAAGAGCACATCGCAGTTGATGTGATCTTCGGCCGCATGGAAGGCACCAGAGCGCCGGACGGAATCCTCGCGGTACTTGATGCGACGAATCTGTACCAGGGATTGTTCCTGGTACAGCAGCTCGTCGAGCTTGAACTGCCGATGATCGTCGCATTGACGATGACCGATGCGGCGGAGAAGAGCGGCATCCAGATCGATACGGCGGAACTCAGTGCATTACTGGGCGTCCCCGTGTATCCGGTGGTTGCGACGACAGGTGCCGGTCTCGGAATGTTGCGACTGGCGATCGCGGATATCAAACAGGTGACACCGCCGCGACACATTCGGATCTGGCCCGAGCTGTCGGAAGCGGCAAGCCAGCTCGCGGAAGAGTCGAGCGAACCGCTGCGTTTCGCGGAACTCGAACGACTATTAATTGATGGCGCGACGGAGTCAAATGAGGTCATCGTCGGCAAACTGAGTGAAGCGGCACGCGCGCAACTGGCTGATGTGCGTTCGGCCTTGTTTGAAGAAGAACCGCCTATCGCTCGTGATGCTCGCATACGTTACTCGTGGGTGCGCGGGGTCCTCGATAAGGTGCAGAAGTCTGCACCGGCGTACGTATCGTGGCGCACGCGCATTACGGATTTCCTGAATCGCCCGGTTCCCGGCACTATCGGCCTGTTCGTCGTGATGGCAATCGTATTCCAGGCTGTGTTCGCCTGGGCCACGCCAATGATGGATGCTATCGATGCGGGGTCATCGACGTTGGGCGCGGCGGTATTCGAGCGCCTTGGTGACACAGCGTTTTCAAGCCTGATTGCGGACGGCGTTATTGCTGGTGTCGGCAGCGTCGTCATCTTCCTTCCGCAGATCATGATCCTGTTCCTGTTCATCATCCTGCTTGAGGATTCAGGTTACCTCGCGCGTGCCGCCTACCTGATGGATCGCACCATGCGCTCGGCCGGACTGTCCGGCCAGTCGATCATTCCGATGATTTCGAGTTTTGCGTGCGCGGTGCCGGGCATCATGGCAACTCGAGTCATTCCAAACCGTCGTGACCGCATCGCGACTATCATGGCCGCGCCGTTCATGACCTGTTCCGCGAGGTTGCCCGTCTACGCGCTGCTGATTGCCGCATTTGTGCCTGCGACGAACGTCGGATTCATGAACCTGCAGGGGCTGGTGCTGTTCGGTTTGTACCTGTTCGGTATTGTCATGGGTATCCTGACCGCGCTGTTCATGCGCAAGACGACGTTACGCGGACCCAAGCCGCCGTTCGCGCTGATGTTGCCCGAGTTCCGGCGCCCGAATCTGCAGACCGTCGGCATTCAGCTGTTGGGCCGCGCGAAAGTATTTCTTAAACGCGCGGGTACGGTGATTTTTGCGGTCGCTGTGATCGTCTGGGCGCTGGCCTATTTCCCGCATTCCGAGGAGATGCCGACCGACCTGGACACGAATACGGCAGCGGCGGTGCAGATGGAGCAAAGCTGGCTTGGTCGGGCAGGCAAAGTCATCGAGCCCGTATTTGAACCACTGGGCTGGGACTGGCGTGTTTCTTCGGCTGTCATCGCCGGCTTTCCGGCGCGCGAGGTCGTTATTGCCGTGCTCGGAACCGTCTACGCAGTTGGTGATGAAGCGGACGAGGGTACATTGTCGAGCCGATTGCAGTCGGCGACTCGGCCGGATGGCAGCAAGGTATTCACTTTGCCCATGGTGATTGGCCTGTTGATTTTCTATGCATGTTGTCTGCAGTGCGCCGCGACGCTCGCGATTATCAGACGGGAAACCAATACCTGGCGCTGGCCGATATTTGCCTGGGCCTACATGACGACCATCGGCTATATCGGTGCGCTGCTCGCGTTCCAGCTCGGCAGCGCGTAAAGCATTCGGCAACGATCAAAGCTCGCAGAGTTTCTCTGCGGCCTGTTCCAGCGTCGCATCATCCTTGGCAAAACAGAAGCGCAGGCGCGTTCCAGTGAATGGCGTTTCGCAGAAGACCGTTAGCGGAATCGACGCGACGCCGATTTCCCGGGTCCAGCGTGTGGCGAGTGTCTCGTCTGTTTCGTCAGAGATCGCGCCGTAGTCGAGGAGCTGGAAGAACGTACTTTTCGCAGGGCGCAGGCGAAACCGCGACCCCTCCAACAAGTTGCAGAACAGATCGCGCTTTTTCTGGTAGAAATCGGG
>CAZKZE010000070.1:0-17218 GCA_964557165.1 uncultured Woeseiaceae bacterium
TGCAGTCGAGGCAGGATGTCGTGGCGCAGAAAATTGCGATCGAATCGACGGTCAGTGTTTGACGGGTCATCAATCCACTCGAGCTTATTTTGCCCCGCATAGTCTCGCAGCGAAGCCCTGTCGGTATTGAGTAGTGGACGAGCCAGCCAGCCCGGTCCGAAACGTCGAATAGAGCCAATGCCAGCGATTCCGGCCGGGCCGCTTCCCCGCACGAGATTCAACAGCAGGGTTTCAGCCTGGTCTTCCCGGTGATGCGCGCTGAGTAGCCAGTCGCCCTGCTCCAGTTCGGTGTGCAGCGCCGTGTATCGCGCTTCTCTTGCAGAGGCTTCGGGTCCCTTACCTGATTCGAGTTGCACGGTCACCTTGCGACTGCGGTACTCGATGCCGAGGGACGCCGCGAAGTCCTCGCAGTGGTCACTCCAGCGTTGCGAATCTTCGTGCAGTCCGTGATCGATGTGGATTGCCACGATCGGCACATTATCGACGGCGCGGCCAAGCGCGTGTGCGAGCACGGTTGAATCCAGTCCGCCACTGAACGCGATAACGTAGCGAGAAGGTCTGGCAGCCTGGTTTTCGAGCTCGGCAAGGTGAGCCTGCAGCAGCTCGGGTGAGAAGGTCACGCCTCTTTGAACTGTCCGAAGCTCGCGAGTCGCCGTTGCCGTTCCTCGAGCAGTTGCTCGGTCGACATCGCCTCGAGCTCGTCCAGGTTTTTGATCAGGGCATTGCGAATGACTTCCGCCGCTTCCTTCGGACTGCGGTGCGCGCCGCCCAGCGGTTCCTCGAGGACTTCATCAACCAGTCCGAAATTGTTGAGGCTGTCCGCCGTAATACGCATGGATTCAGCCGCGTCTTCGGCACGTTCGGCGCTCTTCCATAGAATCGACGCGCAACCTTCGGGCGAGATCACCGAGTAGATACTGTATTGCAGCATGAGCAGGCGATCGCCAACGCCGATAGCCAGCGCGCCGCCGGATCCACCTTCACCGATCACGACGCTGATAATGGGCGTCTTGAGGCCAGCCATCAGGTACAGGCTGTAGGCAATTGCCTCACTCTGGCCTCGCTCCTCGGCGCCAATGCCCGGATAGGCTCCTGGCGTGTCTATTAGAGTCACGATCGGCATGGAGAATTTCTCAGCCATGCGCATCAGGCGCTGCGCCTTGCGATAGCCCTCCGGTTTCGGCATGCCGTAATTGCGGCGCACACGTTCCTTGGTGTCCCGGCCCTTCTGGTGCCCGATAAACATGACTGCACGCCCATTGATACGGCCAATGCCGCCAATGATGGCCGGATCATCGGCGTACATGCGATCGCCATGCAGCTCCTGGAAATCCGGGGCGATGATCTTGAGGTAGTCCAGCGTGTAGGGACGCGACTCGTGGCGTGCCACGCGGGCAATCTGCCAGGGGCTGAGTTTCGCGAAAATACTCTTGGTCAGCGACTCGCTCTTGGCTTTGAGGCGCGCGACCTCTTCATTGATGTTGATCTCGGAATCATCACCAACGTAGCGCAGCTCCTCGATCTTCGCCTCAAGCTCGGCGATCGGCTGCTCAAAATCCAGAAATTTCATGTCCATAAATGGTATCGCGGCCAATGGCCGCTCCTACGGTCAGTTTAGGTCGCTTGCAGGAGCATACAGAAGGCGAACATTATTGTTCCCGAGCAGTTCCGTCAACTTGTCACGCAGCTCACGACTCGGCCGAACGGCCCAATCCGGGCCCAGGGACAGGCGCGCCGAGGCGCCATCGCCGATGTAGCGGACCGCTACATCGCAGTTGCCCTCGCGAAACGGCAACAACAGGTCATGCAGTTTGACGAGCAGCGCCTCGGCCTGCCCGTTCGGTGCGAGGCTGAGCAAAAGAGTCCTGGCACGAGATTCGATCACGCGATCAATGTGCAACACGCTCTTGGCATTGACAGTCCAGCTGCCGATGAAATCGTCGTAACGAAGCGTACCGGACACGACGACAATTTCGTCTTTTTGCAGAAGGTGCCGAAACTCCTGGAACGCCTCACTGAAGAAGCTGATCTCCATTCGACCCGTGTCATCGTCGAGCACGACACTGACGCGGTTGCCACGCTTGCGAACATCGACGATAAGGCCGGCAACCGTGGCTTCCCGGCGTGATGCGTAGTCACGTTCGCCTTTGTTCGTCTGTGGCGCCGGCTCGGCAATGATGTCACCGAGCCTGCCATCTGCGAAATAACGCGCATCGTGGCGCACGGCATCGAATGGATGCCCGGTCAGGTACAGGCCCAGCGCTTCCTTTTCGTTGCTCAGGAACAGGCGCTCCTGCCATTCGGCAAGTTGTACCGGCTGATGCTGCTCCTGCACATTCGCTGTCGCCTCACCCAGACCGAACATGTCGTTTTGCCCGGCCGCATTGGCCTTCGCTTCCTGGTCCGCGCTGCGCAGCGCCTCCGGCACCTGGTGCATCAGGCTGCGGCGCGTCTCGCCAAAGCCGTCCATGGCTCCGGATTTGACCATCGCCTCGAGCGTGCGCCGATTGACCTTCTCGTGATCCATGCGGCGGCAGAACTCCGGCAGGTTGTTGTAGGAACCCTGGGCATCCCGATCGGCGATCAGCGATTCGACGGCGCCTTTGCCAACACCCTTGATCGCGCCAAGTCCGTAGAGAATCGTACGCTCCGCGGGAACGCTGAAATGGTAGGTCGACTCGTTGATGTTCGGTGCGCGCAGTTCGAGGCCCAGCTGTCGACAATCATCCTTGAGCGTCACGAGGCGATCAGTGTTCTGCAGATCGGCACTCATCACCGCAGCCATGAATGCGGCCGGATAGTGTGCTTTCAGGTAAGCCGTCTGGTAGGAAAGCACGGCGTAGGCTGCCGAGTGCGATTTGTTGAAGCCGTAGCCCGCAAACTTCTCCATGAGATCGAAAATACGGCTCGCCGTATTATTGGCGACGCCACGCTCAGTGGCGCCAGTCACAAAGATTTCGCGCTGTTTCGCCATCTCCTCGGGCTTCTTCTTGCCCATCGCACGACGCAGAAGATCGGCCGCACCCAGCGAGTAGCCGGCCAGCACCTGTGCGATCTGCATTACCTGTTCCTGGTACAGAATGACGCCGTAGGTCTCTTCGAGTACGGGCTTCAGGTCCGGGTGCAGGTAATCAATATCTGCCTTGTTCGACGCGTGTTTGCGGGTGATAAAATCATCAACCATGCCCGACTGCAGCGGACCGGGCCGGAACAGTGCGACCAGGGCCACGAGATCGTCAAAATGATCCGGTCGCATGCGCTTGATCAGGTCCCGCATGCCGCTCGATTCCAACTGGAAGACCGCCGCAGTCTTCGTGCTGCGCAACAACTCGAAGGTCTTTGCGTCGTAGTCCGGGATCTGTGTGATATCGAGATTGAGATCGGGATTGGCCTGGTTCGCGATGCGTACCGCCCAGTCGATGATCGTCAGAGTTTTGAGGCCCAGGAAGTCAAACTTGACGAGGCCGACTGCTTCTACGTCGTCCTTGTCGAGCTGCGTGACGACATTGGAGCCGCCTTCCTCGCAATAGAGCGGCGCAAAATCCGTGAGGGGCCCCGGAGAGATCACGACGCCACCGGCATGTTTGCCGGCATTGCGGACCAGACCTTCAAGCGACATCGCGAGGTCGATGATCGCCGTGACTTCCTCGTCGTCCCGGTACATCGATGCGAGTTCATCAGATTGCTCGAGCGCTTTTTCCAGCGTCATGCCGATCTCGAAGGGCACCTGCTTGGCGATTCGATCTACAAAACCGTATGGCTGGCTCAACACCCGACCCGTATCGCGAATCACGGCTTTGGCCGCCATCGTGCCGAACGTGATGATCTGTGAAACGCGGTCACGACCGTAGCGCTCGGCGACGTAGTCGATAACATCGTCGCGACCTTCCATGCAAAAATCGACATCGAAGTCAGGCATCGACACACGTTCCGGGTTCAGGAAGCGCTCGAACAGCAGGTCGTGCTGCAGGGGATCGAGATCGGTAATTCCCAAAACCCAGGCCACCAGCGAACCCGCGCCGGACCCGCGCCCGGGACCGACCGGCACATCGTTCTCACGCGCCCAGCGAATGAAGTCGGCGACGATCAGGAAGTAGCCCGGAAATCCCATCGACCGGATAACTTCCAGCTCAATGTCGAGCCGCTCAAAATAGGGTGCGCTGAATGCCGCGCGTTCCTTCTCGGGAATATCCCTGGCCGCGTAGATGCGTTCCAGCGCAGCCTCCAGACCGTGCCTCGCTTCACTTTCGAGAAACTTCTCCTCGTCCTGCCCTTCAGGGACCGGGAAGGCTGGCAGCACGCTTTCGCCGAGCTGCAGGTCCAGGTTGCAGCGTCGCGCGATCTCAACCGTGTTGAGCAGCGCTTCAGGGATATCGGCGAACAGTTCCGCCATCTCGGCAGGCGTGCGCAGGTATTGCTGTGCGCTATAGGTGCGCGGGCGGTCGCTGTCGGCGAGGACACGACTGTCGTGAATGCACACACGCGCTTCGTGTGCATTGAACTCATCGGGACTTAGAAATCGTACATCGTTGCTTGCGACAACGGGTGTGTCCGTCGCACTGGCGAGCTCGAGGCTCGCGTGCACACAATCTTCCTCGCCCGCGCGACCCGTCCGGATCAGCTCGAGATAGAAGCGCTCGGGGAAGATCGTCCGCCAATCATCGAGCAACTCGCGCGCCTGCTCGAAGTGATTCGCATGCAAAGCATGCCCGATATCGCTGTGGAGTCCGCCGGACAGCGCGATGAGACCCGCACAGCTGACTTTGGTCAGCCATTCGCGGCGCGCCATGGGCTCGCCACGAACCTGTCCCTCGATATAACTGCGGGTTACGAGTTCGGACAAATTTCGATAGCCGGCATTGTCCTGGACAAGCAACAGCAGCGTGTAAGGACGATCGGGCTCGTCCTCATTGAGGATACGCAGGTCGAGTCCGATGACAGGCTTGATGCCGGCGGCGATCGCCTTGCGGTAGAACTTTACGAGACCAAACAGGTTGTTCTGGTCGGTCAGCGCAACGGCAGGCATGCCATGTTCCGCACACGCCGCCATGAGCCTGGGAATCCGGACGGTGCTGTCGACCATCGAGTATTCGGTGTGGACATGCAGGTGCACGAACGCCGGCGAACTCACGAGGCCTCCCTCACCGGCGCAAAACTCTGCCGGTGCTGCTCGCAGGGACCGTGCTCGCGCAGACGCTTGCAGTGAATCTCTGTGCCGTAGCCTTTGTGGCGCGCAAACTCGTATTCCGGATGAATCCGATCCAGGAACTCCATGATGCCATCGCGCGTTGTTTTCGCGATTATCGACGCGGCACTGATCTCCGGCACCTTGCCATCACCGCCAATGATCGCCTCACCCTCGAGTTTCACGTCGCCAAATGCCAGATTCGGCAGGCGATTGCCGTCGACGCGCACACCGTGTGGCCGGATGGATAAACTGCCGATGGCACGTCGCATTGCCAGCATCGTCGCCGCCAGGATATTGATTGAATCTATTTCCGACGGCCCGGCCCAGGCCACGGACCAAGACAGGGACCGATTGCGTATCTCGTGCGCCAATGCCGTGCGTCGCACCGCTGACAGTTTCTTGGAATCATCCAGGCCCTCGATCTTGTCATCGGGCCGCAATATCACGGCGGCCGCGACAACGGGACCCGCGAGTGGCCCGCGCCCCGCCTCATCGACGCCAGCGATGAGTCCGCCTAATTCGAACAATCCTGCCTGCTGCATGTGTGGTGTGAGAGTGCCTTGTTATTGCTGCGCGAGTCTTAATACTGCCTCGGCCGCATGCTGGTCTGCGTCCAGCGCCAGTTCGCTCCTGAGTCTACCAAATCTCTCACTGATGGATTGACGCTGTTGCTCATCGTCCAGCAGTCCAACCACGGCGTCAGCAATCGGGCCGGGCTGAGCGTCGTTCTGCATAAACTCGGGCACCAGCGGCTCCTCAGTCAGCAGATTGGGCAATGTGTAGTGTTGCAGCTTGATAAGGCGCAACCCGATTGCGATCCAGTAGGTCAGCGTGGCGACCTTGTAGACCGCGACTGCCGGCTTGCCAAGCATCGCAGCTTCGAGCACGGCCGTCCCTGAGGCAAGCAGGACCACGTCCGCGGCACTCATCGCCGCCTGTGAATTGCCATCGAGCAAATGTACGTGCTCGGCCATGCCCGCTGCCTGTAGTTGCTGTTCGATGACCGGCTTGAGTTTTGGCGTCGCGACCGGGGTTACGAACTGCACGTCCGGACGGGCGTCGTGTATGGCTTTCGCAGACTCCGCCAGGATGTCGCCGAGCCGCCCGACCTCGCCTCCCCGGCTCCCCGGAAGCACCGCAACGACCTGGCGCGCATCCAGCTGCAATGCTGCTCGGGCCGATGCGGTATCGACAACGGCAGGGACGGCCGTCGCGCTTGGATGGCCAACGAATACGGCGTTGACGCCGTGTGACTCGTACAGCGCAGGTTCGAAAGGCAGTATGCACAGCACGGTATCGGCCGCCTTTTTGACTTTCTTCACGCGCCCGGGTCGCCAGGCCCAAATTGACGGGCTCACGTAATGAGCCGTGCGGATACCGGCTTTGCGAAGTTTCTTCTCGAGCCCCAGGTTGAAATCCGGTGCATCGATACCGACGAAGACGTCCGGCGGCGATTCGCGCCAACGGCGCACGAGATTGCGTCGAAGTCTGAGCAGGCGCGGGATATGCGCGAGCGGTTCAATGAGGCCCATGACGGCCAGCGAGTGGGCAGGTTCCCATTGCATGCAACCGGCCTCAACCATTTCCGGTCCTGCAACACCTTCGAACGTCGCGTCGGGGACCTGCGCACGGATGGCGCGTATCAGTCCGGCGCCGAGAACGTCACCGGATGCCTCGCCAGCAACCAGTCCTATCTTCATTGATTTCCTTAGCGCAGGATTCCGCGCTCGGATGTGAGCAGCGAATCCAGGAATGGTTCGAGTTCGGGCTGTGTTTTTGCCAGCTCCGCGATTTCCTCAATGGCTTCTGCCTTCTTCTTGCCGCTCCTGAACGTAATGCGGTAGGCATTCTTGATATTGCGCAGCTGTTCGGCCGTAAAGCCACGTCGCTTGAGTCCTTCGCTGTTGATGCCGCGCGCGACGGCCGGCTGGCCGGATACCAGCGTGTAGGCTGGTACATCCTTGTTGACACCGGCGTACATGCCGAGGAACGCATGGGCGCCGATTCTGCAGAACTGGTGAGCGCCTGAAAAGCCCGCAAATATCACCCAGTCGCCGACGTGCACATGTCCCGCCAGCGTCGCGTTGTTCGCCAGGATTGTCTGGTTGCCGAGCACGCAATCATGCGCGATATGCACATAGGCCATGATCCAGTTGTCATCGCCAATAATCGTGTCTCCGGCGTCCTGCGTCGTGCCACGACTAACCGTGCAGAACTCGCGAATCGTGTTACGTTCGCCAATAGTCAGGCGCGTTGGCTCATCTGCATATTTCTTGTCCTGAGGGTCGTCGCCAATCGAGGTGAACTGGTAGAAGTGATTGTCCTTGCCAATCTTCGTCGGCCCGTTTACTACGACGTGACTGTCAATGCGCGTGCCGCTGTCAATCTCTACGTCATCACCGATGATGGAATAGGCGCCAATTTCAACATCGTCGGCAATTTTTGCTGTATCCGAAATAATTGCAGTTGAGTGAATCATTTCTCTTCCAATCGCTTGACGCGATCAATGAGTGAATCAATACGGCGGAAACGGGCGACTTTCTTCGCCCAGTTCTTCGCCGGCTCGGCGGGAAATGCCGCACCATAGGCACCGGGCTCGGTAATGTCCTTTGACACGACAGCCGCGCCCAGAACAACAACATCATCACAGATCGACAAATGGCCAACGACGCCGACGGCGCCCGCAAACATGCAGCGCCTGCCAATCGTCGTACTACCTGCAATACCGACCATTGCTGCCAGCGCAGTATGCGCACCAACGCGAACGTTATGCGCGATCATGCAAAGATTGTCGATACGCACGCCGTTTTCGATGATTGTATCGCCGATCGCACCACAGTCGACCGTCGTATTTGCACCTATTTCGACATCGTCACCGACTACGACACCGCCGACCTGCGGTACTTTGACCCAGCCTTCACTTGTCATCGCGTTCCCGAAGCCGTCGGAACCAAGCACGACGCCGGGGTGAAACAGCCCGCGTCTGCCAATTTGCGTCGCGCGCGCGAGAGTCGCATTGGCGACGAACCTGCAATCATCGCCGACGACACAGTCCGGACCGATAACGGTTCCGGGCCCAACATAGACATTTTCGCCAATTACGGAACGCTCGCCGATGACAACGTTCGGCGCGAGACAGGCACTCTCGGAAACGGTCGCGGTTGAAGCGACGACAACGGACGCGTGTATACCGGGTTCGAACGCAGGCGGCGGATACAGGACTGCAGCCATGCGCGCATAGCAAGCATACGGGTCGGCATGCAGCAGTGCCGCGACGGGTGAACCGTCCGCATGTTCCGGGCGCAAAACAACAGCAGCCGCCTTCGTCGAAGACAGCTGCTGCTTGTAAGCGGCGTTGGAGAGAAAAGTCAGCGAATCGGAATCCGCATTCGATAACGATGCGACCGTGCTGACTTCGACATCAGGATCGCCGATCAGCTCGCAGCCAAAGCGTGTGGCAAGTTCTCCGAGGCTGATCGGCATTAGGATTAGCTTTAGCGGGCGCTGGTCGCCTGGTAATTGGCCTCGACTGCACGCAGTACGTCATCCGTAATGTTGACGGTACTGGTCACGTACAGTACGCCGTCACCTACGATCAGATCGAAACCCTGGGCTTCCGCATAGTCCTGCACTTCCTTGAGAATGGCGCGCTGCAATAAACCGTATTCCTCATTCTGACGCAGGTTCAGATCTTCCTGAAACTCGTTCTGGAGGCGGGTCAGTTCACGCTGCAGTTCGCGCAGGTCTCTTTCCGCATTGCGGCGCTCTGTCTCACCCATTACAGCCAGGTCTTTTTGCGCCTTGGCGGCCAGCTCTTCGTACTCAGTCTGCTTCGCCTGGAACTCCCGTTGACGTGGCGCGAACTCCTCCTGCAAGGCATCCATTGTCGCCTTGGTTTGAGGTGCCCGTTCGATCACTGCCGGCAAATTGACAACACCAATCTTCAATTCCTGTGACGCTGCCGGAAATGCGAACGCACTTACGAGAGCGACACCCAAAACAGCTTTAACCACCTGTTGCTTTACGAACTTCATAAACAATCCATACCTTAATTAAAACGCTTGTCCAATGGAGAACTGGAATCGTTCGATTTCATCTCCGTAGTACCTGTCATTACCCGCATAAGGATTCAGCGGGTAAGCATAACTAAACCGGAACAGTCCCAGCGGTGCCAGCCACTGTACGGCAACACCAACTGATGTCCGGAGCTCATCGACGTCAAACTTGTACTCAATCGGTGCACCAAGCTTGTCGGTAAAATCGACCTCACCTGTATTGAACACGTTGCCAATATCGTAGAACAGGCTCGCACGAGCCTGGCTTGCAAATTTATCCGGCAGCGGGAGTATAAGCTCTAGCTGGCCTGCGACCAACATGTTGCCGCCATAGGGTCGGCCGAAGCTATCACGCGGCCCCATGTAGGATTCCTTGTAACCGCGCACTGACGTAGGACCGCCACCGTAGAACTGCTTGTAAGGAGGCAGTGCGGTCGTATCATCCAGGGCCTCGCCGATGCCCACTTCCGCGTTCAGGCGCACTATCCACTTGTTGCTCCACAGGGGCAGATATTTCGTAAAGTTGTAGCGCGCCGTGTAGAAATCCACTTCACTGCCCGGCGCCGTCGCCGAGAGGAAGAAAGTCTGCCGGGTGCCGCGACTCGCAAACAAGGCGCGGTTACGGCTGTCGTAAGTCCAGCCTGCAATCAACTCGTAGGTGTCGAACTCGGTGCCAAAGAACACCGCACCGCCGCCGATATCCTCGATGAACGGATTGCCGTTGTTCGCAACCCAATCCTGAGCCTGTTGCGTGCTGCCAGTCGACGACAGCAATTCGGAGTGCTGATATGTCGCGCCGAATGACAAAGACTGGTACTCGCTGATTGGATACCCGTAGTCGATCGACGCACCCATACTCGTGGTCGAGAAATCCGATGTCGCAGACGTAAACTGCGTGACATCACGATAGTTGACACTCAACGTTCGCCGGACACCGTCCATCGTGCGGTAAGGGTCAGTGTGCGAAAGGCTGTAGAGTTTCTGGTATTTGCCCGACATCAGTTCGAGGGCGACGCGATTCCCGGTACCGAGGAAGTTCGTATGCACGATACTGCCGTTCAGCATGATCTTCTGGGATTCCGAATAGCCGATACCGCCAGAGAACTGTCCGGGCATGCGATATTCAATGTCGAATTCAACGTCCACGAGATCCGGACTGCCCGGAACGGGTACGTTTTCTGTTTCTACCGCTTCTACGTAAGGCAGGCGTTGCAGCCTCACTTTCGAACGCTCGACCAGCGTATTTGAGAGGTACGCGCTTTCCATCTGGCGCATTTCGCGCCGCAGTACTTCGTCATCGATTTGATCGATACCATTGAAATTGATGTTGCGAACGTACACGCGACTTTGCGGATTGATATAGAAGGTTATCTCCGCTTCCTTGGTCTCGTGATTGAGTTCGGGCACCGGCTCGATTTCCGCGTTTGCGTAGCCTTCTTCGCTGAGGCGGAAGGACATCAGGTCCGCAGACTGTGTCAAAATACCCTGGCTAAATACAGAGCCTGGCTGAGTGAGAACCAGGGCGCGCAGGTACGTCTCCGGGATGACCATCTCGCCGACGAGCTTGACCTCCGAGATCTTGTAGACCTCGCCTTCGTCGATGTTGATAGTGACGAACATGTCCTGCTTGTTCGGCGAAATCGCAACCTGTGTCGACTCGATATCAAAGTCCGCGTAGCCGCGATCCATGTAATGCGAGCGCAGGATTTCGAGATCACCCTCGAGTGCTTCTTTGGCGTAGCGATCGTCCTGGCGAATCCAGGAAAGCCAGTTCGCCGTATCGAGCGTGAAATCGGCACGAATCTCATCATCGTCGAAGGTCTCGTTACCGACAATGTTTACCTGGCGGATTTTCGCGCGGTCGCCTTCCTTGACATTCACCTTGATACGCACGGTGTTATTCGGGCGGTCTATGATTTCTGTGTCGATCGCAACCCCGTACTTGCCGCGGCTGTAATACTGATCCCTGAGGAACATCTCGACATTGTCGAGTACCGAACGATCGAACGTGCGTCCCCGCGCGAGCCCAACACTGCGCAGGGAATCTGTCAGGTCTTCTGTCTTGATGTCCTTGTTGCCGTCGATCTCGAAGCTTTCGATGGACGGACGTTCATGCACGACAATAACCAGCGTGTCGTCGTCCCGGCGCATCTCGACATCGTCGAACAGGTCCTGGCCGTAGAGCGCGCGAATGGCCTCGCCGATGCGGATGCTGTCAACCGGGTCCCCTATGTTGATCGGCAGATAATTGAAGACAGTACCTTCCGAAATTCGCTGCAGCCCTTCGACCCTCATGTCTTTGACAACAAAGTCACTTGCTGCCATCGACGAGACAGGCAACATGACCAGCAAAGCGAACAATGTGTGTCTTATCTGCAAAGTATTTCCACCGTGCCCCGGTCAGCCCAGGATTCTTGCAATATCATTGTAAAACGCAAAGCTCATTAACAGGAGCAATGCGAGTATGCCTATTTGCTGACCAAGCATCTGAGCGCGTTCGGTCAACGGGCTGCCTTTTACCATTTCCACCACCTGGTACACGATCTGCCCGCCATCGAGGACGGGTATGGGCAACAGGTTCAGGACCCCGAGACTAATGCTGATAATCGCGAGGAAACCCAGGAAATAGCTTGGGCCCCGCTCGGCCGATTCACCGGCAAACTGGGCAATGTTGATCGGTCCACTGATGTTCTTGATGGAGACATCCCCTGTCACCATGCGGCCGAGCATGCGTATTGTAAACAGCGTTGACGTCCAAGTCTTGTCCACCGCAGCCGAGAAGGACTCCAGCGGTGAATACGTGCGCCGGTAGTAGTAATCGGCCGCGGTGTCCGCCAGGCCAATGCCAATCAGGCCGCGTCGATCTTTGCCGGTACCTTCATCGCCGAGCGTCAGGGTGACCGATGAGGGATAGCCGCCGCGGTCGTACTCAACATCTACCGTTTCACCAGGCCTGGACCTCACGACGCCAAGCAGTTCCGTCCAGAAACGGACGGATTCACCATCAATAGAGACGATCCTGTCACCGGGCCGGATGCCCGCGAGTTCTGCCGCACCCCCCGGGGTCAGTTCCCCAACCTGGGAAAGCGGCTGCCAGACAGCAAAGCCCAGCCCGTCAAACAAAGCCCCCGGCTCGGTCAGTCGGGCGGCATCATCACCCACTGCCAATGATGTACGTCGTTGCCCGCCGCGATCGTCCTCGAGCGTCAGCGGAATTTCGCCGCTCGCAACCATCTCGTCGAGAATCGCCACCAACGTAGATTCCCAGTCATTGGTCTGCTGATCACCGACCGCCACGATCTTGTCGCCGTATTGCAGTCCGGCGCGATCCGCGTGCGAGTCAGGAATAACCTCCCCGATCGCTGGCTTCATCACTATCGCGCCCGGCATGAACAACACCCAGTACGCCACAATCGCGAACAGGAAATTAAATAGCGGCCCGGCCAGGAGCGTGGCTATGCGTGCGCCCACAGGGCGCTGGTTGAAAGCGCGTCCTTCGTCTTCCGGCTCGATCGGTCCTTCACGAGTATCGAGGAAGCGCACGTACCCGCCCAGTGGAATCGACGCTATGCAGTACTCGGTATTGTCTTTTCCGGAGCGACGCATCCAGATGGGCTTGCCGAAGCCGATCGAGAATCTCAGGACCTTCATGCCCGACCAGCGGCCGACAATGTAGTGCCCATACTCGTGGATCGCAATCAGGATGCTGATCGCGACGACGAATGACAGGAGATTAATCAGTGCACTACTCATAGTTAGCATCGTCTCCTAATTGACTGATGCTGACAGCCGCAGTTCCCGCAGCATTGCAGACTACGGTATGCGGGGCAAAATGAACGCAGCCTGAACGCATCGTCATACCAGCCCCAGCCAGCCCAGGCCCAGCGCGAACAATGGTGCCGCGGCCGCTACCGAATCGATGCGATCCAGGACCCCGCCATGTCCGGGAAATAGCGCCCCGCTGTCTTTCACACCGGCTGTGCGCTTAAACATACTCACCGTCAGGTCGCCGACGACAGACAATGCCGCCACGGCCAGGACGAACGGAACAAATACGGCGATATTCAGGTCGCGCCAAATGCCGACGCCGAGCGCAAGCGCCCCGACGAGCAGCAGGCCGCCAATCACGCCCTCCCAGGTCTTGCCCGGACTGATGGCCGGCGCCAGTTTGACCCGTCCGAAGGACTTGCCCGCGAAGTACGCACCCGCATCCGCAGCCCAGACGATCATCAACGTGAACAGCAGGTAGTTGACGCCAAGACGGAACAGCAAAACAAGGGCAGCAAATAGCGGAACGAGCACCAACAGGCCGCAAACCCACCGCAGAGGCATTGGAATCTTGGTCGGGTAGAAGAGCGTCCACAGGAACGCAATGCACCACCAGGCGAAAGCCACCTGCAGGATTGTCCCTGTCATATCCGGGACTACGAAATAGACGGCCGCGAAACAAGCGGTAACAATCGCCGTGTATGCCACACGTAGCGGGTTGCTCGAGAGGTCCAGGAAGCCCGACCATTCCCACGCCCCTGCGACGAGCAACAAACCAATAATCAACTCGGCATACTTCGCAGGAATGACGAACAGGACGACGCCGATAACGACGAGCGCAATGACCGATGTAATGACTCTGAGTTTCAGCATTCTACGGCCTCTACCTGATCACCCGTGTGTCCATAACGTCGCTGCTTGGCGGCAAAGAAGGCCAGGGCCTTGTCGAATTCCGCCTTATCGAACTTGGGCCACAATACGTCAGTGAACCAGAGCTCCGCGTAGGCAAGATCCCACAGCAGGAAATTACTGATGCGCTGTTCACCGCCGGTGCGAATCAGAAGATCCGGATCAGGAGTGTCGCCGAGCTGTAATTCGGCCGACAGCGCGGCGTCGTCGATATCGTCCAACGCCAGGTCTCCGGATTGCACCCGTGAGGCCAGGGCCTTCGCCGCGTTTACCATGTCCCAGCGCCCGCCATAGGCGACAGCGACATTAAGCCTGAGGCCCGTGTTGCCGGCGGTCTTGGCTTCGGCCTCGCCAATCTTCTTGACGAGCCCGTTACTGAGCTGATCGCGCGCGCCAATAAATCGCAGCCTTACATTATTACGATGCAGCTCGCCGACTTCTCGTCGCAATGCCTCGACAAACAAACTCATCAGGCTGCTGACTTCTTCTTCGGGGCGCCCCCAGTTTTCGCTGCTGAATGCGAACAGCGTCAGGTGGCTGACACCGCGCTCCGCCGCCGCTTCGACGGTCATCCGAACCGATTTGACGCCCGCCCGATGCCCCGCGTGGCGCGGCTTACCCTGAGAGCGAGCCCAACGCCCGTTGCCATCCATGATGACAGCGACGTGGCTTGGAATGTTTGCCGGATCGAGAGACACGAGAGTAGCGACGCAGTGAGATTGACGAACAGATCGTCAGATCTCCATCAGCTCCGCTTCCTTGACGGCAAGTAGCTCGTCGATTTCGGCGACGTACTTGTCAGTGATCGTCTGGATATCGCCTTCGGCACGACGCTCGTCATCCTCGCCGATCATCTTCTCTTTGAGGAGTTCCTTGACATCGTGCATGGCGTCGCGGCGAATATTTCGCACGGCAATACGGCCGCCCTCGGCTTCATGGCGCACAACACGAATCATGTCCTTGCGCCGCTCCTCGGTCAGTGCGGGCAGCGGCACGCGGATAATCGTGCCGGCGGTGGCCGGATTCAGACCGAGATCAGAGCCCATAATGGCCTTTTCTATGACCTGGACCATGTCCTTTTCCCAAGGCGTGACGGTTAGCGTGCGGGAGTCTTCCACGCCAACATTCGCGGCCTGGTTGAGCGGGACCTGGCTACCGTAGTACTCGACCGTAATGTGGTCGAGCAGGCTTGTGTGAGCACGACCCGTACGGATCTTTGTCAGTTCGGACTTGAGTGCGGCTACGCTTTTCGACATGCGTACGCCGGCATCTTTCATGGTTTCATCCAACACGATTGATTGCCCTCTCCTGTTACTACCTATCGTTATCCTGCTGATCGGCCCGAAAACTCCTCAGGCTGACACCAGTGTTCCTACTTCATCGCCCGACATCGCGTGCACGAGCGCATTAGCCCGAGTCAGATCGAACACACGCAATGGCAGATGATTGTCGCGGCACATGACGATCGCGGTTGCGTCCATCACATTCAACTTGTCACCGATGACCTGGTCATACGACACGGTATCGAACCGCCTGGCTTCAGGGTTAGTGGCCGGGTCGGCGTCGTACACGCCGTCAACCTTGGTCGCCTTAAGCAAGACGTCTGCACCGATTTCGATCGCCCTCAGGCTTGCCGCCGTGTCTGTCGTAAAGAACGGATTCCCCGTCCCGGCGGCCAGGATGACGACGCGCCCTTTCTCGAGATGGCGAATAGCACGGCGGCGAATATAGTCTTCGCAGACAGCATTGATCTCGAGTGCGGACATGACGCGTGCGTGCACGTCCAATGATTCGAGAGCGTCCTGGATAGCCAGCGCGTTCATTACCGTCGCCAGCATGCCCATGTGGTCGCCGGTGACCCGATCCATGCCGGCTCGCGCGAGACCCGCGCCGCGGAAAATATTGCCTCCGCCGACTACAATCGCGATCTCTACGCCAGTTTTGCGTGCGGTCGCAATTTCGGCCGCAATACGTTGAATGACCTTCGGCTCGATGCCGTAATCCAGTTCTCCCATCAGCGCTTCGCCGCTGAGCTTTAACAATACACGTCGGTATTGAACCGGACTGTCACTCATACATAGGCCTCATCGTTAGTTTGCCCGCTGGCAAACGGCCGTTGATTCTAGCGCAATAGCTCAATGCCTTCACTAAAATCAACGGCTTAAGCTACCTGACATCAGCCGCCCTGGACCTGGGCCATAACCTCTTCAACGAAGTTATCTTCCTTCTTCTCGATGCCTTCACCGACCTCGAAACGAACGAATGTGGCCACCGCAGCGTCGGCGCCCTTCAGGAGCTTGCCAACAGATACATCGGGGTCCTTGACGAACGGCTGGCCAACGAGCGTAATCTCTTTCAGGAACTTGGCCACGCGACCCGTCACCATCTTCTCGACGATTTCGGGCGGCTTGCCGGATTCGGCCGCTTGCTCGGAGAAAATGCGTTTCTCGCGCTCGAGCATCTCCGCGGGGACGCCAGACTCATCGATGCAGGTCGGGTTGATCGCAGCGACGTGCATGGCGATATCGCGGGCCAGGTCCTCGTCGCCGCCTTCGAGCGCAACGATCGCCCCAATGCGTGCACCGTGCGTGTAGAAACCGATCGGCCCATCTGCCGCAACGATCGCTGCGCGGCGAACCGAGATGTTCTCGCCGACTTTCTGGATCAGGTCGGTGCGTGCCTGCTCGACAGTACGCCCATCACCGATGTCCGCAGATGCGAGGGCCTCGATGTCGGTCTCACCGGAAGCAAGCACCACATCGGCCGCTGCCTCGGCGAACGATGCGAAATTTTCGTCCTTGGCGACGAAGTCCGTCTCCGAATTCACTTCAACGATTACCGCCTTAGCGCCGTCCTTCTTGATAACGACGCGGCCGTCCGCAGCAACGCGGCCTGCCTTCTTGTCAGCTTTGGCCTGGCCCGACTTGCGCAGCGCTTCCGCTGCAGCGTCGAGATCGCCATTGGCTTCGACGAGTGCCTTCTTGCACTCCATCATGCCAGCGCCGGTGCGCTCACGAAGTTCCTTTACCATGGATGCAGTGATAGACATTACTCTTCCTCCGCCTTCTTCTTATCACCGGCAGGGGACTTGTCGGCTTTAGCTTCTGCCTTTTCCTCGACCTTCTCTTCAGCCTTTTTTGCAGGCTTGGCAGCTGCCTTTTTCGCGGTTTTCTTCTTTGCGACTTTCTTTGCTGCCTTTTCCTCGGTCTTTTCTTCGGATTTGGTCTCGGCCTTCTTTTCAGCCTTCTCTTCAGACTTGGCTTCTGCCTTCTCTTCCGGCTTCTCTTCAGACTTGGCT
>CAZKZE010000071.1:0-16608 GCA_964557165.1 uncultured Woeseiaceae bacterium
CCCTGGCGGTTGTTAAGAATGGGCAGTGGCTGGGCAAGGATGAACTCGAAATGCTTAAGAAAGCCGCTAGCAATCCCTCAAGCACGTATACTACTTTGGGACGCGTGCTGGAATTTCTAATTCATTGAAGATGTCGCGATCAATAACAGGCCATGGCCCCTTAGCCAGGTTTTGCGAGGTCGTATCAGGAAAATGTCTGCTTTTGGCCGTAAGCAGACGGTCGCTGTTTCCGCAGAGCGGACGCTCGAACGGCAGGTCTTGGGAATAGCGGTCATTCACGGCTGATGAGCGGAATTCTGCATTAGCGTGAATAGGTGGCGCGCCCGGGAGGATGGATTCAGATCGCCTTGGGGCGATCTTCACCCCTTAGGGGCGCCTTCGGCGTCTCAATCGTTGCCGCGATTGATCGAACCAGCAGGTTCTCATCGACCGCCGGACTTGCCATACAAAAACGGACCCGATGGGTCCGTCTGTGTATGGCGCGCCCGGCAGGATTCGAACCTGCGGCCCCCAGATTAGGAATCTGGTGCTCTATCCGACTGAGCTACGGGCGCAGCTTTATTTTTCAATAGCTTATTGCTATTCACTCTCCGAGAACACAAAACACGCAACAAACGCGAATCGTATTCTATCGTGGCCACGGTCCACAAGCCGTCCAGGGCTTTCGGCGGACACACTGACGGATAACGCCGGGGCTTTTGCTTGCGAACCTGGGCCGTCTTGAAAATAGCTCAGCGCCCTATTTTGGCCGTTTCGAGAGCCGTATAACCGGCTGAACATAAAACTTCGCAGTCGGTGAGGGATTATGTGAAATAAACACGCTGGTTTTTGCTCACTTCTTGACGCCGTTCATAGCGCGATATGTGAACTAGCCCCAAAATTGGGCGGTTAATTGCATATATCGGTGGGTGTTTCTTATGTTGAGAGCGTTGCTGGCGGCCTTGGCCGCAATTCTGCTCGTGGGCATATTGTCGGTGTTGATCGTCGAATCGCGTTCGGTCAAGGAAGTCCACTATGTCGCGCATGCCGAACGCATGAGCGCTATCGAAACGAGCCGAAATGACATCAATGCAGTCGTGCAGGGTACGCAAGCTGCGTTCGCCGATGGCCGCGCTGTCTCGAATCCGACTGTGCTGGCCTTTACGCGGCTTTCCGAGAACAACGCACTTCTCCAGAATGCCGGCGAACAGATTCGCAGCAACACCGCAATCGACACACAGCTCAACGCCTACGGCACAGAGCTCCGCGGCCTTGTTCGTAACGGGCAGAACTTTGTTGAAAGGCAGAACGCGTTCGCGAAAGCACTGCGGACGTTGCAGGAAGAATCACCGGAAGTGGTTAAGGAACTGCGCCGTTTCAACCTGCGTCTGCAATCCCAGAACACGTTTTCGCTCGCCATTGATGTTGTCGAATATGCCACAGGTGACGGCGACCATACCGGCGAACAACTGACGCAGAGAATCGATGAGCTCCGCAAGGACTCGACGATTCGGTCGCAGTTCCCGGGCAGGTTCGATGCTTTTGCTGATACAGCCAGCGATGTTATCGAACAACGCACCGCCGCCTGGATGGCGCTCGATGAGATAGGCAAGAACCGTACGCTCGAGAATCTCTGGACTTTGTCCAACGAGATTCTTGAGGACAATCGAAGAACCGTGAGCCGTGCAGAAATGGCGCGCCTGTTGCTGTCGGTATGCACGGTTCTGCTGTTGATTGCCGGTGCGTTCGCGCTGTACCGGCTGCAATCGAGTTACCGCGAACTAAACGCTAGCAACCGCGAACTTGAATCGGTCAACAACTCCCTGGAAGATCGCGTGACGGAACGCACCCAGGAGCTTACGACAGCCTACGACGATCTCAAGGAGTCACAGGTGCAACTCGTGCAGGCAGAGAAGATGTCGTCGCTCGGCGAACTGGTTGCGGGTGTCAGTCACGAAATCAACACCCCCCTCTGGTATCTGATCAGCAACTCGACGGTCTTGCAGGAGCGAATGGAAACGCTCGACCAATTTTGCAGGATTGCCGATGAAATGATCACCAACGTGCGACCCGGCGCCGACGTAAGAGCCATAGTCAGCAAGGGTCTCAAAGACATGAAGCGTATGCTGAAGGACGGGCTGCAGGACGATATCGACGAGGCGAGGGACCTGATTTCGGACAGCATTGAGGGCCTCGAGGAGCTGACTGAGCTTGCGCAGAGCCTCAAGGACTTCAGCCGCCTCGACCGGGCGCGCCACGGCGAGTTCAACGTAAACGATGGCCTTGAAAAGACGCTACTGATTGCGAAGAACAAGCTCAAGAACAAGGTAACGGTACACAAGCATTATGGCGACGTGCCGGTCATCCACTGTTCGCCATCGCAAATCAATCAGATCTTCCTGAATCTGCTGACGAATGCCGCCGATGCAATTGAGGAGAGCGGCGATATCGTCATTCGTACAACATCCGAGAACGACTGCGTTCGAATCAGCATTGCCGACACCGGCGTCGGTATTCCGGACGATCTTATGGCGAAAATTCGCGACCCGTTCTTTACGACGAAGGAAGTAGGTAAGGGAACGGGCCTGGGTCTCTCGATTGTCGATCAGATCATATCGTCGCATGGCGGCGAACTTCTTATCGAGTCTGAGACAAGCAAGGGCACGGCAGTGACGATTGTGCTCCCCGTGACCCCCGCGGCTCCCGAAGAAGAAGTCCTGGATGCGCCAGCCGCGAACGACCCGGAAGTCAACGAGACCCCGAATCAGGAGGTTGTCGAAGATCCCGAGAGCGAAGCCAAAGAGGACGTATCAGAGGCGGCAGTCGTTTGATACGCCCGATAACGAAGGAATCTAATGACAGATAAGGCCCGCATATTGTTCGTAGACGACGAGAAACGCGTTCTCAACGCGATGCGTGGCCTGTTTCGCCGCGAATACGAGTTGTTCCTGACAACCGACGGCGCCGAAGCGATCCGGATCATTGCCGAGAACCGGATCGATGTAATTGTCGCGGACCAGCGCATGCCGGGCATGACCGGTATCGAGGTGCTCGGGAAGATCAAGGAAATCTCGCCACGCACCGTCCGGATACTGTTGACCGGTTACGCCGACCCCACCGCCGTTGAAGGCTCGATCAACATTGGCGAGGTGTTCCGCTTCCTCAGCAAACCCTGCCCTCCGCAAATGCTCAGGGAGACACTGAAGCTGGCGGTTGGCGCAGCGCAAACTGAACCCGCCGTCCGTACCGAGGCTCCGAAACCAGCGCCACCGGCGCCTGAGCCGCGTCTACGGCGCGATGATGAAGAGACGGAACCGGCGGTGCCTGTCCTTTCCGAGGAAGAAATCGCAGCGCGCAGCGGTGAGTCATCGACGCACTGGCATACCGTAACCAATGTGGTTTTGTCCGAGGACGCGGTCGAAGAGACCGAGCAACCCGGACCCGCAGCCGCGGCCACAAAAGCGATGACTGATACAGGCGTTGTCGTGTTCACAGTCGACTCCGATTTCGCATCCACGGCGATTCGGGCAATGAATGCATCCGGCAATACGATCTTGGCGACGACACTGGTCAAGGTCGCGCGGGCCATCCAGGAGCAGAATGCCGGGGTCCTGGTCACGGATTTCACGACCAATAACTCGATGCTACAGAAGATGATTGGCACGCTGAAGAAACTCATGCCTGAACTGGTCACGATCGTCGTCAGTAGCGGTCGCGATACGACTGACATGATTAATCTGATCAATTACGGACAGGTGTTCCGCTACGTGCTCAAACCGCTTGAGCCGGAACAGCTCCGCAGCGACATAAATGCGGCCGTAATCCAGCACCTGTATTTGAAAAAAAATCCAGACTCGGCAAAACGTCACGAGGTACTGGAAACCCCCGACAACGGGGATATGTCGAGTTCGATGAACAAGTTTCTTGGGAAGTTCCGAAAGATGCGACCGGCACAGCACGACTCGACGGACACCATAGCCTGAAAATGTGAGATATGGATCCATGGCAGAACCCACAGACAACAGCTCACTACCCTTGTTACTGTCGATAACCGCCGCTGTCGTCGCAGTTGCCGCGGGCGGCTGGTTCCTTCTGAACAAGGAATCGACAGCACCGTTGCCCACCGCGGTGCCCGAATTGACGATGCCCGAAATGGAGACCGCGCCAGATGAAGAAGCGTCGATCGACGTCGAAGCAGAGCTGCGCAAAGCGCGACTGGCTGCGGATGCAGAAATCCTGATACAGCCGACGTCTCGAAGTGCGCTCCATTACTACGGGCGCGCTCTGCAGGCGGATCCGTCAAACGCCGTCGCGAACGCTGAGCTCGAAGCGATGCTCGCGAAAGTGACCGTGACAGTCAGGCAACTCCTCGAAGCAGCGGAATACGCGGATGCTTACGAAATTGCAGCATTGG
Organism: uncultured Woeseiaceae bacterium; assembly: GCA_964557165.1. Lineage (GTDB taxonomy): Bacteria > Pseudomonadota > Gammaproteobacteria > Steroidobacterales > Woeseiaceae > UBA1847. Next base: position 4,394 of record CAZKZE010000071.1, read on the forward strand.
TTGCGACCGTTAAGCCCGAACATGTTCTCGTCATCGAAACGGCGACGACTCTCGACCAGCAGGCAGAGATTCTCGTGACGCAGGCGATCCAGTATGCGCAGGATGGTAAGGACGACGAAGCCCTGGCTTCGCTTGCAGAAGCGCAGGCACTGCCCGGGCGAAGCCCCACTTACTTCGATGCAGTCCGCGGGTCCATCGATGAGATTAGAGGCGTCCGTGAGGCAGCCGAACGCGATCGCGCACAGCGGGCGACTCTCGAGAGGGACGAGGCCCGTTCCGCGTGGGCCTCCAGTGTTCGCAATGCCATCGAGTCTGGTAATTTGATAGCGCCTGCAGGCGCAAGCGCGCGTGACCTGCTTGCCGAGACAGACAATTGGCAAAGCGACAGGGATATTCTCGCGAGCGAGCTGCTCGCCGCCATGATCGCCGCGGCACAGGCCAACCTGGCCGATCAAGAACTCGACGCCGCGGAGGCCATGCTCGACGCTATTGCGGACTTTGGCGGCAATACGGATGCCTACGAGCAGATGCGTGCGGCATTGCACACGCTGCTGGTGGAAGCCGAGTCAAACCGCATCGTGACCATGAAAGAACTCGCGTTGACAAAACGCGTCTCGCCTCGTTATCCGAGGATGGCACGCGAGCGCGACCAAACCGGCTGGGTCGACCTGTACTTCACGGTTACGAAGACAGGAGAAACCGCAAATATCGAGATCAAGAGCTCCGAACCGGGAGCGATCTTCGACAGGGCGGCTATCACCGCCGTCAAACAGTGGGAATTCGAACCGGTCGTCTATCGCGGTGAGGTGATCAGTCAACGAGTGGCCGCCCGGCTGGTATTTCGCCTGGAGTAATCTCCCCGCCACGTATTGTAAATGTCAGCGGCATCGAAGCGCCGGTGGCGATATAATACCCGGATGCAGGGGATCGTAATTCGCACACTTATCACGATGCTGGGCTTGTTCCTGGCGTCGGAGCTCATTCCAGGCGTCGTGTTGCAAGGGACGGGCAGTTTCATCCTGGCCGCGGTTCTGCTTGGCCTGGTCAATTCTCTTGTGCGGCCACTCGCTTTCCTCATGACCTTTCCGCTCACGATCGTCACGCTCGGATTGTTCATATTCGTCCTGAACGCCGCCATGTTTGGTCTGGTAGCGGCCTTCCTCGACAACTTCACTGTCTCCGGCTTCTGGGCTGCCGTCTTTGGCGCCATCATCGTCAGCATTACCAGCACCGTCGCGTCCTGGTATATCGGTCCGAACGGCCGCTACGAGGTCTTCGTCGTTCGCCGACGCTAATCAAGGGACACAACATTGAGCCTGCAACACCGTCTTATTGACTACCAAGACGGCGATACGGTTCTTGAAGAAGTATTTGGCGGGTAAAACCCGGGAGTTAAGAAGTGAAAAAAGCAATCTGGATTTCTATCGCTATGCTGGCGGGCGGACTTGTCGCTTGTTCCGGTGAGGAAGCACCCAAGGACGAGGCCGTTGCTGAGAGTGCCGATGCAGCGGTGGTAACCGCGGAAACGACTGCCCCGAACCTGACGGCAGAGCAGGCGGCCGAAGAGATTACCGGGGACTACATGCGCAGCATCGTCGTTGAAATCAGCGACGATCGTTACGAGGGTCGCGGTCCGGGCGGTAAGGGCGACGAGATGGCTCGTGCCTATCTTGCGAAGCGCATGGAAGAGCTTGGACTTGAGCCCGCCGCCGAGGACGGTGGCTGGGAGCAGCCGTTCGATCTCGTTGGCGTGAATTCGAGCCAACCGGAGAGCTGGACGTTCGAAGGCCATGGCAAGTCACTGACGCTAAAGCAATGGGACCAGTTCATCGTCGGTGGCGGCGTACAGGAAGAACGCGCTGAGCTCGATGGAGCTGAGCTCGTCTTTGTTGGTTACGGCATCCAGGCTCCAGAATACGATTGGGATGACTACAAGGGCGTCGATCTGACCGGCAAAGTCCTCGTCATGATGAACAATGATCCCGATTGGGATCCCGACTTGTTCGGTGGCGAAACCCGTCTCTGGTACGGACGATGGGACTACAAATACCTGAGCGCAGCGCGCCAGGGAGCAGCCGGCGCAATTATCATCCACACCGCGCCGTCGGCGGGATACCCGTTCCAGGTCGTACAGACCTCGTGGACCGGTGTGCAGTTCGAGCTGCCGGCCGGTGACGAGCCGCGTAGCCAGGTCAAAGGATGGGTCACCGAGGACTCTGCTCGGGAACTTGTCGCAATGGCGGGCTTCGATCTTGATGAACTGCGTGAAGCCGCCTATAACCGCGATTTCGAGCCAGTGCCGCTTGGGATAACGACATCCATCGGCATGGACGTCGAGGTCACTCGCGTGCAGTCGGCGAATGTACTTGGCCTGATTCCGGGAAGCGATCCGGAACTCAAGGACGAAGTCGTCATCTATACGGCACATCACGACCACCTGGGTATCGGTACGCCGAATGAGGACGGCGACGTGATCTACAACGGCGCGATGGACAATGCGACAGGCGTCGCTCAGGTCATGGCAATTGCCAAAGCGATCAAAGCGCTACCCGAAGCACCGCGTCGCTCCGTGCTCGTCAATCTGGTCGGTGCAGAGGAACAGGGTCTGCTCGGCTCGGAGTACTACGCGGCCAATCCGACTTTTGCGCCCGGCAAGATCGCGGCGAATCTCAACTACGACGGGGGCAACATCTGGGGCCATACCCACGACGTGACATTCGTTGGCCTGGGCAAGTCGACGGTCGACGAGATCGTAACGATGATTGCTGAAGAGCAGGGTCGTGTCGTCAAGCCCGACCAGTTCTCGGACAAAGGCTATTTCTATCGCTCCGATCAATTCAGCTTTGCGAAGATCGGTGTCCCCGCCATGTACCTGGATACCGGGACGGACTTTGTCGACCGTCCGCCGGAGTGGGGTCGTGAGCAGCAGAATCACTACACCGAGGTGAACTATCACCAGCCCACCGACGAGTACGATCCATCATGGACGTTCGACGGGATGGTCGATGATGCGTTGCTTGGTTACTGGACCGGGCTCGCCATCGCGAACGCCGACGAGATGCCAACCTGGAACCCGGGCGACGAGTTTGAAGCGGCGCGCATCGAAGCACTTAAGGCCGCCGAGGAACAGTAGAGAATCAGTCAGAGGCGCTGGTCGAATTTCGGCCGGCGTCTTTGGCGCGATACAGTGCCTCATCCGCGCGATGTAACCAGTCGTTCGCGCTTTCGTCGTTCTTCAACTCGGCGACACCCAGCGAAATAGTGACCGCGTGATCGGGAACCAGTTCGTTCGCGTCGACAAGCGTGCGTAATTGTTCCGCGAGATGAACTCCCTTGTGCAGGTCGGCGCCTTCCAGAACGACGATGAACTCTTCTCCGCCAATTCGGTAGAGGCTGTCCGTAACCCGAATGCGGAGGTTGATGATCTCCGTGACTCTCTTGAGAATCTGATCACCAACCGCGTGTCCGTGGATATCGTTGACCCTCTTGAAGTGATCGAGGTCCAGGATAATGAGGGCCGCATTCGCGCCGGTGCGCTTGAACGAATTGACGACCTCCCGGAGTTTGCTGTCCAGGCCGCGACGGTTGCCGGCACCTGTGAGTGGGTCTTTGGTTGCCAGGACGAGAAGCTGTTCCCGCTGCCGGCTCGTTATTAGCGAAAAGGCGAGCGCGACCATGCTCGTAACGATAAACGTCACGATGAATGTAGTAGTTTCCTGGGATTGCTCTGAACGCAGGAGTGCGGGGATCAAGGCCAGTAGAGTAACTGCGGCCAGGGCGACTGCCTCGCGCGGGCGGAGCAGGTAGAAGATTCCGATCAGGGCCGGGAACACCCAGTACACCTGATGCGGTCCGATGATGTAAATAGTTGCCATCACGCCGGCCGCGCAGATCAGCGCAATGGCGACACTTGCAACGCGTACGCGTCGCGTGCGGTAGACGTAGGTGCCGAAGGCGAAGAAACCCAGCACGATCAAGGTATCCATGACAGCCGCCGCCCAGGCGCCCTGCATGTAACGCAGGATCGCAAAGGGCAGTACGCCCAAGCTGCCTGCCGCGCTCAGGAGTAGTGGCAGGAAAGTCTCTATGGAGTTTTGGCGCGCTTCAGAGCGGACGATAAGGCGCCAGGCGTCCATGCTGGAATGCAGTCTTCTCATCGCGCAGACCGTGCCCTAATCAATAGTCGCTGTCAAAAATTCCGGAAAAATTGTCCATCTTCTCAATGATTTACGACGCTATTCTAGGAACGCCGGAAACGGCTGAAGAAACCACCCTTCTCGTCGTCGTCGTCATCATCATCGTCCGCTGCTCGGGTCGCCGGTTCGTCATCCGAGATAGGTGGGCGTACGTTCAGAGCCTTGAGGGTCTGCGTCATCGACGTGTTGATCTGATCCTCGATGGGCTCAGGCGTCGCAACAGGCGCCGGCGGCTCGCTCTCCGCCACAGGCGGTGGCGCGGCAGCGGCTTCCGCCAGGGTCGGGTTTGTATCGGCATTCAACGCGCGCACGGTCCTCAGGCGTTGCGATGCGGACAGGTCCATCCCGCCCTCGCTACTGTGTTCGCGTGTCTCCAGCGAGACCTCAACTCCGGGCTCGGCGGTTGCAGTTGGTTCGGGAGTCGTAGACCCGCTGGCCTGGGCCATTTGGGCGGCGTTCGTATCGAACAGCGCCAGCTCCTCGTCATTTGCAGACTCGGAGGACGGGGCGTTTGCAACAACCTGTGAAGCGATGAAGTTGAGCTCTTCGCCAAACAGGGTCTCCGCAAGTTTGTCGTCGACGTCTTCAATTGTCTTGGCCTTTGCCAGCTCTTCCGCGATCTTCTCGAGTTCGGCATCCGCCTTCTTGGTTTCGCGAGGCGCGATCTTGACTTCGGGCACGTCACCGACGCCGTTGGTTGCCTTGGGTTTGTCAGGTGCTGTAGGGCTGATCTCCCCGGGCTCATCAATCAGGTTATCTTCGATACGCGACTGAATCGCATTGTCGAGCGTAATCTCGGGTATTTCCTCGGGTTCGGGTTCGGGAGCGGCGGCCGGTGCGGGAGTCTCGGCAAGACCAATGGGTTCGAACTCCGGTTCATCATCATCGGAGTCACCCTGAGCGATCGCCATCGCCTTCTCGAGTGCGTCGAGGTCGGGCTTTAGCTGCGCCAGCGTCGGATCGCGTTCCCATTCCGGGACGTCCTCGGGCGACGAGTTATTGGGGACTGCGGCTTGCGGCAAGGCTTCAGGTTCTGGTTCAGGCTGGGGTCCAGCTTCTACAGCTGGTTCGGGTGTCAGTTCCGGCAGTTCCATCGCGGGAGGCGGATCTGCCGCCACGACCTCGGGAGCAAGAATCTCGAGATCCGGTAACGTGTCCTGGATCAGCTCGGGAATCTCAACGTTGTCTTCCGGGTCTTCTATCGGTGCTTCCGGGCCATCGGTTTCGTCCGAGAACACGATAACCGGATCCGGAGCAGTTGCCGGAGCTAATTCGGGCAGAACTTCTGCCTCTGGTTCCGCCGCAGCTTCGGCAACGGGTTCTTGTTCTGGCTGCGGCTCCGGCTCTGCGACCTGCTCAGGGTCGGCAGTCTTCGGCGGTGCGACAAAGTTCTCCGCGACCAGCCCAAATTCCTTCTTCGCGACTTCCGCAACGTAGCTGGACGGGATCTTCTCAAGCCCTCCGGCTGCTGCCGCACCCAGTACGCCCTCGACGATGTTATTGGCCACGCGCGGAATTCCGCCGCACAGTTCGTGCACAAGAGCTGAAGACCCCGCTTCGAAAACATGTTCGAAGTCGACGCCAGCGAGCCGGAAGCAGTGCATCATGTAGCCCCGCATCTCCGCCGCGCACAACGGGTCGATCGAATGGCGCTGCCGCACACGTTGTGCGAGACGCGCGAGTTGTTGATCGCCGAGAAAATCGGTCAATCCGTTGTCGCCCATCAGAACGATAGCCGCGCCGCCGGAGCTACCGGCGTCAGCGGCAGTTAGCGCCTCGAGCTCGGCCAGTGATTCAGCGCCAACGCGCACTGCATCCTCAACGACGATGACGACACGTGTGTTTTCGCTTTCCATTTGGCTCAGGCGTTCGCGCAGTGCCGCAAACTGGCGAATCGGACCTCTCGGAAGGCTGCCCTGGCCGAGTTCTTCGAGAAGAAACTCAAGGACATCCGTGCCCTGGAGGTGCATGCGCCCAATGCGAATCGATCGATGTGTGGCGGCGATCGCCTGTAGTGCCTTTGCCGCCAGGGTAGTCTTGCCAACGCCGGCCGGGCCCGACACGGTAACCACGGCATCCTGCGCCTGCAGGGCCTTCTTCAGGTTCGCCATCGTGGTCGCAGTTTGCGGCCCGACAAACACGTCGGTGCCGGCGACTTTAGCGGCAAACGGGCGTTTCTTTAACCCAAAATGTTGTTCGTACATAGCCGTCCGATCAGCAAATTCACGGCCGCGAACCGGTCGCAGCCTTACCAGACGCTCAGTTTGTGGGGAGACGGTATCGATTTCATGGAGTTATGTCACAAAAATGGTTTCTGATGGGATGACTACCGAGATCGAGAGGCGCGGGAATAGAGTGAATAAATCTCTGAATTTGTTGTCAAAAACCGTCAAAATACGCGATCCTCTCGCGGCGTCGTTCAACCGTCAGGAATTAGAAATAGATGCGTAAGTTATTGATTTTTGGGATTCTTGCGGTAGCAGTCGCTGTCGCCGCCTTAATGGCGCAAATGCGGCCGGAGCCTCCGAAGAAGGACGATGTCGATCTCGACCCGTTGGTAGAGGTCCTGGTTCTCGAATCCATGACGGCGAATTTCCAAGTGAGCAGCCAGGGAACCGTACTGCCTCGCACGGAGACTGTGCTGAGCGCGGAGGTGCAGGGAACGATCACCAGTATCTCGGCAAAATTCATCGCTGGCGGCGCGTTCGATGCGAACGAAGTACTGATGCGCATCGATCCCACGAACTACACGGTGGCCCTCAAACAAGCGGAAGCGCTCGTCAAACAGCGCGAAATTGAGCACGACGGTGCGAGTAAACTCCGCAGCCAGGGTTACCGCGCCGAGGCGGAGTATGCATCGGCGGTTGCAGCACTGGCGACGGCCGAGGCCGATCTTGTCAGAGCCCGCCGCAACCTGGAACGTACTTATATTCGCTTGCCCTACGAGGGCATCGTGCGGGCGAAAGAGACTGATCTCGGACAGTTCGTTAATCCGGGCACACGGCTTGGCGTCGTTTTCGCGACTGACTATGCCGAGGTACGCCTGCCGCTGACAGATTCGGACCTGGCGTTCGTGGACCTGCCAAACGTCTTGGACATAGCGGATTCCGGAGGGGCGCAGGGCCCGCTGGTGAGACTGGTTGCAACCCAAAAGGGCAAGAAGGTCGAATGGGAGGGGCAGATCGTCCGCACCGAGGGTGTCGTGGATGAGAAGAGCCGCGTGACCTATGCGGTGGCTCGTGTCGTGGACCCCTATCGACGACACAATAATGGCGCATCGCTCCCGGTTGGCACCTTCGTCAGCGCAACGATCAAAGGATCTGCCGCGGAGAATGTCATACGAGTGCCACGCGCGTTGCTACGTGGTTCCAGTGAGCTGGTGTTCGTTGATGCCGACAACAAACTGCGCATTCGGGAAGTCGATATCGTACGTTCGGACTCCAGGTATATCTATGTCGGCGGTGGTGCTGAAGTCGGCGAGCGCGTTGTGGCCACTTCGCTCGAAACCCCGGTTAACGGGATGTCGGTGCGAACGACTGACGAACAAACCGATGACGATACCGCCGATACCGCCGATACGCAGATCGCGAGCGGGGAGGGCTAGCGACTATGCGACGTCCCGGCTATACCGAAGAGAAAGGCATCATCGCGTGGTTCGCCGCGAATCACGTCGCCGCCAACCTGTTGATGTTGTTCATCATCGTAGCTGGCCTCATCTCTGCGATGACCATCCGCAAAGAGACGCAGCCTGAATTCGAGCTGTACAGGATCAGCGTCGAAGTCGCTTATCTCGGTGCAGCTCCGCAAGAGGTCGAAGAAGGCGTCGTCATCAAGGTTGAAGAAGCCGTCCAGGATATCAACGGGATCAAGCGCATTCGATCGACGGCCCGCGAGGGCATGGGTCAGGTCACGATCGAGGTCGAGATTGACGCTGAATTCAACGAAGTACTCAGCGAGGTAAAGACGCGGGTCGATGCAATATCGACGTTTCCGGCCCTGACGGAAAAGCCCGTTGTCTCCAAGATCGAACCCGATAATCCTGTGGTCTTCGTCGCGATCCATGGCGATCTCGATGCGTTCGCACGCAAAGCGATTGCCCAGAATGTTCGCGACGAGCTCATGCAGCTGCCGGAGGTCAACCAGGTTCAATACCTCGGCGACCGGCCCTACGAGATCAGCATCGAGGTGTCTGAGCAGACGCTCCGCAAGTACGGACTCACGATGAGCGAGATCTCGCAGGCCATCAAGAACTCATCGATCGATCTACCGGGCGGCACTATCAAGTCTGACGGTGGAGACATCCTCCTGCGGACCAAGGGGCAGGTCTACACCGGTGGCGATTTTGGGCAACTCGTTCTGCGAACGTTCCCGGACGGCACGCGCCTGACGCTCGATGATATTGCCACTATCAACGACGGGTTTGTGGAAAACGATGGCTATGGCCGTTTCGATGGGCGGCCGACGGCAACACTTCGGGTCCTGGCCGGTGGTCAGCAGAATGAACTCGACACCGCTGAGGCGGTGAAGCAGTACATCGCTCGAAAGACCGAGGAATTGCCAGCCGGCGTCAAAATGGACACCTGGATCGATCTGTCGAAGTACCTCGAGGGGCGTCTGTCGATGATGTTTGACAACATGCTGATGGGTGCGCTTCTCGTGTTCATCGTGCTGTCACTGTTCCTGCGCATGAAGGTCGCATTCTGGGTCATCGTCGGTCTGCCGATCTGTTTCCTCGGCGCCCTCTGGTTGATGCCAACCTGGCCCGTGACGATCAATACGATCAGCCTGTTCGGCTTCATTATCGTGCTCGGTATCGTCGTCGACGATGCGATTATCATCGGCGAGAGTATCTATACGAAAATACGCAGCGATGGTCATACGCTCGATACCGTTATTCAGGGCGCGCATCGCGTGGCTATTCCCGCGACTTTTGGTGTATTGACGACAATTGCCGCGTTTGGCCCGATGATGTTCGTCGGTGGGATGGTTGCGCCGTTCTTCGAGGCAATGGCATTTGTGGTCATACTTTGCCTAATGTTCTCGCTTGTTGAGTCAAAACTGATTCTGCCTGCGCACCTGGTTCATGCTTCGATACCAGACATCGACGAGGACGACCTGTTTCACCCGCAACGCAGTATCCCGCTCAAGGAAAGACCGGGCCGCGCGTTTCTCAAGATCCAGCGCCATGTCCAGCATGGCTTGTCCGCGGTTATCAACGACTACTACAAACCGACGCTCCAAAAGGCCATCGACAATCGCGGCGTGACGGTTGCGGGCTTCGTCGCAGTGCTGATTATTACGTTTGGCCTGATGTTCAGCGGCATCGCGCGTGTCGTCGTATTTCCCGAACTCGCGTCCGACTTCATGCAGGTAACGCTCCAAATGGAGAGCGGTACGGCATCGGCTGACCGGAATGCTGCAGTCGACAAGATCGAGGGCACCATTCTCGAAATGAATGAGAATTTCGTCCAGGAGAACCCGGACTCCCTGCCAATCATGCAACACCTCGGCGCATTTACGCGCGGAGACACCGGGGCGATCATGTTCCTGGAAATCCCGATGGACACCAATCGCCCGTATGAGATGAAAGAGATTAGTGAGATGTGGCGCGAGGCCGTTGGCGAGATTCCCGGCCTCAAGGAGCTGACGTTCGATGATGCCGGTCACATTGGTGGCGGACCGCCACTGAGCTTTCGTCTGAGCGGGCCCAATTACGATTTGCTTGAGGCTGCTGCCGCGGAGCTCGCTATAGAGCTGTCGAATTACGAGGGCGTCTTCGATATCACCAACACCGCGACCGCGGGCGGTGATGAGATCAAACTGAAGATCAAGCCCGAAGCAGAGGCCCTGGGATTGACGATGTCGTCTTTGGGGCGCCAGGTTCGACAAGCATTCTACGGCGAGGAGGCGCAGCGGATACAGCGCGGCAAGGACGAGCTCAAGGTTATGGTTCGCTACCCGATCGAAGAGCGCAAGTCGGTTGCCGACCTTGAGAACATGCGCATCCGGACACCGGGCGGAGACGAGGTGCCTTTCCAGTCGGTTGCCGAGTTGTCATTCGACAAGGGCTATTCCCGTATTTCACGTCTGAATCGTGAGCGAACAGTCACCGTGTCGGCGAATATCAATCCCGAACTTGTCGAACCTCAGGAAATCATCCGTTCGGTCTCGACGGAGTTCATTCCTGCGCTGCTGGCACGTCATCCCGGTGTGCGCTATGGACTCGAAGGCGCCAGCCAGGAGCAGAACGAGTTCCTGTTTGACCTGGGAATCGCATTTATCGCGGCTTTGTTCCTGATTTACGCATTGATCGCAATCCCGCTCCATTCCTACAGTCAGCCGCTCATTATCATGTCCGTTATTCCGTTCGGCCTGATTGGGGCCGTGGCCGGTCACGTGATAATGGGCATGGCTATTAGCATGTTTTCCATGTTCGGCCTGATCGCCCTGGCAGGTGTCGTCGTGAACGACAGCCTCATCATGGTCGACTTCATCAACAAGGCGCGGATCAAGGGCCTCCCGATGCGCGAGGCAGTCGTGCAGTCCGGGACGCAGCGATTCCGGGCGATTATCCTGACGTCGTTCACGACTGCCGCGGGACTCATGCCGATCCTGCTCGAGACGAGCTCGCAGGCGCAGTTCGTAATACCAACCGCGATTTCGATCAGCTTCGGAATTATCTTCGCGACGTTCATCACGCTGTTCCTCATTCCTTCGCTGTATATGCTGCAGGAAGATGGCTTCGCCTGGGCGCGACGCGTCAGGGCCTGGTTTGCCGGCGAGCCTGTCGGAGAAGAAGCGGCGGATAACCCGCTCGCATGAGCCAGCCTGGCGGGTACTCTGACGCGGAAGTAAAGTCCGGCGTCATCCTCGGGCTGCTCGCCTACACGATGTGGGGCGTCTTTCCGGTCTATTTCAAGTGGATCGAGATGGTCGCGCCTACCGAGGTGCTCGTACACAGGGTAGTGTGGGCGGTGCCATTCGGTGCGCTGATCATCATGGCGCGTCGCCAGTGGCGCGACGTTCGCGCAGCCTTCGTTGACCGAACTATGCTGTTCTGGTTGGCGCTCGCCGCACTCTGTATTTCGGTCAACTGGTTGATCTACATCTGGGCCGTTCAAAACGAGCGAATTTTCGAGGCGAGCCTGGGTTACTACATCAACCCTTTGATGTACGTCGCTGTCGGGGTTGCGGTGCTTGGCGAGCGCCTGCGCAGATTCCAGATCGTCGCGGTGGTACTTGCGTCAATCGGCGTGGCCTATCTAACGTTCAGCGGCGGTATTTTCCCGTGGGTCGCTTTGTCCCTTGCCGCCTTGTTTACGACCTACGGTGTCATCCGGAAGCAGGTGGCAATTGGGGCCATGCCTGGCCTGTTTGTCGAAACGACGATGTTGTTCCCGTTCGCGCTCGCGTGGTTGCTGGTCCTGGTGGCAACTAACCAGGCCTCATTCGCCGCTGGTGATACGGGTTTATCTGCGTTACTCATGCTGGGCGGTCCGATCACGGTAATGCCATTGCTGTTGTTCGCTATCTCGGCGAAACGCCTGTCGCTTACTACGATCGGGTTTATGCAGTTTCTAGCACCGACCCTGCAGTTCTTCACGGGACTCTATTACGGTGAGAAGCTCACGCCGGCACACCTCGTGTGCTTCGGATTCATCTGGGCGGCAGTTGCCTTCTTCAGCTATGACGCGGTTCGTGCGAGCAAAAATATACGGGCCCCAGAGGGGCCCGTACCGTCACTTGATTGATCTGGCACCACCGCACATCGAGGTGCGTCGACGCCTGATCACTTCCAGAGACTTATTTGTTGGCCTTGCGCTCCTGCGCTTCCCTGATGACTTCCTCGGCCACGTTGGCCGGAGTGGCCGCGTAGTGCGAGAATTCCATCGAGAACTGGCCACGACCTGAGGTCAGCGTACGCAGGTGACCGATGTAGCCGAACATCTCGGCCAACGGCGCGTCGGCCTTGACGCGTACACCTGTTGCGCCAGCGTCCTGCGACTTGATCATACCGCG
>CAZKZE010000072.1:0-16523 GCA_964557165.1 uncultured Woeseiaceae bacterium
GAAGGCCTGTCACACCAGGCGGACATGCCGGATGTACCGGCGCCCGATGGTCTCAAGGACCTGACGCACCTGGCCGCCGACGTGCTCGACAAGATTCCGATCAAGTTACGGCGCTTCATGACCGATGACCGGCCGTTCGAGTTTCGTCCTGTGGAAACGTTGAATTTCGATGAGCCAACGAAGTTGCCGCCGTTCAAGAATGTCTGGATCCGTACGGTCGATGCGTTGTCCGATGAAACAGTGCTGCATCAGAACCTGCTCGCCTACGTATCCGACTTCGAGTTACTGGCAACCTCGACGCTTCCCCATGCCTTGCCGTTCACACGCGGCATCGTCATTCTCGCCAGCCTCGATCACGCGTTGTGGTTCCATCGGGCGTTTCGCATGGACGAGTGGCTGCTTTACTCAATGGAGAGTACGAATGCTTCGGGCGGGCGGGGATATGCGAGCGGCAAGTTCTTCACTCAGGACGGCACGCTCGTGGCATCGACGACGCAGGAGGGTCTGATTCGAGTGATCGACCCGAGCAAGGTTCGCAAGCGGTCAGACCCGCGCGAGCAAGCCTGAGTTAAACCGCTCCGCGTTCTTCACGTACACGTCGGCCGACCAGCGCACCTGGGCGATTTCCTCTTCGCTCAATTCTCGTACCGCTTTGGCCGGGGCTCCCAGGATCAACGACCCGTCGGGAAAGGTCCTGTTCTCGGTGACGAGCGCGTGTGCCCCGACGACGCAGTTATTGCCGATCTTCGCGCCGTTGAGAACTGTACTGCCGATTCCAATCGACGTGTTGTCGCCGATCGTGCAGCCGTGCAGCACGCAGCCGTCCTGGATGTTGCTGCGGTCGCCAAGCGAGTAGATCACTGCGCTTTACCCTGGGCGGCAACGGCGGCAGCGGCCTTGGCTATTGCTTCGGGATCGCCAAGGAATTCCCGGGAGATCGGTTTCAGATCGTTATCGAGTTCGTAGGCCAGCGGCACGCCGGTCGGGATATTGAAGCCCGTTATTTCCTCGTCGGAGATCTCGTCCAGCATCTTGACGAGTGCGCGCAGGCTGTTGCCATGCGCGGCGATCAGGACGTTCTTGCCTGCCCGGAGGTCGGGTGCAATCACATCGTTCCAGCAGGGCAGGACACGCTCGAGTGTGAGTTTGAGCGACTCGGATCCCGGTAACCCGTCGATGCCAGCATAGCGGGGATCATGAACCGGGTGACTCTCGTCGTCGAGCGCCATCTCCGGGGGCGGAATGTCGTAGCTGCGCCGCCAGATATGCACCTGGTCGTCACCGTACTTGGCGGCCGTTTCCCCTTTGTTAAGTCCCTGCAGCGCGCCGTAGTGGCGTTCGTTCAGGCGCCAGTCGCGAACGACCGGAATCCACATCAGGTCCATTTGGTCCTGGATGTGCCAGAGCGTTCGGATGGCCCGCTTCAGCACCGACGTGTAGGCGATGTCGAAGTCGTAGCCGAGCTCCCTGAGAAGTTCTCCCGCCGCGATTGCTTCCGTGTTGCCTTTCTCGGTGAGATCGACGTCCTTCCAACCTGTAAACAGGTTCCTGAGGTTCCAGTCGCTCTGGCCGTGACGGCAGAGAACGAGCTTGCCAGCCATTTCTTCTCCAGTTGATTAGATCGTTAGCGCGATATCAGTTCTTTCAGTTCCTGGGCCGCGACCGAGAGCTTCGCAAAGTCGACTTCGCCGCGGAGCTTCATTTCCTCGATCGTATTCTTGTACTTGGCCACTTCGACTGCGTGGCTCTTCAGCCATCTATCGACAACCTCGCGCGGATCCCGTTTGCTGCGTTGCCTGAGCTGGCTCAGCGCGAGTTCGCGGCGCAGCTGATAAATTTCATCGCGTAAATTGCTGCGGGCCTGCGCCTGCCAGCGACCATCGACCTCGAGATCTTCGGCGGAATCGTGTAGCCAAAACAGCCCGAGCTCGTCGTTGAACTTCGCGTATAGCCTTGCCGAGTCGATTACATCGCGGCGGCGCTCTGCGGCGACGTCGACGATATCGAGCGCCGCACGAGTCAACGTGAGCAATGCGACGCTGTGCGCGAGTTTCTCCGGCACGCCCATCGACATCCATTCGACCTGCGATTTCTCCATGCGCGCATGCGCGGCACGGGATACGTAACTGCTCGAGCGTTTGTAGACGCGCCGCATGCCATCCTTGAGTCGGTCGACAGCCTTGACGATATCGAGCTCTTCACCGTATTGCTCAATGAGCCAGTTGCAAGCGTGGCGCAACGTGCGGCTGATCTCGAACATCATGAGCATCTGTGCCCTGGCGGGAATGGCGTGATCAAGCGACTCGATTTCCTTGAGCATCGGTCGCGCCCGGCAGATGATACGCGCAGTCTCGTAGGCGCGCGCGATCGTGATGATGCTCGCGTCGGTGTCGGCCTGGGTACGCTTGACGAATGCCGGCCCCATGCGATTGACGATGTCGTTGGCGATCAGTGTCGCGAGTATCTGGCGACTGAGGCGGTGTTCGGCAATCAGGTCCAAATAGCGTCGGCGCAGAATATCCGGAAAATAGCGTTGCGGGTCGATCTTCAGGAAGTCTTCCAGCGATGCATTCGACGCGATCAGGCCGTTGTAGAGGTTGATCTTGGCGTAACTCAATACGACCGCCAATTCCGGACGAGTAAGGCCTTGCTTGCGAATTCGCCGATCTTCGATTTCCGATTCGTCTGGCAGGAATTCGAGTGCCCGGTCCAGCTCGCCGGTTTCTTCGAGGTCTGCAATCAGTCGTGCGAGTTCATCGAGGCGATCGGCTGACAGCATCTCGCTCATGCTGATGGCCTGCGTCTGCAGGTAGTTGTTGCGTAGCACAAGATTCGCAACGTCGTCTGTCATCGACGCCAGTAGCTCATTGCGCGTCGCACGTGACATGCCTTTCTGCTTGGTCACTGCACTTAGCAGGATCTTGATGTTGACTTCTCGGTCCGAACTGTCGACACCGCCGGAGTTGTCGATGAAGTCGGTGTTGATCCGCCCGCCAAGTTGACTGTATTCGACGCGCGCACGTTGCGTTAGTCCGAGATTTCCGCCTTCACCGATAACCCTGCAGCGCAGCTCGTCGGCGTCGACACGTACCGCGTCATTGCTGCGGTCGCCAACATCGGAATGGCCTTCGCTACTCGCCTTGACGTAGGTACCGATGCCGCCATTCCAGAGCAGGTCCACGGGCATTTTGAGAATGGCATTAACCAACTCGTTCGGTTGCAGCGACGTGTCTTCAATATCGAGGAGCTTGCGCGCCTCGTTACTGAGTCGAATGGTCTTGGCCTGGCGCGAGAAGACGCCGCCGCCCTTGGAAATCAGCGACTCGTCGTAATCATCCCAGGTCGATCCTTTCTTGCGGAACAGGCGTTGCCGTTCCTTGTAGCTCGATACGATGTCCGGCGTCGGGTCCAGGAAAATGCGGCGATGGTTGAACGCCGCGACGAGCTTGATCTTGCGTGACAGCAACATGCCATTGCCGAAGACGTCGCCGCTCATGTCGCCGATGCCGGCGACTGTGAACGGGTCGTTCTGGGTATTCAGGCCCTGTTCGTGGAAATGCCGTTTGACAGCTTCCCACGCACCTTTCGCCGTAATACCCATCTTCTTATGGTCGTATCCGGCCGATCCGCCCGATGCGAACGCGTCATCGAGCCAGAAGTCATACTCGGCGGAAAGGCCGTTGGCGATGTCGGAGAACGATGCCGTGCCCTTGTCGGCTGCTACGACGAGATACGGGTCGTCGCCATCACGCCGCACGATGCCCTCGGGCGTGACGACCTCGTCGTCAACGACGTTGTCGGTCAGGTCCAGGAGCCCGCGAATGAACATCTTGTAGCAGTGCACACCATTCGCGAAGATCGAGTCGCGATCGTCCGCGGGGGCGCGTTTCGGGAAAAAGCCGCCCTTGGCGCCCGTCGGCACGATGACCGTATTCTTGACGATCTGGGCTTTCATCAAGCCAAGCACTTCGGTGCGGAAGTCCTCACGCCGGTCCGACCAGCGCAAGCCGCCGCGCGCGACGTCGCCGCCGCGAAGATGCACGCCTTCGACCTCGGGCGAATAGACGAATACCTCGTACTTCGGCTTCGGCAGCGGGATTTCGGGAAGCCTCGACGGATCGAGCTTGATCGAAATGTAGCTCTTAGGCTGGCCATCGACGGTCTGGAAGTAGTTGCTTCGAAGCGTCGCCTCGATGCCGCCGGCAAAGGCAGTCAGGATGCGATCTTCGTCGACGTTACGCGCCTTACGGAGACCAAGCTGGACCTTGCGGAGAATTGCCTTGGTCTCGCGCTTGCGCCTGGCAGCGGAAATATCGGGATCGAACTGTAATTCAAATTGCCGTAGCAACGCTCGCGTGAGGTCGGAGTGAGCGACCAGAACGTCAGCCATATAGGACTGACTGAAAGGCACGCCGAGTTGCAGAATATGTTTGGCATAGGTTCGTATCAGGGCGACCTGCCGCCAATGAAGCTCGGCAGCGACGACCAGGCGGTTTAGCTCGTCGTCTTCGGCGTCGCCCGCGAGAACGGCCATGAAGCACTCTTCAAAGCGCTCCGACACAGCTTCGACGTCAATCGCCGTGCCGCTCTCGTGCCGCAGGTGGAAGTCCTGCAGCCAGAATGACTGGCCTGTCGGCAGCTTCGCTTCGTAAGGATGCTCTGTGTAGACCGCGCATCCCATCTCCTCAAGAATAGGCAACGCGTCCGACAACGGAATGGGTTCATCGACGCTGTAAACGATGAAGCGCATGTCGCCCGGGTCAAGGTTGTCGGCCTGGTACAGATCGACGCTGCGCGAGACACCGGCGCGCAACATGTCATCAATCGTGCGAATGTCCGAGCAGGCTTCCTTGGGCAGCGTGTCTTCCTGGTAGCCGGCCGGGAAGATATTGCCATACGCTCGGAACAAGCTGGCCCCGTCATCGGTGCCGAATCGATCCAGCAGTTTGGCGCGCAGGCGGTCCGACCACGTGACGACGAGTTCGGCGAGGTCCTGCTCGATCTTGTCAATGCTTACGCGCGGACGCTCCCCTTCATGGGTTCGCACGATGATATGCACTCGGGCTAGCGCCGAGCCGGAAATCTGGACCGCAGAGTCGACGGAGATCCCGCCAAACGCGTCTGTAAGCAGTGCCTCGATCTTGCGTCGCACAGCTGTCGTGTACTTCTCGCGTGGCACAAAGACCAGGCACGAGAAGAACCGTTTGAAGGGATCATGCCGCAGGAACAGTCTGACGCGCTGGCGGTCCTGGAGATTGAGGATGCCAACGGTCGTCCGCGTGAGATCCTGAACGGAACTCTGGAACAGCTCTTCGCGCGGATACGTCTCGATGATATGCAACAGGGCCTTGCCGCGGTGGCCGGATTCATCGACATTTGCGCGTTCAAACACTTTGCGGATCTTGTGCCGGACGAACGGAATTTCCATCGGGCTTTCGCTGTAGGCGATCGAGGTGAGCAGGCCGATAAAGCGGTGTTCACCGACGACGTTGCCCTTGTCGTCGTAAATTTTTACGCCCACATAGTCGAGGAAGGCTGAACGATGCACGGTAGACCGTGAGTTTGCCTTGGTCAGAATCAGCCAATCGCGGGAGCGCGTCAGGCGCTGCATCTCGGCCGTCAGTTCAGTCGGCTTGTGCGCGTCGGTATCGCGACCGAGGATGCCAAGGCCGCTGCCCTTTACCGTGTTCAGGAACGTGCGCTTGCCACGTTTCGATAATTTGTACTCGCGGTAGCCGAGGAAGGTAAAGTGATCGTCGGCCATCCAGTCGAGCAGCGCCTGGCTCTCAGATCGCACCAGGGGGTCGGCGCCCTTCGGCCCGTATTCGAGGAGCTCGCGCGTCTCCTGCATGCGCTCGCGCATCTTGCTCCAGTCGCGCACAGCCACACGCACATCCGAAAGGACCTTCTTGATCTCCTTACCCAGGAGCTTGAGTGCCTGCGGGTCGGTCTCGCGGGTTACGCCAAAGCGAATGAAGGATTCCGGGTACGCGTCCTTGTTGTCCGCTCCGACAATCGACAGGAGCTTGCCGGACTTGTCGCGTCGAACCGAGATGATCGGATGGACAGTAATCTGGACAGCAAGGCCTCGATGATTGATCGCAGCGGCGACCGAGTCGACGAGGAACGGCATGTCGTCGTTGATCATCTCCACAAAGGTAAACGCCGAGGTATAGCCGTGCCCCTTCTCATCAGGGTTGAAGATCCGCAGGAGCGCCTGACCGGGCTTCCGCGTGGCGCCAAACTCGAGGTGATCGAGCGAGACACGCGCCATGACCTGCGGAGACCGCCCTTCGAGATCCTCGAACGGAACGTCGGCGAAATACTGCTCGAGGTATCGCTTGATGTCCGCTTTCTTCTTGAGAGATTTGGAACTGACTGGCGACGAGAGGACAGCGTCGATGATGTCTTGTCTGCCATCGCCACTACGCCGATTTGCTTTTGTTGTCACTGTGATTGCCTTGGTGGGTACAGCCGGCCCGGGAGCCGAGATTTTAGCCTACAATGTCACCCACGGACATAGTGATTAGACCCCCACAATGAAAAAAAGACAGTTGGAAGAATCCATCCATTCGGACCTGTCGCGCGACGACGATTACACGGGGTATCTGTGCCTCGACCAGCTGCTGACGGCCCAAACGCCACTGAGCGATCCGCCGCATCATGACGAGATGCTGTTCATCATTCAGCACCAGGTCGCCGAGCTCTGGATCAAGCTCGTAATCCACGAGGTTGCCGGCGCTATTCGCTTCATGCGGCAGGACCGATTGCCCGAGGCGGTCAAGAACCTCGCTCGAGTCCGGCAGATCCAGAGCCAGCTGTACAACCAGTGGCAGGTGCTCGATACGCTGACGCCGAGTGAATACGTCGAGTTTCGCCACGTCTTTGGCAAAGCCTCCGGATTTCAGTCAGCGCAATACCGCATTCTTGAATTCGTACTCGGCAACAAGAGCCGCCGGATGATGCCCTATTACGAGCACCAGCCGGACTGGTACGCGCGACTCGAGGAGGCTCTGAACTCGCCAAGTCTGTACGACGAGTTCCTGATGCACCTGGGGCGGCGGGGCATGCCGATTCCCGACCGGGTCATCGATCGTGATTTCAGCGTGCAGCGTGAGGACGACGACGATGTCGTTGCCGTCCTGCGCTCGATTTATGAAGACCGGAGCAAGTACTGGTCGCGCTACGAAACCTGCGAAGCGCTCATGGACATTGCGAACAATTTCCAGTTCTGGCGCTTCCACCATATGAAAACGGTCGAGCGCATTATCGGTCACAAACCCGGATCGGGCGGATCGTCGGGGGTCGCGTTCCTCAAGAAGGCGCTGGATTTCACTTTCTTCCCGGAGTTGCTCAGGGTTCGTACCGAGATCGGCACCGACGCCTGAAAGATCGAGACTAGGGCGTGCCGATCAGGCGGGCCCGGGCGAGCAGCCGCTCCATGATGCTGTTTAGCTGGTCGAGTTCCTCGGCAGACAATCCCTCGAGCAGGTCGCGCTCGAAGCCAAGCGCCAGTTCCGCGATCTCATCGTGCAGCCTCTTGCCGTCCTCGGAGAGGTTGAGGATTGAGCGACGCTTGTCAGCATCGGCGAATTCGCGATCAATACGGCCGTTTTTGATGAGCTTGGTGACTGCCCGGCTCACAGCAACCTTATCCATAAGCGTACGCTCTGCGACCTCGACAGCTGACAAGCCGGGAAAGCGACCCAGCACAGCGATCACGCGCCACTCGGGTATCGAGACACTGAAGCGCTTGTCGTAGGCACGCGCGACCGTGGTACTGACGGTATTGGACAGCACCGCCAGCCGATACGGCATGAAATCCTCAAGTTTCAGTTCGTCGGTCATCGTGTGAACTTATCACGCAAGGTGCGGCAGGGCGAGATACTCGGTGGACTGCATTTCGATCAGCCGGCTGATCGTACGGTCAAACTCGAATGACAGTCGCTTGCCCGTGTAGAGATTCTGAACATCGACGTCGGCCGACAGGATCAGTTTTACTCGCCGGTCGTAGAACTCGTCGACCAGTGAAACAAAACGTCGGGCCTGGTCATCATGCGTTGCGTCGAACCGGGGTACACCGGAGATGATGACTGATGGATACCAGCGCGCGATTTCGATGTAGTCGGCCTGGCTGCGCGGGCCGTCACAGATATCATCGAAGCGGAACCAGGCGACGCCTTTTGCACAGCGCCGGGCGCGAATGTTGCGGGCATTGATCTCGAGGTCCGCGTCGGTCTCGACCCGCGTCGTGGCCGATTCGTCAAAGAAGTAGTCAAGCTTCTTCGCCGCGGCCTCGTCGTCCGGCGACAGGTAGGTGCCGGCCTTTTGCAGCAACCGTAGGCGGTAATCGGTACCGCCATCCATGTTGATGACATCCGTGTACTCATTGAGCAGTTCGATGGCCGGCAGAAAGCGTTGTCGTTGCAGTCCGTCCTTGTACAGGTCTTCCGGCCGCGAATTGGAGGTGGCCACGAGTGTGACGCCCCGAGTGAAAAGGCCATCCAGCAATCCGGCCAGGATCATCGCGTCCCCGATATCGCTGACAAAGAACTCATCGAAACACAGGACGCGAGTCTTCTCCGCTATGCCTTCTGCCACCTTGTCGAGTGGATTCTCGACAGGGCTCATCGCTTTCAGGCGGTCATGCACCTCGTGCATCATGCGATGAAAATGGACGCGACGTTTTTCCCTGATCGCCAGGCTCTCGAAAAACAGGTCCATCAGGAATGTCTTGCCGCGGCCCACACCGCCCCAGAGATAGATGCCGCGCACGGCCTCGCGAGATTCGCTGCGGAAGAGAATTGCGCGCATTCTGTTCTTGAGGGGCTGTTGCGAGGTGATTCGCTGTTGCAGGTCCTCGAAGCGTGCAATTGCATCAAGTTGGGCAGCGTCTTCGGCATGTCCGTCTCGGTTAAGACTGTCTTCGTAGGCTTCGCGAATTTTCAAACTACCCTCATTGCTGTATTTGCAGACCCACTGCGCCACGGCAAGATTACATGCCTGCTAAGATACGTCCAAGAACAACAGGAGTGCCGGGGACCATGTCTGAAGAGTATGAACGCGAGTCGATGGAGTTCGACGTCGTGATCGTCGGTGGCGGCCCGGCCGGGTTGGCTGCCGCAATTCGCCTGCTGCAGCTCGATGAAAGCCTGTCTGTGGTTGTCGTTGAAAAAGGCTCGGAGATCGGCGCCCATATTCTTTCGGGCAATGTATTCGAACCGAGCGGTCTGAACGAACTCATCCCCGACTGGAAAGGAAAAGGCGCTCCGGTCAAGACTGAATGTACAGGCGATCGTGTGCACTACCTGACCAGCGCCACCGGTGCGATGCCTGTGCCGGGCATCTTCCTGCCACGTCCAATGCACAACCATGGCAACTACATCATCAGCCTCGGGCAATTGTGCCAGTGGCTCGCCGAGCAGGCCGAGGGAATGGGCGTCAATATATTTCCGGGTTTTGCCGCTTCGGAAGTGCTCTACGACGCCGATGGCCGAGTGACCGGCGTGGCTACAAGCGACCTGGGCGTGGGCAAAGACGGTGTGAAGAAAGACTCGTTCACGCCGGGCTACGAACTCCTCGGCAAGTACACGATTCTCGCGGAAGGCGTGCGCGGCAACCTGAGCGAAGAGGTCATGCGCAAATTCAATCTGCGTGAAGATGCTGACCCGCAGCACTATGGAATCGGTATCAAGGAAGTCTGGGAGATCGAGCCCGAGCGGCACGAGGAGGGGCTGGTCGTGCATACAACCGGTTGGCCGCTCGACAATCACACCGAAGGTGGCGGCTTTCTCTACCACGCAGCGAACAACCGGGTCTACCTGGGATTGATCATCGCGCTGAACTACCGGAATCCGCACCTCTCGACGTTCGATGAATTCCAGCGCTGGAAGCTGCATCCGAAGATCCGCCGCTACCTCGACGGCGGCAAGCGCATCGCGTACGGTGCTCGTGCTGTCAACAAGGGCGGTCTGCAGTCACTCCCGAAGCTCGCGTTCCCTGGCGGCATGCTCGTTGGTTGCGGTGCGGGCTTTCTGAATGGCGTAAAGATCAAAGGTGCGCACACGGCGATCAAGACCGGCATGCTGGCGGCCGAGAGCATTCAGAAGGCACTGGCGGCGGGCGACCAGGGCCAGGCGGAACTCGGTGATTACGAAGAGAGCGTCAACGCATCGTGGGTTTACAAGGAATTGCACCAGGGCCGCAACTTCGGCCCGGGCCTGCACAAGCTAGGCATGTTTTTCGGCGCCGTTTTTGCGTTCATCGACCAGAACCTGTTTTTCGGCAAACTCCCGTTCACATGGCGCAACCCGGAACCGGATCATGAGTCGCTGGACCGGGCGTCGGACGCGACACCGATCGAATACCCGAAACCGGATGGGGTGATTACATTCGACAAGCTGTCGTCGGTATTTCTCTCGAGTACGAACCACGAGGAAGACCAGCCGTCACACCTGAAGCTCAAGGATGAGGCTATTCCGGTCTCGTACAACCTTCCCGAGTTCGACGAGCCGGCGCAGCGCTACTGCCCGGCAGGCGTCTACGAAATAGTGGAAGAGGGCGGTAAACCGGTTTTCCAGATCAACGCGGCGAATTGCGTGCACTGCAAAACCTGCGAAATCAAGGATCCGCAACAAAACATTGTGTGGGCAGTGCCCGAAGGCGGCGGCGGACCGAACTACGCGAACATGTAAGCCATTTGGTGCCAGTCACCTTATATCCAGTCTAAAGGTGTCAGTCACCTTAGACTGGATATAAGGTGACTGGCACCCTTTTACTTGGCCTGCATCCTTATGGCGCCATCACAGCGAATTGTCTCGCTGTTGACGTAGGTCGTCTCGTAGATGTACTGCACGGTACTCGCGTACTCATCGGGATGCCCGAGACGCTGTGGGAACGGGACCTGCGCAGCCAGTGAGTCCTGAACCTCCTGCGTCATTCCCGCCATCATCGGCGTTAGCATGATGCCCGGCGCAATCGTGTTCACGCGGATTCCGAATGCGGCGAATTCGCGCGCCAGTGGCAGCATCATGGCATGCACGCCACCCTTCGAAGCCGCGTAGGCAGCCTGGCCGATCTGGCCCTCGAAAGCCGCGATGGACGCGGTACTTACAATTACGCCGCGCTCGCCGTCCTCGGCCGGTTCGTTTTCATTCATGATCGCGGCGGCTTCCTTGGTCACATTGAATGTGCCGACCAGGTTGATCTGGATGACCCGATTGAAATTCGCGGACGGCCATGGCCCTTCGCGACCCAGTGCACGGCCCGCATTAGCAACGCCGGCACAGTTCACGGCCAATGTGATACCACCCATCGTCGCTTTCGCCTGTTGCATCGCCGCCTGGACCGAATCTTCATTCGCAACATCGGTGTTGATGTATGACGCACGCTCGCCGAGTTGAGCCGCACTCTCACCGCCGAGTTCATCGTTGATGTCGAGCAGGACGACCTGGCCGCCCGCATCGATGATGCGCTGTGCCGTCGCAAATCCGAGGCCCGATGCACCGCCCGTGATGACGGCTTTCGCTTCTGACAGTTTCAACAGTCTCTCTCCTAAAGAATTTCGTAGGCAACGGCTGTGGCTTCACCGCCGCCGATGCATTGTGTGGCGATTCCCCGCTTGAGCCCGCGCGCCTGGAGCGCGTGTAACAGCGTGACCGAGATACGGCAACCTGTTGCACCAATGGGATGGCCGAGAGCGCAGGCACCGCCATTGACGTTGACCTTATCGTGCGCAATGCTGACATCCCGCAGCGCGGCCATTGTCACAACGGCAAACGCCTCGTTGATTTCGTAGAGATCAACATCGTCCGGTGTCCAGCCGAGGGCCTCGTGAAGTTTCTTGAGCGCATAGACCGGCGCCGTCGTGAACCACGCAGGCTCGTGTGCAAACGCCGAGTGAGCGACGATCTTAGCGATTGGCTCCAGGCCACGGTTCTTCGCCTCTGCCGCGCTCATCATGACGACCGCGGCGGCGCCATCAGAAATGGACGACGACGTGGCAGCCGTAACGGTGCCGTCCTTACGGAATGCGGGACGCAGCTTCGGAATCTTGTCGACGCTGACCAGGCCCGGGGTCTCGTCCTGTTCCACCGTCACGTCGCCGCGACGTGAACTGATGGTGACGGGCGTGATCTCGTCGACAAAGGAACCGTCCGAGACCGCGCGTTGTGCGCGAGTCGCGGATTCTGTCGCGAAGGCATCCATCTCCTCCCGTGTGAACCCGTATTTGTCGGCCGTGACCTGCGCGAAATGGCCCATCATCTCGCCCGAGTAGGGGTCCTGCAGGCCGTCCGTGAACATGTGGTCGAGTGCCTGCTGCTCGCCCATGCGCATGCCACTGCGAGCTTTCGGCAGCATGTAGGGAGCGTTGCTCATCGATTCGAGGCCGCCGGCCACGACGATGCCGGCGCTTCCCGCCCTGATCATGTCGTGCGCCAGGATGATGGACTCGAGTCCCGAGCCGCACATCTTGTTGACCGTAATGCAGGGAACGCCCTCGGGCAGCCCCGCGCCGAGCGCAGCCTGGCGGGCTGGTGCCTGGCCGAGACCGGCGGGCAATACGCAGCCCATCAGGACGCGATCAACGTCGGCGCCGTCAATGCCGCTCGCGTCGATGGCACCCTTGATGGCCGCGGCGCCCAGCTGCGGGGATGTGGCGCCACTCAGGGCACCCAGAAACGCGCCGATCGGCGTCCGTTTTGCGGCAACAATGACCACTGCGTCCGAACTCATACTTGAATACTCCAAACCCGGGTTGTATCCGGGACGGGCGAGTACTTTCCTGCAATTCCCGGCGTGGCGCAATACTACGTATTAGTTAGGCCTGGTCCTGGTCCTGGTCATCGTCCTGGTCGAGCAGGTCGGGTTCGTCAAGAACCCCGAGAATTCGGCGGCGAGCGGCATCCGCAAGCCTACGACTTGTCTCGAAATCCGGATCGCCTGGTGCGATGGCAGGCAGGATATCGATGGTCAGGGGACCGCGCCGCGGTAGCAGGCGCCCGGCCGGCAGCATGTAGCGGGAACCGCCAATCGCGATCGGCACGACCGGCATTTCGCTCTTGGTGGCCGCCACAAAAGCACCGGCCCGAAAACGAAGGAGCCCGGGTTCCTCCTGAAACGTCCCTTCCGGGAAGAACCCGAGGGATTCTCCCTCCAGCGCGGCTTTGACGATCTGCCGGGCGTCCCGGGTGCTGCCTTTGATATCCGAGCGTTCCACGAACTTCGCGCCAGAACGGCGCAAAAGGAAATGTGCGGGGGCAAAGTCCCGCATTTCGCCTTTGATCACAAAATTGAACCGCCAGGGCAAGTATCCTTTGAGCAGGATACCGTCGACGTAGCTGGCGTGATTAGCGACAACCACGCAATCGTAGGTGGGAAGGTTGTCCATCCCCCTGACGCGTACGCCGACCATCGGCAGGACGAAGGCCATCCTCGCTGACCATGTGGCGAGCTTTTGCCGGCGGTCGGCGCCGGGTACGACCAGGACGACAACCAGCATAAAAAGGACCAGCAGCCCGAGGCAGAGCCAGGCGAAGATGCCCCAGAGGGCAGCCAGCAATTTTGTGACCCAGTTCACTTTATGTTAACGCCTTCCTTAATATGTGACAGCGGTCACGCCGGTCCCAAAGCTGCGCCAGCATACTCAAATCCTTGAAAAATCCGTTGCTTGGCGAAATTTACCAATCGGTATACTACCAGCAGCAAGCGCTGGTTGGGAAAGGCAATCGTCGCCGCGAAGGATTGCGCGACACTGGAAAATGAACTTTATGGGCAGCAGCAACAAACAAAACACGCCGGATTCGAAAATGGTACAACGCTCGGAGGAGCTTGTGGACCGTTTTCTCGACGCTATCTGGATGGAGCGTGGTCTGTCGAAGAACACGCTCGGTGCTTACCGTGCTGATCTCATGACGCTCGGTCGCGGGCTGTCGGAGAACGACAAGTCCATTGAACAGGCAGATAAGGCAGACCTGCTCGATTTCATCGCCAAGCGCGTCGAGGCGGGCGCGAAGCCACGTTCGACTGCTCGCCAGTTGTCCAGTTTCCGCCGTTTCTTCCGCTACATCATGCGTGAGGGCATGCGGGATTCCGACCCGACCGCAGATATCGAAATGCCGCGTATTGGCCGCTCGCTGCCCAAGTCCCTTTCTGAGGAAGAGGTCGACGCGCTGCTGAATGCCCCGAACACCGATGAGCCGCTCGGCCATCGCGATCGCGCCATGCTCGAGCTGCTGTACGCGACAGGTCTGCGCGTTTCGGAGCTGATTAACCTCAAGCAATCGCAGATTAATTTCAACCAGGGCGTACTGCGCATCGTCGGCAAGGGCGATCGCGAACGCCTGATTCCGCTCGGCGAAGAGTCGCAGCGCTGGATCAAGGAGTTCATCAACGGCCCGCGGATGGAAATCCTGCTCGAGCGCCAGACGGACTACCTGTTCCCGACACGCCGCGGCGACCGCATGACTCGCCAGGCTTTCTGGCACATCATCAAGCGCTACGCTGAGAAAGCCGGCGTTCGCAAGAAGATGTCGCCGCACAGCCTGCGCCATGCGTTCGCGACACACCTCCTGAATCGCGGTGCCGATCTCCGGGTTGTGCAGATGTTGCTGGGGCACAGCGACCTCTCGACGACCCAGATCTACACGCACGTGGCACGGGAGCGCCTCAAGGACCTGCACGGCGAGCATCATCCACGCGGGTAGGGCCCTCTGATCCCGAAATCTTGTGCAACAAAACACCCCGTTAGCGGGTCTCTTTGTTAAACTTGCCGCGCTTTTCCCTGGGACCCGATGATGAGCCGAACACTGATTACCCATATACGGTTGCTTGTAGCCACCACCGTACTTCTGTTTGCCGCGAATTCACTCGCCGCCGAAACTGACCCGAAACTCGAGGCAGTTCGAGCGAAAGTCTCCGAGATGTTTGCCTTCATCGAGCCAGAGGACGTAGGCCCCAGCCCCATCGAAGGTTGGTACACGGTGCACAAGGGGTCGGTTGTTGCCTACATCTCGGATGATGGGCACTACCTGTTGCAGGGCGATCTCATCGACCTCGAGTCCCAGGTCAACCTGAGCGAAGAGGCCCGTTCAAATTCACGCCGCGAACTCATCTCGACAGTGGACAATGACGACGTCATCCTGTTTTCGCCGGTCGACGTGAAACACACCGTGACCGTGTTTACCGACGTCGATTGCAGCTACTGCCGCAAGCTCCACGCCCAGATCGATGGCTACATGGACCTTGGCATCGAGGTTCGTTACGTGCTGTACCCGCGCAATGGTCCCGCCTCGAGAGCGTGGACAACGTCGGAAGATGTGTTGTGTGCGAGCGATCGTGGCTCGGCACTGACGGCTGCCAAGCTGGACCGCGAATTCAAGACCACGAAATGCAAGAGCGACACATTGACAGAGCATTACTCACTGGGGCGGGACATTGGCCTCACGGGTACACCGGCGATCGTCCTTGAAGATGGCACGCTGATTGGTGGCTACCTGTCGCCCGAAGGGCTTGCCATGCGGATCGAGGGTTCCGGCCCTAACTAGTCGAAATCAGGACCGCGAGCGTCGCAGTTCGTGAACGTGCACGCCGTTATTGGTGCCGCGGTCCTCGAAGTACTTCTGCAATGCAAACGTGCCGCTCTGGAACGCAATGTCGTCCCAGGGGATCTCATCCTCGCTGAATAGCGCTGCGTCGAGCGATTCCTCGCCCGCACCATAGTCGCCAACCAGTTTGCCCGTATAGAAAAGGTGTACCTGGCCGGCGTCGACGACGTCGACCAGCGCGAACAGGTGTCCGAGCTCAACCGTGGCGAGTGCCTCTTCGAGTGTTTCCCGGGCAGCACCTCCCGCGGTGGTCTCGCCCAACTCCATGAAGCCGGCTGGCACGGTCCAATATCCATAGCGCGGCTCGATCGAACGTTTGCACAACAGGATCTTGCCGTCCTGCTCGACGACACAGCCGACAACGACCAGGGGATTCCGGTAGTGCACGACGCCGCAATCGTCGCAGATATGCCGTTCGCGATTGTCGTCCTTCGGGACGCGGAGGCTCACTGTGCCACCGCAGCTGGAACAGTAATTCATCTGGGGCCTGCTAACACTGAAGGTTGGTGCCGGGAGGGGGAATCGAACCCCCACTTCCTTTCGGAAACCGGATTTTGAATCCGGCGCGTCTACCAGTTCCGCCATCCCGGCTTGCCAGGGCGGGCCGGATTTCGGCTGCGCCCTGGTCGAAAGGCGCACAGTATATGCGGGGATTCGTCGCCTTGCGACCCTTTGGCACCGATATGCATCTAAGATGGCAGATATGAGCAAATTCGCTGACATCGACATTGACCCCGGGATCATCAAGCGGGCGGCCAATGGTGACGCGAAGGCGCACGAGATCATCTACCGGGCCTTTTCAGCGCCGGTCTACTCGATCTGCCTGCGATTCACCAGAGTACCTGCGCACGCTGAAGATCTCGTGCAGGAGACGTTCATCGAGATCATGCGGTCGATCGCGAAATTCCGGGGCGAGGC
>CAZKZE010000073.1:0-16418 GCA_964557165.1 uncultured Woeseiaceae bacterium
GATGCCGACTATCGCGAGCGTAAAGGCAGTGTTAATCATGCCTACACCTGGGCCGCCGGATTGCTTGTGGAGAGCCGCCAGCGACTTGCGTTGATCAACAGCGGTACATTCGATGGCGACGGGATGTTCCCGGAACTCGCGCTTTACGACTGCCATGCCTGCCACCGCTCAATGAAGACGGTGCAATGGCGGCCGCTGCCGCGACATGGTGGCGTCGGTCCGGGTGAGCCATTCGTCCATGACGGCACGCTGGTCATGTCGATGGCACTGGCGCGCGCGGTATCACCCGCGGACGGGGAGGCCATCGAGTCGGGGCTTGTCGCGATACACCGTGCCAGTAGTGACAGTATCGACGCCGTCAAGGCTGCGGCACGACAACTCGACGCCTCCCTCGCCAGCTTGCAGGGCAAGCTCTCACCTGCGCGTGTGCGGGGGCGCGAGATGCAAATACTCCGTGAAATACTCGCAACGGGCGCAGAGGGTAACTACCTGGATTACATCAGTGCCGAACAGGCCTTCATGGCCGTGCAAATGCTCGTCATAGAGATCGACGATCCTGACCTTGAGGACAAACTGGACGGTATCGCGGACACACTTAACGATGACGAGCGCTACCGCCCTGCCCGGTTTGCAGCTATGCTCGCTAGCCTTGCAGAACCGGACGCGCCGGACGAAATTTCCGACGAGTAGACAGGCACCATGAGTAACGACAAACACTATGCGTTGGCATTGCACGGTGGCGCCGGCGCAGTCGCCGGCCGCGACTACGCCGAGACTGAGAAACACCTGCACGCACTCGCCAGTGCATGCCGCGATCGATTGCTAAACGGCGACCGTGCGCTCGACGTCGTCGAGTTCGCCGTAGCCGAACTCGAGTCCTGCGGCCTCTATGTCGCCGGCCGCGGGTCGGCACCGAATAGCGCCGGGCATGTCGAACTGGACGCATCGATCATGGACGGTGCAAGCCGTGATGCTGGCGCCGTCGCTGCGCTGCAGGACTTCGTGAACCCGGTTACGGTCGCACGCGGCGTCATGGAGAAGACCCCGCACGTCATGCTGGCGGGGTCAGGTGCTGTCGAGTTCGCCAGGAAAGCGGGCTTCGAAGAAGTCGCAAACCCGTCGGACTACTACACGTTGCCCGTTGGCGTGACCAGCGATGACATCAGCGATATCGCGCACGGCACAGTCGGGGCAGTAGTGCTGGATCAGTCAGGAGGCCTGGCTGCGGCCACATCAACGGGCGGCACATTCGGCAAGCTGCATGGCCGCATAGGCGACACCCCTTTGATCGGCCCGGGAACCTGGGCGGACGACAACATTGCCATTTCCTGTACCGGCATAGGCGAACACATTATTAGAGCGGGAGGCGCAACGGCGATCGCATTCCGCTACAAGTCGGGCGTTGCGCTGCAGGATGCCGTCCAGGAAATGCTCGACGAGGTTGCCCGGTTGGGTGGCGACGCCGGCGTTATCGCCGTTACCCGGGATCGCGAAATTGCCATGCCGTACAACTCGGAAGGGATGAAACGAGCGAGCGCCTCATCGACGGCCGATCTCGTCGTTGCTACGTTTGGTAAGGAGTAGAACTTGAACCGCAATCCGATAATCACTTGCGCGGTCACCGGTTCCGGCGACACGGCTGGCAAACATCCGGACCTGCCCAAGTCGCCGCAGGAAATTGCGACAGCCGCAATCGAAGCAGCGAAAGCGGGCGCTGCGATCGCGCACATTCACGTACGCGAGCCGGAGACCGGCAAGCCGACGCGTGATGTCGAGTTATACCGCGAAGTTGTCGATCGTATTCGCGAGAGCGATACCGATGTCGTGATTAATCTGACGACCGGCATGGGCGGCGACCTGTTCCTCGGGCCGGACGACGATCCCCTGAACTTCACCGACGACACAGACTGCGTCGGCCAGATGGAACGCATGGAGCATGTCGAGGCACTGCTGCCCGAGATCTGCTCACTGGATTGCGGGTCGTTCAACTACATGGGCCAGAACTACGTCTACGTGTCGACGCAGACAATGCTGGAACTCGGCGCGAAGCGGCTCCAGGAGATCGGCGTCAAACCCGAGCTCGAAGTATTCGATACCGGGCAGATCTGGTTCGCAAAACACATGATCGACCAGGGCATCATCGACAGTCCGCCGCTGTTCCAGGTGTGCCTCGGGATCCCCTGGGGTGCGCCGGCCACCCCGGGCGTATTCCAGGCCATGGTCAATGAGCTGCCGGAAGGCTGTAACTGGACCGGCTTTGCGATCGGCGCGATGGAGATGCCGATGGTCGCGCAGTCAATGCTGCTGGGCGGTAATGTACGCGTGGGCCTCGAGGACAACCTGTACCTCGAGAAAGGCGTCCTCGCAACGAACGCAGAACTCGTTGACCGGGCACGAACGATAGTCGAGGCAATGGGCGCCTCGGTGCAGACGCCAGCCGAAGCGCGCGAAACAATGGGACTAAAGACACCATGATTTCCGTACACAAGAGCGTCGCTCACCCGTGGCAGTGCGACGTCATGGGACACATGACCACGCGTTTCTACATGGCGATGTTCGATGATTCCTCTTACCACTTCCTGCATCACCTGTTCGGCTGGAACAGCGCGCAGGACCCGACCGGCAAGTACGGCTGGGTCGATGTCAGTCATTCCATCAACTACCTGGCCGAGGTCGATGCCGGCGACCTGCTCGAGGTTCGTGCCGAACTCCTCAAGGTTGGCGGCAAGTCCATGACGATTTCCTTGGAAATGATCAATCTCGGCAGTAGCGATGTCGCCGCGACGCTCGAAGGTGTCGTAGTATTATTCGACCTGGAAGAACGCTGCGCGGTCACGATCCCGGACGACATTCGCAAGACGGCGCAGTCACATGTGAGAGCTGATTTCGTATGAGCGCAAGTATGGAACCGCTGCCGGATATCATCGAACCGCGCTGGTGGACGGGCGAGCTGCCGATCGCGCCCGAGTCTTTCACGATCGACTGCGGCACCTGCACACTGGATGATGCGATGCTCAGCCCGGGCAGCGAGCTCGGCGATCGCATGAACGCCTTGTTCGATGAAGTCGGTCTTGTCTACCTGACCAACACGGGTCTCACCGATCTCGCCGCCATGCGGCGCGCGGCAAAGCTCATCATGGAAGACGAGATGCGCTATGAGGCGGGCGCGAACCCGCGCAACGATCTCGAGCCTAACGTGTACGAGGTCGGCGCACCCTTACCCGCCTGGCTCCATTACCACCACGAGATGGCCTACGTGGGAACCAGCACCACCATGCTGGGCTTTCTGGCGAGGCACGCCGTGTCGGGCAAGGGACAGACTTTCGTCTCTGACAACGCCAAAGCAACTGACGCGATCCTTGCCACGGACTTCGGACAGAAGCTGAAGGAACTCGGGCTCTGCTATCACCGCGACCTGACCGACAGGGAAGCCTTTGCCGGCACCGAGGAAATCGGCGTCTACAATCATTGGCAGCAGTCGATGATGACGGACGACGCCGACGCGGCGGAAAAGTATGCACGCGACCACGGCCTCGAGGCCGAGTGGGGACCGAACCGCTTGTTGAAGACGCGCTACTACGTGTCCGCCTATGAATACTACCCGCCACTCGATCGAAATCTTTTGTACAGCAGCGTCGCCGACGACGGCATGTGGTTCGACACGTGGCCCAAGGTGCAGCACCTGCCCTACGAGCAGCGGCCACTCAAGCTGACCTTCGGGGATCTGTCCGAGATGACCTGGGACGAGAAGGCGCTGTTCGTCGACATCTACGATCGCTTCGGCATCCCGATCGACTGGAACGTGGGTGACGTAGCTGTCGTGTGCAACTGGCGCTGGGCGCACGGCCGACCGAGCATTCATCTTGAAGACGGCGAGCAACGTGAGCTCGGCGTGTTGATCGGCGCGCCATTCGAGCGCGTCGGAGACCTCGACAACAAGTGGTAAGACAATGACCAGGACATATCTCGCACTAGCTGCGATTACGATTGCAGCCCTGACCGGCTGCTCGAGCGACACACCACCGGAGACCAGCCCTTCGGCGATGACACCGGCTGACGCGATCGCAACGGTGAATAAAGTCGCCGACGACTACTATGCGCATGTCATGTCGACGACTCCCGAGACTGCCTACTTTGCGGGTGTTGAGCTCGAGCGTCATGATGGCCTGAACGACAACAGCCTCGCTGCCAGGGCTGCCAGTGATACCGCGATCGACGCCATGCTCGCCAAGTTGCAAACCGTAGACAGCGACGCGCTGCTGGGCGATCCCGCCTGGATCACGCGCGCCTACCTGCTGGAAGAACTCGAAGGGAACATTGGGGTTCGCGTCTGCCGTACGGAAGTCTGGAACGTTAACCAGATGGGCGGCTGGCACTCCGGCTATGCGCAGGTGGCGCAGCTACAACCGGTTGGCACCCCGGAACTTCGTGAACAGTCGCTCGCACGCTGGTCGAAATTCGAGACCTACATCAATAACGAGATGGGCAATCTCGGCGAGGGGCTTAAACTCGGTTACTCGGCGCCGAAGACTGTCGTACAGCGCGTTGTCGATCAGGTCGACGGAGTTTTGGCTCTCGAGACCGAACAATCACCATTCTACTCGCCGGCTGCCCGCGACGACGATGAGGAGTTTGCCGCCGCGACCCGTACGATCGTCGAGGATCAGGTAGTCCCTGCCCTTACTCGTTACCGTGAATTCCTTGCCGGCCCGTACATGGAAAGGGCGCGCGAGGAACTCGCCATCACCGCTAACCCGAATGGCCGCGAGTGCTATGACGCCTCCCTGCGTTCCTACACGACGCTGCAGCGTTCTGCCGAAGACGTATTCGAACTCGGCAAGCAAACGGTAGAGGCCAACAAGGCGTCCGTTATCGAGCTCGGGACAGCCGCGTACGAGTTGACCGACTTTAAGGAAATCCTGCAACGCGCGAAATCGGACCCGACTGATCGCTTCGTCGACCAGGACGAGTTGCTCGCGTTTTCACGCGAAATGGTCGAACGCGCCGCAGTGGAAATGCCCAACTGGGTCGGCACAATGCCACAGCAGCCCGTCATCGTTGTTCCGTTCGAAGAACACGAGGAAGGTACGGGGCGTTCGGCACACTACCGGCCGGGCACGGACGAACGACCCGGCGAATACCGGATTCCATTGCACAAACCGGAGGACCAGTCCCGCGGTAATGCCGAAGGCACGGCCTTCCACGAAGCCTGGCCGGGCCATCACCTGCAGGTCGCTTTCGCCAAATCGATCGAGGGTCTGCACCCGGTTACCGAGATCATCTGGTTCTCCGGACCCGGCGAAGGCTGGGCCCGCTACTCCGAGGCGCTGGCCGAGGAAATGGGGCTGTATACGACGACGACCGGGCCGATCAAGCGCCGTGCCTGGCCCGCCCGCGGCATGGTTGCGGATCCGGGTATCCACCTGTTTGGCTGGACGCGCGAGGAAGCCATCGAGTTCATGATGGAAGCCGGCCGCTTCCCCGAATCGATGGGCGACCAGATGGTGGATCGCATCGCGATCCTGCCCGGTCAGCTCACGGCCTATGACTCCGGTGGTCTCGAGATTCTCGCCTTACGCCAGCAGGCCGAAGAAGCACTCGGCGATGACTTCGATATTCGCGAATTCCACGACCGCATCCTGGAAAATGGCACGATCCCGTTGCCCGCACTGCGGGCGCATGTCGAACGCTGGCTAGCGGAGTAGTGAACGGAAGCCGACTCCGAATTCGGCGGCGAGTAGCAACGGCAAGACCAGGAACCAGCCAACGAACGGGAACAACGCGGCGGTCAGCGCCACGAGCGAGCCGACGATAACGCACCACAGATCGGAAGCCTCATGCGTACGCAGCGCCGCAATGCGGCTGCCGATGTGGGTGTACAGGCCGGGAGCGCCGGCAAGGCAAACGAGCGACGGCACGATTACGGCAACGCAGGCAGACGCCAGGGAGACCTGGAAATACAGCCACGCTGCCAGGCCGCCAAACACAACCCATGCCACGATGCCGGTGATCATTGTCCTTAAGGGACTGTCTGCCATTACCTGCCGACCCCGCTGCGTCAGCCCGCGCAGGAAAGTGGCCAACAGCACCACTAGCGCCGCATACGACAACGCGATGACGAGCACAAATACGAGTACGAAGACTTCATTCATGGCGTGGTTCCTCTGATTTGGTCCGGTTGCTAGATGGGAAGCGCCGTCGTGTGCTTGGTATCCGACAGCACGATACTTGACGTGACTTCCTGGATACCCGGCAGCTGCGACAGCTTCTCGAAGAAGAATTGCTCGTAGGCCTTGATGTCCTCGGCCACGATTCGCAGCAGGAAATCGACATTGCCGAGCAACACGTAGCAATCCATGACTTCGGGAAAGCTCTTCACAGCTTCGGCAAATGCGGACAGGTTACTGCGTCCATGTGAGGTAAGTTTCACATGCGCGAAGACCATTGTTGTCAGCCCGACCTTCTCGCGATCGAGCACCACGGGCTGGTCCTTGATAACGCCCTCCTCGCGCAGCCGCTGGATGCGCCGCCAGCACGCCGACTGGGACAGGCCAATGCGCTCGCCGACCGCCGAGGCATTGATACCCGACTCAGTCTGGAGTAATCCGAGGATTTTGCGGTCGATATGATCGAGTGAAATCGATTGCATATTTTATGCTCATTATTAATTATTAACGCATAGATTATGCTCCATTTTTAACTTGGATAAAAGCTTTTGCAAGTTTTATCGGGTTTTTTCGCTGTATATTAGTCATTGAATGCAGCCTGACAAAGGGGATAATAATGGGCGTCTTCGACCACGCCGAATTCGATGATCACGAATCTCTGCATTACTTCTACGAGGAATCGACCGGCCTGAAGGTTATCGTCGCGGTGCATTCGACCGCATTGGGACCGGCCGCAGGCGGCACCCGGCGCTGGAACTACAGCAACGATGACGATGCCCTGACCGACGTATTGCGTCTTGCCCGCGGCATGAGCTACAAGAATGCGGTTGCCGGCCTCAAGTTTGGCGGCGGTAAAGCCGTCATTATCGGCAGCGACGCTACGCCGAAGTCACCCGAGCTGTTTCGGGCATTCGGGCGCTGCGTCGACTCTCTTGGCGGCAGGTACATTACGGCCGAGGATGTCGGTTGCTCTACCGACGACATGCGCTACGTGCGTGAAGAAACAGAATTTGTATCCGGCCTTCAGCAGGACGAAGGCGATGCCGGTGGAGACCCATCCCCCTGGACCGCCCTCGGGTGCTTCGAGGGCATCGAAGCCGCCGTGCAGGCGCGACTCGGTGCAGACTCCGTCAAGGGCCTGCGCGTTGCGGTTCAAGGCGTCGGCCATGTCGGACTGTATCTCTGCCGCATGCTCCGCGAGGCTGGCGCCGAGCTCTTTATCTCGGATGTCAGTCGGGAAGCCCTCAAGATGACGACCGACGAGCTGCCGGCAACTGTCGTTCCCCCGGCGGACCTCCTCTTTGCAGATGTCGATGTGCTGGCACCCTGTGCGCTCGGCAACATACTGACGTCGACCACGATTCCGAAGATCAAGGCGAAGGTCATCGCTGGTGGGGCCAACAACCAGTTATCTACGCCAGCCGACGGCGTGCGCCTGGCCGAGCGCGATATCCTGTACGCGCCCGACTACGTCATCAATGCAGGCGGTATAATCAGTGTTGCGGCCGAGTACTACGGCGAAGGTTCCAAAGAGGACGTACGTGCCGACGTGATCCGCATCAGGAATCGACTGCAGGACATTTTCAAAGAAGCAAAAGAGACAGAACGGCCGACACACGAATTGGCCGACGAGCTCGCGCGCAAACTGGTTGCGGCAGGCCGCTAGAACAACGGAGCGCTCCACATGATCGAAAAATCGCGATTGCAAATACCGCGTCCTACAGCGCGGCCCGGCGACGAGCCCGACTTCAGCTACCTCGAGTTGTCGCCGGCTGGTGCCGTCGATAAGCCGGTCATCGGCGCACGTACTCGCGATATCGAGTATCTGAGCAGTGGACTCGTACGCGTACTCGACGACGATCACGAGGCCAAAGGTCCCTGGGATCCCAACCTCGATCCCGATCAACTGCAGATTGCCTTGCGATGGATGATGCTTAATCGCGTGTTCGACGAGCGCATGTGGCAGATCCAGCGGCAGGGCCGTATCTCCTTTTACATGCAGGCGCTTGGTGAGGAAGCGATTTCGATCGCCCAGGGTATGGCGCTGCGCGCGGGTGACATGTGCTTCCCGTCCTATCGCAACCAGGGCCTGTACATGTACCGCGGCATGAAGCTTGTCGACATGATGTGCCAATGCCTCTCGAACACACGCGACATGTGCAAGGGCCGACAGCTGCCGATCATGTATCACAGCAAGGAAGGCAATGTTTTCTCTATCTCGGGCAACCTGGCGACCCAGGTCCCGCAGGCTGTGGGCTGGGCGATGGCGTCCGCCATCAAGGGCGAAGACAACATCGCCGCAACGTGGGTTGGTGATGGCAGCACGGCCGAAGCAGACTTTCACTACGCCCTCACGTTTGCCGCGGTCTACCAGGCTCCCGTGATACTCAATGTCGTCAACAACCAGTGGGCGATATCGACGTTCCAGGGCACAGCCGGCGGCCAGCGTCGTCCGTTCGCGGCGCGCGGACTCGGCCTTGGTATCCCGGGGCTTCGTGTCGACGGCAACGACTTCCTGGCGGTCTACTCTGCCACGCTGTGGGCCGCGGATCGTGCGCGGCGCGGTGGCGGTCCGACATTGATCGAACTGGTTACCTATCGTGGCGGCGCGCACTCGACGAGTGACGACCCGTCCAAGTACCGACCGAAAGACGAGTGGAATGCGTTCCCGCTCGGCGACCCGGTGGAACGCCTGAAGCAACACCTGATCGCGGAAAAGAACTGGAGCGACGCGAAGCACGAGGCGCTCGAAGCGGAGCTTCGCGAAGAAGTCATGAGCGCGTGGAAGCAAGCACAACAGTACGGCACGATGACCGAGGGTCCGTGGCTCGACCCGGCGACGATGTTCGATGATGTCTACGCCGAGGTGCCCGCTCACCTCGCATCACAGCGTCGGCGCCTGCTCGAAGTCCTGGACGAGGAGTAAGTCATGGCACAGATGAACATGATCGAAGCCATTCGCTCCGCTCACGATGTGATGATGGAACGTGACGCAACCGTGGTCGTTCTTGGTGAAGACGTTGGCTATTTCGGCGGTGTATTCCGCTGCACTGACGGGCTGCAACGCAAGTTCGGCGAGCACCGTGTCATCGATGCTCCTATAGCCGAGGGTGGCATCGTTGCTGCCGCGATAGGCATGGGCCTGAACGGCCTGCGCCCGGTGGCCGAAATCCAGTTCGCCGACTACATCTACCCGGGTTTCGACCAGATCGTGTCGGAGCTGGCGCGTATTCGATACCGCTCATGCGGCGAGTTCTACTCCCCCGTTACAATTCGCACGCCCTGTGGCGGTGGCATCCGCGGAGGCCAGACGCACTCGCAGTCGCCTGAGGGGATCTTCACGCACATCAGCGGTATCAAGACGGTCATGCCGTCCAACCCCTACGATGCGAAGGGCCTCCTGATTGCGGCGATCGAGTCGGATGATCCGGTTGTCTTCTTCGAACCAAAGCGCATCTATAACGGCCCGTTCGATGGCGACCCGGAGAAACCGGGCGTGTCCTGGGCATCGCATCCCAAGGGTGAGGTCCCCGATGGTTATTACACGGTCCCCCTTGGTACGGCTGAAGTTGCGTTGCCCGGCGATGAACTGACGATTGTTACCTACGGTACGCTCGTGCACGTTGCGATCGCGGCCGCCGAGGCCACCGGTGTTGACGCCGAAGTTATCGACGTCCGCACGATGGCGCCGCTCGATGTGAAGACACTGACGGACTCCGTCAACAAGACCGGGCGCTGCCTGGTCGCGCACGAGGCTACTCGATTCGGTGGCTACGGCGCGGAGCTGGCTGCGACGATCCAGAAAGAGTGTTTCTACAATCTCGAGGCACCGATCGGTCGTTGCGCCGGTTGGGATACACCCTACCCGCACGCTTTCGAGTGGCAGTATTTTCCTGGTCTGAAACGCATGTCATCCGGCATTCGACGTGTCATGGAGGCGGAATGAGCGAATACGTTTTCAAACTGCCCGACCTCGGCGAAGGCACGGTCGAGTCCGAGATCGGTGAGTGGTTCATCAAGGTCGGTGACGCGATCAAGGAAGAAGACATTGTCGGCACCGTTATGACGGACAAGGCCGCGGTCGAGGTCTCGAGCCCCGTAACCGGCAAGGTCGTGAAGCTCGCCGGCGAGCCCGGCGACGTCATCGCTGTCGGCTCGATGCTCGTGGTAATCGATACTGCGGGCACTGCGGATGAAGGCCGCACGACTGGCACCGGCAATTCGGGGTCAGTTACCGAATTCGCTGAATCCGAGCCCGGTTCGGCGCAAGTCCTTGAAACTGTTGAGTCCGAGCCTGTTTCGGTAACTGACCCCGAATTGGAGCCCGAACCGATCGAGCGCGCTCGTGTTATGACCTCACCCGCGATTCGCCGCCGGGCCAAGGAGGCCGGGGTCGACCTGGCAATGGTGCCTGGAACGGGCCCGGGTGGCCGCATCGTCCGCAAGGACTTCGATCGATTCCTGAAAGCCCGTGCGACCGGCGTTGCGGTTGCAGCGCCCGCTGTGCCATCGACCAGGGTCAAGGAAATCAAGATCATCGGCGTGCGGCGCATCATTGCCGAGCGCATGCAGTCGGCCAAACTCGAGATCCCGCATTTCGCGTACGTCGAGGAAATCGATATCACCGAGCTCGAATCGTTGCGCAAGCACCTGAATGCCAAAAAGGACGCTACGGAACGCCTGACGATACTGCCGTTCCTTGGCCTCGCACTCATCAAGGCGCTGAGAGAATTCCCGCAATGCAATGTCACTCATGACAAGGACCGCAACCTGCTCCTGCAGCATGAGGCGGTTCACGTCGGCATCGCGACGCAGACGGACGACGGTCTCAAGGTCCCGGTAATCCGGCATGCCGAGATGCAGTCGCTCGACGGTCTCGCCGCGGAAATTCGGCGCCTGTCCGAAGCGGCACGGACGAACAAGGTCAAGCGAGACGAGCTGACCGGATCGACGATCACGATCACGAGCCTCGGTAAACTCGGCGGCATCGCCTCGACGCCGGTGATCAATGCTCCGGAGGTCGCGATTATCGGCGTCAATCGTGCAGTCGAGCGGCCGGTCGTATTGAACGGCCAGGTGCAGGTTCGCCTGATGATGAACCTGTCGTCCTCGTTCGATCACCGCTTCGTCGACGGCTATGACGCCGCGGCAATGATCCAGCGTATCAAGGAGTACCTGGAGCACCCGGCCACGATCTTCCTGCCGTAGTCTAATTGGTGCCAGTCACCTTATACTCGGTATAAGGTGACTGGCACCAATTAGATCAGGGGACAATAGGCCATGCAGCTTACGACAGTCAGTCTGGAGCCTCCCTACCTGTTGTACCTCGGTGACGTCGACGACGATGATCACGCGAAGACGGGGCACGGAATCGTGCACTGGCGACCCGAACGCTGCGCAGGCCAGATGCGCCTGCCGGACTGCCCGGTTGACCTGGGTCTTCCTGAGATGTCTGTAGCGGACGCTATCGACGCTGGCGTCAAGACAGCTATCGTTGGCGTCGCTTCCGTCGGCGGCCATATTCCTGACCATTGGTTACCGCAGTTGATCGAACTCGCGCACGCCGGGATTAATATCGCCTCCGGCATGCACAGCAAACTGAAGGCGATGCCCGATCTCGTCGCCGCGGCGTACAAGGGAGGCGCCACGCTGACCGACGTCCGGGTGCCACCCCCCGATCTGCCGATTGGCCAGGGCAGGCCGCGCAGCGGCAAGAGAGTGCTGATGCTTGGCACCGATTGCGCCGTCGGTAAGAAGTACAGCGCACTGGCCCTGCATCGCGAACTGGAACGGCGTGACATCAAGGCGACGTTTCGTGCGACCGGCCAGACCGGCATCATGATCGCCGGCGAGGGCATACCCATCGACGCAGTCGTCGCCGATTTCATCTCCGGCGCCGCCGAGGTGCTGTCGCCCGACAATGACGAGGACCACTGGGACGTCATCGAGGGTCAGGGCTCGCTCTGGAATCCCAGCTATTCGGGCGTCACGCTGGGATTGCTGCACGGCTCGCAACCGGACGCAGTCGTCGTCTGTCATGACGCATCGCGCACGGAAGTGCTCGAGGTATTAGGCGACTACCCGATCCCCGAACTCGATGAGGTTATCGACGACGCACTTCGTCTGGCCAGACGCGGCCGGCCGAGGTGTTTCTGCGCAGGCGTCAGCGTAAACACGTCGACGATGACCGACTTCGAACGCGACGGATACCTCGGCCGATTGCAGAACCACCTGGGTTTGCCCTGCGTCGATCCGGTCGCCATCGGGATGACGCCCATCGCCAACTTCCTTCTCAAGCACGCATGAAACGCCAGGTATCCATACACACCGAGTCCTGGCTCGCGATCATTCCGTTTCGCATCAGTAACAACACCTGGAATGACTTTCCCTGTGTTGTCTGCGAGATCGAACAGGACGGGATTATCGGTCGCGGGGAAGCGCTCGGCGTCTATTACCTCGACGAGACTCTCGAATCGATGACCGCGCAGCTCGAGCAGGTCTCCACCGAACTTGCCACCGGCGCCGATCGACAACGGCTCATGGAGCTTCTTCCTCCGGGCGGTGCTCGCATGGCCGCTGATGCCGCACTCTGGGACCTGGAAGCACAACTCACGAGCCGCAGTGCCTGGTCGATCGCGGGTGTCGACGCCGGTCCGATTGCAACGGTGTTCACGATCGGTCTCGAAGACACACCCGAGCAGATGGCGGCCAAAGCGACCGCAGCGGCCGACATATCCCTGTTCAAAGTGAAGCTCAGCGCCGACCGGCCGGTTGAGCGCATTGCGGCAATCCGCGACGCGCGGCCGGAAGCGCGCCTCGTCGTCGACGTAAACCAGGGATGGACGTTTGCTGAACTGCAGCGCTATGCGCCGGAACTGGACGCGCTGAACGTGTCGATGATCGAACAACCGTTGCCCAGGGGCGGAGACGCCGAACTCGAGGGCTACGAACCGCCGCTGCCATTGTGCGGTGACGAATCCTGCCTGCACCTGGGCGAACTCGACGACGCGGCACGCCGCTACCAGATGATCAACATCAAACTCGATAAGACGGGCGGCCTGACGCACGGCCTCGAACTCGCGCATGCAGCGCGCGAACGCGGGCTGAGTCTTATGGTTGGCTGCATGGGCGGCACATCGCTCGCGATGGCGCCTCACCATGTCATCGCCCAGCTGTGCGATTTCGTCGATATCGACGGGCCGTTGCTGATCAAGAACGATCGGCTCGGCGGGCTGCATTACAATAGAGGCATCGTTACCCTGCCGGAGCGCCCGTTTTGGGGTCAGCCCGGCTAGCAACAGTGGATACAACAAGGATCTATCCAGTGAGATACATAGTATTTGTCATCGGCATCACGCTGCTCTTTACTTCGGCTGCAGCCGACAGGCAGACCAAGGCAAACAGCACCACGTTCTCGAAGACGTTTGAGTTGAAGACCGAGCAGCGCACCACGGCGTGTGAGGCGACTGCTGCCCTTGAATATTTCCAGCGCGGCACGGAAGCAGACGTCGAAACCACGATCGAGAATGTCGATTGCGAAGCGTCCTCGGGCACGTTCACTATTGAGGCAACCGTCCGCGCCGACGGTCAGAAGGACTCCGCAAAGCTATCCTTTCCCGAGACGTGGAGCCGGGATACCGACGAACCGGTGGAAATTTCGAAACGCTATCCGATCGGCGATAACGTCGATCTTTTACGCGTCAAGGTTCGCAAGCTTCGATGTGAATGCTCCGAAGAAACAGCCGATGCTGAAACCGTACCGGAGGCCGACGCTCAGTAGCGGAAGATGTACGAGACCTTCATGTTCAGGTCGCTGTTCGTGTTCGCGAACGAATTGTCCGGAATTGCTAGCCTGGCCGCCCGTCGACGCGAGGCTGCAACAGCATTGGTGCGTACCTGAGCAGGAACACCAGGAATGCGAGAATCCAGGCGATACCTGACGCGATGATCACGGCCCGGTAGCTGCCGGTCACGCCCGCGACCACCCTGAGAACTGCAGCAAGCTGCACCAGTAGGAACACGGCGATGTCCGCGCGGCTCGCAACCAACTTGCGCCCGGTATGCCCAAGACTGCTGCGCATCATCATCGCGACGACCAGGCTGCTAAGCGCACCCGCGGTCAGTGCGTGAATCCAGGTGCCCGGTTCAACGATCGCGAGGCTCGATAAACCGCGCAGCAACAAGGCAAACGGTAGCCAGGAATAGGCGACAGGCATCATCCACAAGAGGGGATTCTCGAGGGTAAGTTGCGGCTGCCAGTACGCCAGTCGCAATGCATGTGCCGCCGCGGCCAGCAGCAAGATGCTCGCAGGCACCCAGGGCGCCAACGTGATTACGCCACCGAGCAGCGTCATAACGGGTATCAGGATGAGCAGTCCGAACGCGCCTACTTCCAGCCACGGCTTATGAACGGGATCGGATCCCGGCACGGCATTGCGCGTGAATGCCGGGATAACTCGCCCCCCGACCAGGGCATACAGGATGACAATCGTGTCGATGGCCGCGAGCATCGAGGTGCGCGACAGCCAAGCAGGTAGTTCGCCGGCCAGCGCCAGGTGATACACGAAATGCAACACGCACAAGGTCAGCAGGATG
Organism: uncultured Woeseiaceae bacterium; assembly: GCA_964557165.1. Classification (GTDB taxonomy): domain Bacteria; phylum Pseudomonadota; class Gammaproteobacteria; order Steroidobacterales; family Woeseiaceae; genus UBA1847. The sequence goes on from CAZKZE010000073.1 coordinate 14,763, forward strand.
GCCAGAACCTTGTAGTTGCGCTGGTTTCGGCTACGCAGGATCGGGATAGCGACACCGGCGGTAACTACAGGCAGGAACGCGAGGTCGAGTGCGATTGCCAGCGTTGTCGGTCTGCCGAGGAACAACACTCTCGCGAGTATCCAGAGCAAAGCAATGAGTCCCAACATACCGCCCGTTGGTGTCGGCAATCCTGTCCAGTTACGCACCGCCGTAAACAGGAATCCTGTTATGGCTGCCGCCAGGAAACCGAACAGCATCTCGTGGCTGTGCCAGGTCATACCCTGGAGAAACGTGCCGAACTCCGCCCCGCCGGTATACGACAACAACCACAGCGACATGCCGATTACCGCCAGCAAACCGGCGAGCAGGTAGAAGGTGCGGAATCCCAGGGCGAGTAGCGTTCTAGTCGCCACTCTGGAACCAGCTTTGTGTTCCAAGGCAAAACCGTACAAGCATCAGCATAAGCGGCACTTCAATCAGCACGCCGACGACGGTCGCGAGGGCCGCGCCCGACGAGAGCCCATAGAGCATCGCGGCTGTCGCGATTGCGACTTCAAAATGATTCGATGCACCGATCATCGCCGTCGGCGCCGCGTTCTCGTAACTTAGCCCGAGAAACTTCGCCAGCCCATAACCGAGGGCGAATATGGCGACGGTCTGTACAAACAGCGGAATCGCGATCCAGAGTATCGTCAGCGGGTTTTGGACGATCGTGTCGCCTTTGAACGAAAACAGCAGGATCAATGTGATCAACAACGCGGAGATCGTCACTGGCGTAAGAAAGTGCAGGAACTTCTCGCGAAACCACTCCTCGCCTTTGGTTGCGAAAATCCACTTGCGCGACAGGTAGCCCGCAACTAGCGGCAACGCGACATAGACACTGATCGACAACAACAAGGCCTGCCAGGGTACCGGCAGCTTGCCGACACCAAGCAGGAAACCGCCGAGGAAGCCGAACAGCACGAGCATCGTCAGCGAGTTGATCGCGACCATGACGAGCGTGTGGCTGTCATTACCTTTGGAGAGATAGCCCCACACGAGCACCATCGCCGTGCAAGGCGCGATACCCAGCAGGATGCAGCCCGCGAGGTAGCTGCGCCAGAGCGGCACCTCGAGCATCCGGATGCCATCAACCAGGACCACCCTGCCGGCCCCGTAGGTGTCGCCCACAACGAGGTCCTTGCCGAGCGGCATCTTGACGAGATCGACCGCATCGGGACCGATAAAACCGAGGAACAGCGTGCCGAGGAAGAAGCTCGCGATCGCGTACATCGTGAATGGCTTCACCGCCCAGTTGATGAACAGTGTCAGGCCAACCGGCTTGACCGCTTTGCCAGCTTTAACGACCTCGCCAAAATCGATCTTGACCATGATTGGGTACATCATGAAGAACAGGCAAAGTGCGATCGGGATGGAGACGACAGGCGCACCGTCCACCGTAATCGCCATCGCATCAAGCGACTGCGCGACTTCCGGAGCAAACTTGCCCAGCGCTATGCCGACGACGATACACAGCGCAACCCATACCGTCAGGTAGCGTTCGAAGAATCCCATTACCGGTGCCTTTCAGGCTGGAGAACGAGTTTCAAATTCTCCCTTTTTTAGGCTGGATTGCCTAGCCTGATTGACTGTGGATAGTGCTTATGTGGATCTCGT
>CAZKZE010000074.1:0-16386 GCA_964557165.1 uncultured Woeseiaceae bacterium
AGTCTTCGTCGGACTACGACAAAGAGAAGCTGCAGGAGCGTGTTGCCAAGCTGTCTGGCGGTGTGGCCGTCATCAAGGTTGGTGCTGCGACCGAAGTCGAGATGAAGGAAAAGAAAGCACGCGTTGAAGACGCGCTGCACGCCACGCGCGCCGCTGTTGAAGAGGGCGTTGTTCCTGGCGGTGGTGTTGCTCTGATCCGTGCCGTGTCCAGCATCGCGAAACTCGTTGGCGACAACGACGACCAGAACGTAGGTATCGCCATCCTGAAGCGTGCAGTTGAAGAGCCGCTGCGCCAGATCGTGCGCAATGCCGGCGGTGACGCAAGTGTTGTTCTTAACGCTGTCGCAGAAGGTAAGGGTAACTACGGTTACAATGCGGCCACGGGCGAATACGGCGACATGATCGAAGCCGGTATCCTCGATCCGACCAAGGTGACGCGTTACGCGCTGCAGAACGCTGCCAGCGTTTCGGGTCTGCTGCTCACGACCGAAGCAATGGTCGCTGATGCGCCGCAGGACGAGGGAGCTGCTCCGCCGATGCCTGATATGGGCGGCATGGGCGGCATGGGTGGAATGATGTAATTCCATCCCATGTGGGAGCCCGCCTTGCGGGCGACGAATAAGAAAGCCCGGCATTCGCCGGGCTTTTTTTTGGGAGTAAGGAAATGAACTGGAACGAAATCGCATCCGTTGCCGTAACGCTGTTTTTCATCATGGACCCGCTGGGGAATGTGCCTGTGTTTAATGCCATCCTGTCGAAGTTCGACAGCACAAGGCGCACCAGGATCATGGCGCGGGAGCTGGTCCTGGCACTGTTGATCCTGTTCCTGTTCCTGTTTACGGGTAACGCGATCCTGGGCTTTCTCGGACTGAGTCAGCCGTCCCTGAGTATTGCGGGCGGCGTCCTTCTGTTCATCATTTCGCTGCGCATGATCTTTCCGAGAACGGCGTCGCACGACGAGATCGACGGCGCAGAGGACCCGTTCCTCGTGCCGTTGGCCGTGCCGATGATCGCGGGCCCGTCAACGATCGCCATCCTGCTGCTCCTCAGTTCCAGCCAGCCGGATCGCATGGCCGAATGGAGTATCTCACTGGGCCTGGCGTGGCTTGTGACCACGGTTCTGCTCGTCGCGTCGCCGTTCCTGATGCGTGTCCTCGGTACGCGAGGCGCGCGTGCCCTCGAGCGCCTGATGGGCATGATCCTGATCATTCTCGCGACGCAAATGCTGCTGAATGGAATAAGGGACTTCGTCGTCAGTCTGCCTGCCTAGGAATCGTTACAATGGACCGCAGAGGAGGATGTCATGCAGGTCTTTGTTGTAGCGGTTTCGGTGGCACTGATTGTGTCGTTCATGTGTTCGATCTTCGAGTCCGTGCTGTTGTCTCTGACTCGCGGGCAGGTCGAGGTCCTGGCGCAATCGGGTAGGCGATCCGGCCGGATCCTGAAGTCGTTCAAGGATCGTATCGATATCCCGATATCGGCGATCCTGATCACCAATACGGCGGCTCACACGATCGGTACGGCCGTGGCCGGCGCGAGTTACTCGGAGGCATTCAGCACTGACTCGCTCTGGCTGTTTACGGTCGTGTTCACGATCGCCGTGCTGCTCTTCACCGAGATCGTGCCCAAGACGCTGGGCGTGGCCTATGCACACAGCCTGGCGAAGCCGGTCGCGCTCGGTATTCGTGCCTTGACGATTCTGCTGCGGCCCCTCGTGCTCGTCAGCGAGTGGATATCCCGGTCTCTCCGCGGCAGCAAGTCCTATCCGGTTACGTCCCTGGATGAGATCCGCTTGCTCGCGACGATAGGCCACAGTGAGGGCGTCGTTGGTGAGCAAACCGCGCAGATGATTGTCGGGGCATCAGAACTCAGGAAGCTTGCAGCCATCAATGTCATGGTGCCGCGCAAGGATGTTGTGTGTCTCTCTCACCGCGACAGTCCGAAAGATGTTCTGAGCACAATCGCCACGTCCGGTTTCAGTCGCTTTCCGTATTCGCTGACAGGCGACCTCGACGAGGTTGTTGGCGTCGTCTACGCCAAGGAGGTTCTGTCGCAGTTGGTCGGATCAACGCAGGAAGAGATCCACTGGCAAGCGCTCGTACACGAGGCAATCATCGTGCCCGAGACGGTCGCGCTTGACTCCTTGCTGCGGACGTTCCGCCAGACCCGAAGGCACATGGCGCTGATCGTCGATGAGTATGGCGATTTCCAGGGCATCGTGACGCTGGAAGACGTCATCGAGGAAGTCATCGGGGATATCTTTGACGAATCGGATCTTCCGAGCGAGGACTTGTGGCAACGACCGGATGGCACGGTTCGGGCATTCGGCACCGCCGAGTTGCACCGTGTTTGCCGAATGCTGGGCGAGGAAATGCCGGGGGATAGCGAAGTTGCGACGGTCGGTGGCCTGCTGTCAGAGTCGTTGGGCCATATCCCGACGGAGGGCGACACGATCGAGTGGCGCGGCTACCGGCTGACAGTATTGTCGGCCGGCAACCGCGGCGCGGATCTCGTGACTATTGTTAAGAGCGACTAGTTAAGAGCGACTAGCCCCTCTGGAGCGCCTCGATTCTTTCCTGAATCGGCGGATGGCTCATAAACAGCTTCTTGAAGCCGTCGGCGCGGCCACCCGAGATACCGAACGCAGCGAGCTGCTCAGGTAGTTCTGCAGGTTGCCCGCGTCCGAGACGCTCAAGGGCCCGAATCATCGGCTGGTTACCATTGAGCTCCGCAGACCCGGCGTCGGCGCGGAATTCGCGCTGGCGGGATACCCACATGACGATCGTGCTCGCCAGGATGCCGAGTACGATCTGGGCAGCAATAACGGTCACAAAGTAACCGAGTCCGTGACCGGATTCGTTGCGCAGTAGAACGCGATCGACAAAGTAGCCCACGACGCGCGACAGGAAGATCACGAAAGTGTTCACGACGCCCTGCACGAGCGTAAGCGTGACCATGTCGCCGTTGGCGACGTGCGAAATCTCGTGGGCCAGGACAGCCTCGACCTCATCGCGCGGCATGCTTTGCAGCAGCCCGGTGCTGACGGCAACCAGCGCGGCGTTACGGCGAGCACCCGTTGCAAATGCGTTCATATCCGCGGCCGGGTAGATCGCCACCTCGGGCATCTCGATACCCGCCTGGCGGGCCTGGCGTTCGACGACATTGAGCAGCCATGACTCGGCCTCGTTACGCGGCTGGGTAATAACCTGGGCGCCAGTTGCGCGCTTCGCCATCCACTTGGAGATGGCTAGTGAGATCAGCGCACCGCCAAAGCCGAAGACGGCCGAGAAAATCAGCAAGGCCTGGACGTTGAGGCCCGAGCCGCTTTCCACTAGGTAAGATTCAACGCCAAACACGCGCAGCGCGATACTCAGTACCAGTAAGACGGCCACGTTGGTGGCCACTAACAACGCAATGCGCTTAAACATTCAAGAAGCTCCTGAAAACAGAAATGCAAAATTAGAGTGAAGATTTACGTCCGAGTTGCCCATTTTCAACCCTTTCAGACGCTCCAAAACCGCCAATTCCCGGGAATCCTGTCAATGCGAGAATGCCCGAATTGCCAGGTTTCAAGGTCGGAGTATAAATGATGTGCTGGCGCAAAATCGCCAGTGTTGTACGGGTAAGGAGGTGAGTTTTATGTCAATCCTGCGCAAAATCGAGCCCAGAAAACGGGCGATTGATGTACGACGGACTACGCCTCTCACCCACAGCATGGAGGAGTTCTTCGAGGACTTCCCACCACGCCGCTGGATGGAGACGTTTGAGCCCTTTGGCTGGAAGTGGCCGGCAGATATCGATTATGAACGGGCATTCCGTTTGGATATCGTCGACCGTGACAAAGAGCTCATTGTCCGTGCGGAACTACCCGGCGTCGAGAAAGATGACGTAGAGGTAACGATCGCGGGCGACCGCCTGATGATCGAAGCCGAAAGGGAGTTCGAGGAAGAAGACGAAAAGGAAGACTTCTACCGGCATGAAATGGGTTACGGGAAACTTGTGAGAACGGTTGCCCTGCCTGTCGAAGTGGACTCTGAGAAGATCCACGCCGAACTGAAGGAAGGAATCCTCAAAGTCACGCTTCCGAAGATCCGGGTGGCGGAACGACACACAGTGAAAGTTGCCTGACGAAGTAACTGTGATGTGAGTACCGGGGCGACTAGCCATGGCCGCCCCGGTTTTTTATTAGGTACCGGAGCCGATAACCGAGAAGCACGGCCAGAATCGCCGCATAAATTATCGGTTCGGTGATGTCTTTTTTGACCTGCCACCAGTAGTGCCAGACGCCGAGGATGCCAACCAGGTAGACCGTGTTGTGCAGGGTCTGCCAGCGGCGGCCCATGCGACGGCGAATGCCATTCGTCGAAGTCAAGGCCAGCGCAGTGAGCAGAAGCAGTGCCGCCATGCCGATCGTAATGAAAGGCCGCTTGATAATGTCTTCGAGAATGGCAGACGCCAGCAGACCCTGGTCCAGCACCAACCAGGTCAGGAAATGCATGAGCACGTAGAAGAACGTGAACAGCCCGAGCATGCGCCGAAAACGAACAAGCCAGTTCCAGCCCGTCAGGCGCCGCAACGGAGTGACAGCGAGCGTGATCATGATAAAGCGCAGCGACCAGTTGCCGAAGCGATCCATGATGGCTTCGATCGGGTTGGCGCCGAGCTGCCCGGTGATTTCCAGTGAATCTCCCACGACGAGCGCGAAAGGGGTCAGGCAGGCGAGGAAGACAATCGGCTTCCAGACGAAGCGGATCTGCTGAAGCGTATTCAAGGCGCTTAGAAGTTGCGCCTGAGATCCAGGCCTTTGTACAGGTGCGCGACTTCTTCGCCATAGCCGTTGAACATCAGCGTCGGTTGCTTGCTTGCGAAGGCACCCGCACCGATGCGCCGCTCACGAGCCTGGCTCCAGCGAGGATGGCTCACTTCGGGATTCACGTTGGCATAGAAACCGTACTCGCGTGGCTGCGACATATTCCAGCTTGTGGGTGGCATATTTTCGGTGAAGCGGATCTTCACAATGCTCTTGATACCTTTGAAGCCGTACTTCCACGGCACGACCAGCCGAATGGGTGCGCCGTTCTGGTTGGGCAATACTTCGCCATACAGGCCAACGGCGAGAATGGGCAGCGGGTTGGTTGCCTCTGCAAGCGTCAGCCCTTCCCGGTACGGCCAATCGAGAACTCGCCGACGCACACCGGGCATTTGCTCCGGGTCGTTGAGCGTTTCGAACGCGATGTACTTTGCTTTTGATGTCGGTTGCAGGTGGTTCACCACGTCTGCGAGCGAGATGCCGACCCATGGAATGACCATCGACCACGCCTCGACGCAGCGCATACGGTAGATGCGTTCCTCGAGATCGAATGGTTTGACGAAATCGTCGAAATCGAAGGTGCCGGTCTTTTCGGCATGGCCCTCGACCGTGATCGTCCAGGGCCGCGGTTCGAAGTCCCTGGCATAGACGACCGGATCGCCCTTACCGGTGCCGAACTCGTAGTAGTTGTTGTACGTCGTTATGTCGTCGTAGCTGTTCGGCTCATCGGCCGTGCTGAACGGGCTCTTGCCCACGTCTTCCAGTTTCGCGAGCTGTCCTTTCGGGATTACGGCACCTAATGCCGATGAGGCAAGCAGGGACCCACCGGCAATCGCGCCCGCCCGGATGAACTCGCGGCGATTGAGGTAGTTGTCGTAGCTGGTGATCTCTGACGGTCGAATATCCGACGGTTTCTTGATAAGCAAAGACGTGCTCCGGTTAGCTGTAGCCTATATAGACCGGCAACTGGACTACAATATTGCACGATGATGAATATTGCTCGAATCCTGCCCTGGTATTACGCCGCGACCGCCGTCTTCCTGGCGCTCGACTATGGGCTTGGCATCAACGTCCGCGTGGCCTTCCTCGATAACCTCCCGACCGCTCGGGCGGCTTACTACGGTGTCTGTTTCAGCTGCTTCGCGCTGATTTTGTGGCGGCCTGGCTGGGCGACCCTGATCGGTACGGTCGAGTCGCTGGTGACGCTAATTGCGCTGATCTTGAGCATGGCTGTGCGCGTAATGGTGCCAAATGACGCGATCTTCGAGGAAAATGCGTCGATCGTGACGGCTCAGGAGATTATTAACTTCCTGATTTCGGGTAGCGTCGCCTACCTGGCGTGGACCAGGGGCCTGAAATCGCTCAGAAACCTGTAGTTCGTGTTCAGTTTCGGTTCAAGCGACCCTCGCTAAGGTTGATATCAAGCCACGGGACCCTATGTAAGGGCTTACGAGGAGGATCGGACACATGAGCGAATTTATTGCCAATATCGTTCGCAGCAACGACCAGGTCACCCCGACTGCCGCACTGCATGTCGAGGTGATTGCGGATTTCGTGTGCCCGTTCTGTTTCATCGGCAAGCGCCGCCTCGACGAGGCACTCAAGGCGGTCGAGGGTCCATCTGACGTCAGCTGGTACCCGTTCCAGCTGAATCCGGACATGCCGCCCGAGGGCCTGCCATTTGATGTCTACATCAAGAAGCGTTTCGGTAGCCCTGCCGACATCGAGCCCGTGCTTGAACACCTGGCCGAAGAAGGCGAGTCGGCAGGCATTCGTTTCCGTTTCGACACGCTGCGCCATGTGCCCAATACGCTGGCTGCACACCAGCTCATGCAGGTCGCCGAGACGCTCGGCGTCGATCAGTCGGCACTAGCCGAGGACCTCATGTCCGCGTTCTTCGAGGAAGGACGCAACATCGGCGAGCGTGGCGTTCTGATTGATATAGCTGAGCCGCACGGCATTTCCGCACAGGAAACCGGCAAAGCGGTCAGCAGTGACCAGCTGCGCCAGGTGGTTCTGGCTCGGGAGAACCAGGTTCGCGCCAGCGGCCTGGCGGGCGCTCCGGGCTTTCTCATCAATCGCCGTTTGCTCGTCGTTGGGGCGCAGTCCGCGGACAACATCGTCAATGCGTTCGATCGGGCGATGTTCGGTGAGGGTACGGACTCGTTGATATCACCGGCGCTCAATTAGCCATTCAATCATCAAGCGATTCACGTCGTCCGGCTTTTCCTGCTGCGTCCAGTGACCGCAGTCATCCAGCATGTGCACCGTAAGATCAGGGACGAGTGGCTTCATACTCTCGATGTACTGCGGGTCAATCAGGACATCGTTTACGGCGCCGATGAACAACGTGGGAATATCGATCTGCTGATTGACGCCCGCCAACTGTTCCCAGTTGTGCGTCCAGTTGCGATACCAGTTGATCGGGCCGCTTAACCCGGACCGCGCGAAAGCATCGGCGTAGTAGCCAAGCTCTTCCTCGTTCAGAAGGGCATCACCACTCGCGTGCGGACTCTGGACAGTTCGAATCAGGCTGACAATACGGTGATCTGGCGGGAGCTTCTCGAATTCCTCGCGCGTGACCTGGTTCTTGCGCATCAGGCGATTGATAAAGTGCCGGGTATCGGCGCCGAAGAGCCGGTCGGCTTCGTCGGAGTCCTGGAAATTCACGATGTAGAAATCGTCGCCGAAACGTTCGCGCATAAGCGCGATCGGGTCCACCGGAAATCGCGGGTAGTGCGGGATGTTGAGTATGATCAGCCTTTCGATGCGCTCCGGCGCCAGCATCGCCATTTGCCAGAGCAAGAGCGCGCCCCAGTCGTGGCCGACGAAAACCGCCGATTCGAGTTCCAGCGCGTCGAGCAGGCCATGGATGTCCGCAATCAGCTCGGATACCCGGTAGTCCGATACCTCCGGCGGGGCGCTGGTCCGGCCATAGCCTCTCTGGTCCGGTGCGATCGCCCGAAAACCCGCGTCAGCCAGCGCCGGCAGCTGGTGTCGCCACGAATAGGCGATCTCGGGAAATCCGTGCAGCAGAATGATCGGCGGCCCTGCGCCCTGTTCATAGAGGGCCATTTCCAGGCCATTCGCCGTTACTTTTCGGGGCTCCGGGAACATCCGGGCATTTGACAGCAAAAGGCAGCAAACCGCAAAGTGGTCCGATCCGACTTGAGAGCGGAGCAAGGCGATGGTCCAGCGGCTGATCAAGGCCCTGATTCGCACGATCACAAACACGTTCTTCCGTCGCGTCGATGTCGTTGGCCTGGAAAACGTGCCCGGGGAAGGCCCGGTTATCTTCGCAGGCAACCACCCCAATGCGCTGATGGATGGTTGGCTCCTGACGGCACGCTGCGGCCGCTGGCCGCTTCACTTCATGAGTAATGCCAAACTCTGGCGCTACCCGCTGCTCGGCAGGGCATTGGATGCCATGGGAGCGGTACCCGTATACCCACGCTCTGAGTATGGCGACAAGGCGGACAACCAGAGCGCATTCGAAACACTCTACGAGGTCATTGAATCCGGCAACTGCATGGGCGTGTTCCCCGAGGGCATCAGCCACGCGGAGTCGCAACTCACCGAATTAAAGACAGGCACGGCACGCATCGCACTGGAGGTCTCCGCGCGCGGCAAGGCAAATGTCGTGATCGTCCCGTCCGGCCTGAACTACATCAATCGGCATCGTTTTCGCAGCCAGGTCCTGATCGAATTTGGCGAACCAATCGTCATCGATGATGACTGGGTGAGACGGTACCGAGATGACGAGGAGGCGGCGGTGCGAGATCTCACCGATGATCTGGCACAGGCATTGGTCGAGGTCACGCTGAACTCTCCCGACTGGCGAACGCTGCGCTTTGCGCAGGCGGCGAGACGACTGTACAAGCCGACGAAGAGCCGCCTGACGCCGAAACAATACATCGAACTCAATAAGCGATTTGTCGGCGGCTACCTGCAGTCACTTGACGATCCCGAGTTGCTCGCTTTTCGCGACGATGTTGAGGAGTACGAGGCGCACCTGCAAATACTGGGGCTCAAAGACTATCAACTGCGCAAGCCTGTCGAATTCTGGCCCGCGTTTCGTCGTATCCTGTTGCGGGGCCTGCGCATGCTGATCCTGTTGCCTCTGGCCATTCCCGGAGCCATCCTGCATTTGCCGGTTGGCTGGATCGCAGCTTCGGTCGGCGAACGTTTCAGTTATGAAATGGATGATGTGGCGACGCTCAAGGTATTTGCGACCGTCGCTTTGCTGCCGATTATCTATCTGCTCATCGGTTTCTGGGTCGGTAGTGAATTCGGCTGGCCCTGGGGTGTCGCCACGGTCGCTGGTCTGACGGTCAGCTTTTCTGCGACTATCGCGTTGCTCGAGGCGGAGGCCGGCCTTTATAAATCGGCTGTGTCGCTGCTCAAACTTGCAAGGCTGCGCGAGGAAGTGGCAGAACTGCGAGAGCAACGCGCGATGTTGGTGGCCAAGGTACGGGACCTTGCGAACCGGTTGTCTGACCCGGATGTGCCGCGAATATTTACTGACGAGGACTTTTCTTCATGAAGACTACGATCATGCGTACGGCGCTTTTGCTTAGCGCCGTTGTGGTGTTTGGCTGTTCCCGGGGACCAGCTCCCGAGAACTACGACGTTATCATTCGCGGCGGCAGTCTTTATGACGGATCGGGCGGTGCGCCGATGCAGGCTGATCTCGCGATCAACGGCGACCGGATCGCAATGATCGGCGACCTGTCCGAAGCGACAGCGACAAATGAAATCGATGCCGCAGGGAAGGCCATCTCACCCGGTTTCATCAACATGCTGTCGTGGGCCACCGAATCGTTGATTGTCGATGGGCGTGGTATGAGCGACATCAAACAGGGCGTAACGCTCGAGGTCATGGGAGAGGGCTGGTCGATGGGGCCGCTGAGCGACGAGCTCAAGGCGATGGCGGTTGCCCGGCAGCAAGACTTCAATTACGACATTGAATGGACGACCCTGGGTGAGTACCTGGAATTCCTGGAAAACCGGGGTATTTCTCCCAACGTCGCTTCCTACGTGGGTGCAACGACGCTGCGTATGCTCGAGGTCGGCTTCGACAACGTCCCGGCCAGCGACGAGCAGCTCGCTCGCATGCAGGAGCACGTGCGTGTTGCTATGCGGGAGGGTGCGATTGGTGTCGGTTCGTCCCTTATCTACGCACCTGCCAATTTTGCGAGCACCGAAGAGCTGATCGCGCTCGTCGAGGCTGCCGCCGAATATGGTGGTCGGTACATTTCTCATATTCGGTCGGAAGGCAATCGGCTCGAGGAAAGTGTCGACGAGTTGCTCGAGATCGCGGACGCGACCGGCGCGGCCGCGGAGATATATCACCTCAAGGCCGCTGGTCGTGACAACTGGAAGAAGCTCGACAGTGTTTTTGCCATGGTCGAGCAGGCACGTGCGGACGGGCTCGCGATCACGGCGGACATGTATACGTACACGGCGGGCGCGACCGGACTGGACGCGGCGATGCCGCTGTGGGTTCAGGAAGGCAGTGAGGAGGAGTGGTTCGCGCGCCTCGAGGATCCGGCGATTCGCGCAAGAGTCCTGGCCGAAATGTCCGAGGATCAATCGGAATGGGAGAACCTCTTCTATCACGCCGGCCCTCACGGGGTGATGTTCATTGGTTTCCGCAATCCCGAATTGCGGCACCTGATTGGCAAGACCCTGGCCGAAGTGGCGGACATGTGGGAGGTCACACCCGCCGAGGCGGCGATTGACCTGGTTATCAAGGACCGCAGCCGGGTCGATACCGTGTATTTCCTGATGTCCGAAGAGAACGTTGCGAAGAAAGTGGCACAGCCCTGGGTGAGCTTCGGTTCCGATGCGGAAGCCTCGGCGCCGGAAGGCATATTCCTGAATTCGAGCACGCATCCACGTGCATACGGAACGTTCGTCAGGGTTCTTGGAAAGTTCGCGCGCGACGACGGCGTGATTTCCCTGCAGGAGGGCATTCGGAAGATGACGTCGTTGCCGGCAGCGAATATTGGTATCCGTGAGCGCGGCAGCCTGACAGAGGGCTACTACGCCGACGTCGTAGTCTTTGACCCGGCCACAGTGCGGGATCATGCGACGTTCGAGGAGCCGCTTCAGTACGCCACGGGCGTAGAGCACGTGTTCGTCAATGGCGAGCAGGTATTGAAAGATGGCGAGCACACTGGTGCAACACCAGGCCGAGTAGTACGTGGACCGGGCTGGGCCGGATGGGAAGTGCAGGATGAAAGAGAAACTGCTGAAGCTGCGCGCTGAGTTGCAGGCGATCGCCGAGTCAGGGGATGAGTCGGCGGCAATCGTCGAGCTCGATCAGACCAAGGTCGGGCGACTGTCGCGTATGGACGCGATGCAGGCGCAGGCAATGGCGAAGGCGTCGAGTGAGCGTCGTGAACAGATGCTGCGAAGAATCGAAGCCGCGCTCCTTCGAATCGACAACGACGAATACGGCTACTGCAAGGAGTGCGATGAGCCGATCAACCCGAAGCGCCTCGAGTTCGATCCGACAGTAGACTTGTGTTTTGACTGCGCGAGCAAGCTGGAGCAATGAAGACGTGGATTGCGCTGCTGCGAGGGATCAACGTCGGGGGGCATAACCGGCTGCCGATGAGTGGTTTGACCCAGATACTCGAGTCCGCGGGTTGCGAACAGGTCAAGACCTATATCCAGAGCGGCAATGTTGTGTTCAAGGCCGACATAGAGTCCGCTACGCAATTTGCAGATCAGATCGGCCAGGCAATCGAAAAAGAGCATGGCTTTTGTCCGGCGATCCGGCTGATTACTGCCGGTGAACTGGCGGAGGCGATCGCGTCGAATCCGTATCCGCAGGCGACGTCCGAGCCGAAGGCCTTGCACCTCTCCTTCCTCGAGTATCCGCCTGGAGAAGAGCGCATCAGCGCGGCGAAGCAACTGCTATCAGAATCGGAGTCGTTCAAGGTAATTGGGAGCCTGCTTTACCTGCATGCGCCCGACGGTATCGGACGATCGAAGTTCGCCAGCGGGATCGACCGGGCACTGCAGATGCAGACGACCGGGCGCAACTGGCGCACTGTAATGAAGCTTGAAGAACTGGCTACCTCGATCCATAAATCGCGCGCCAAAACGCATACCCGCACATTGCGAAGCTGATCAGCGCGCCAAGCCCGAATAACCAACGTCCGAGCAGGATATTTAGCTCCTGGGACAGAAACGGTAGCCCACCTGAAAAACCCTCGCTGGAACTGAAGAGTGAAACCCAGATCCCCATGGTGCCGAATAGCAGAAGCAATACTCCGGCAAGCAGGTCGTTAATTCGTGAGTGCCTTGCAAACAGGATCATGAAGCCGGCGATAATAAAGGCAAAGCCGGCTCCCGCGACAACCCACAGAGGCGCGCTGAGGCCTGCCTCGTCGACCGGAAGAAGGCCGAGGCCCAGGGCAACCGGGTAACAGCCCAGCGCGATACAGCCTGCGCCGTAGGTCAACCTGGCGCGCCTGCTCAGCGATCTTGCTTCTATTGCCATTCCAGGTCATTCCCGCAGCGTTAAGATCTTCAGTGCCGGGTCTGCCAGGATTTCCTCTTCTGTGAACGGGAAGTCGAGCAACTCGCCGCGGGAATAGAGTTCGGTCTGATCTGCGTAGTGCGGTGAGTCCGGTTCCGGCGACTGTGAATAGGTCAGCAGTCCGCGTGCGTCGAGGTTGCCGGCTTCATCCCAGCCGATGACCTGTATGTAGCTGTTGCCGTGCATGATGGGCGTATAGCCCTTGCCTTCAGTGAACTGGGTGACGATATAGCTGAACGAACCATGTCCGCCGACCGCACCGGGGATACCGATGCGCTCGCCATTGCGCTCGGCGAATTGAACGTCACCCCAATCGGATTCCAGCGCGATGCCGGCATCGGTTAGTTTCTTCTGAGAAGTGGCGAGAGCAGTGAGCAATGCCTGTCGAACCTCCGGGTTATCAAGTGCAAGCCCGCGGGGTGTATTGACCGGGTCGGCAACATCAAACGGCACCGTGTAGAGGTTGGGCAGGCCCCGAACCTGTGCCCAGAACTCGGTCCAGATGTGGGTTCCCTGGCTGCCGACATTCGACGTCCGGTCCCAGTTTGCCAGCACTTCGCAACTGGCGGCGATCTCGTCGCCGGGCTGCTCGCAAAGGGTCAGCACTTCGTCGAGAAAAAGCTCGGCGCTGAAGTGCCGATGGCTGAAGAGAATCTGTCGCAGGTCATCCGGTTCGAGCTTCGCACCGTCTGCAATGGCCTCGTCGACGAATGTCAGGCCTGCGCGCGTACGCAGGCGCCGCGCCGTGCCTTCGTCCCCGATAATGGGCGAATACCCCTCAAGCGGTTGGTCCGGGTTCGACAGCCAGTAGCTGTCATTCGAGTTGGTGAAGTACTCAGTGGAGGTCGCCCGCGGCATATGTTCCGGCGGCAGATTCCCCGGGACAGGGCTGCCAGGCGTGACTTTCCAGTCACAGCCTGGGTCCGAGCCGTCGAGAACGATGACTCGGCCCGGCAGGCCGTCCACCGACCGCCGGCACGCTTGAATAGTTTCGGCGTCGAGATTCGGCGTGGAAGACAAGTCGCCGTAGAATGCGTTGCCATGCCGATCGGCGGCAATCGTGTTCACGAAGAAGGTTCCCTGGTGACTGACAGCGGCCTCGACGTCAGCAACCGACTGCGCCGTTTGCAGCGAGAAGTAGGTGGGCACTGACGTGTTGCTATCAACAATCGCGTCGCGTATCGCATAGGCTTTTTCAACAGTCCACGCCAGCCCCTCGCTGGCAATGACAGGGCCAAAGTGCGTCATGTAGACCGTGTGATTCTGCGGCTTAACATCGGCCCCGGGCACCAGCACAGTCACTTCTTCGATATCGCGGAATTCATCACCATGCCGGTACTGCATGGGGTTGTCGGGATTGAGTTCGAGTTCGAACAGGGTGAACCGCGCGGCCGTGGAGACCGTGTGGGTCCAGGCGATGTCGCGATTGAAGCCAATACCAATGAAGTTGCCCGCGATGAGTCGCGCGCCCATCACGTCGATGACACCCGGGATCGTCGTGTGCACGATGTGGAATCGCGACGGGCCATGCCAGGGATAGTGCGGATTGCCGAGCAGCAGGCCACGCCCCGAAGCTGTCAGGCTGCTGCCGACCGCAATCGCGTTACTGCCGATACCCTGTACCGGGCCTGCATCGAACGCGACTTGCTCGAGTGCTTCGCCCGGAGGTGCAGCCGCGGCCATCTCTTCCTTGAAGTAACCCAGGCCGTAGCGAATACCGAAGGCGACCATCATTCGGTCGAGATCACCATCCACAAGCGGCCGTACCCAGTCGGCGCCGTCGCATGAAGCCGGCATCTTTCCGGCGTAGTCCTGCAGGTAGCGGTTGTATCCGGCGATGAATCCCGTGTTGTATTCAGCGGCCTCGGCCGGCACTGCAGACCGGTGGTGGGCAAGTCTCTCCTTCGTCAGGATGCTGCGGTGAAAGACGTCGCTCGCGAAGTTTTCGTCGGTCGGTCCAAAGTCCGCCGATAGCGTTCCGTTCGCCGTGGCCAGTTCTTTGGCAAAAACACAGATACCGTCGATCGACGCCGCGTAGGCAAATCCGTAACCGAGACTGCCCCAGTCGTCCGCCAGGACATGGGGTATACCGTAGCTCGTCCACCGGATATCGACCGAGTAGCGGTGTTCCGGCTGTTCTTTTTCGCAGGCCGTAGCCAGGGAGATCGCCAGCAAGATGGCGGTGAGACGAAGGTTCATAATTACTCCGGATATTCTTCTTTTAGTAGTTCGATCAGTTCGCGCGCGTCAGCAGCCAACAACGGTATCTCTCTGACAGCTCGAGGCCTTATCCCATAGTATCCGCCCAGCACAAGATAACTGTTAACGACCAGCCTCATCTCTTCCATACTGTCGGTTAGTAATGACAGGTTCGTATCCTTGAATGCCTCATGAAACGGGGAGTCGGGAAATGAAAAGGTGTTCGGCGATCCGGAGCCGAAGATCTCATGGAGGCCCTGGTAATTCATGTCGATAACCGTGCTGGCAAGCTCTATTGCCCTGGTGCCGGCCGTCCGGTCGAATTCAAAATCCCCCTCCAGGTGATTGGTGAATGCCTCATAGGCGGAGATCTTTGCGGCAAGTTCCTGGTTCTCCATCTGGCGTAATGCGCCAGAATTCTTGATCTGCTCCAGTGCCGTGCGGTTCCAGGCATAGGGCCGATAGAAAGGCGCGCTCATCAGGTAGTACAGGTCGATGTTCCTCAGTTCGTCGACAGACTTGTTATCTATGTAAGCAGCCAGGGTATCGATCTTCTTGATCAGTACATTAACCTCTTTCTCGATAATCTCAATCATGACGAGGTCGCGCTCGAGGTCCTTGATTAACGCGTGGGCATAGTCGGCGATCTGCTGTTGTTCAACGCGTTCCTCGTTCCAGTTATTTATCTGAAGCGCAATCAGAATGCCGGCCACGACCAGGACAAGCTCGCCCGCAGCATAACTGGTGTATCTGCGAGTCTTATTACCGAGCACGATCTCCTCCCTGATTCTTCTGAATATTCGGAACATGCCAACTCGAAGATTGGGCGTCTACGACCCCCAGGTTCCTTGTTGCTGCGGCGGTGGGGCGCCGAATCGAGACTGGATACTCTCGACAAAATCATTCTGGGCGACGGAAGGCGCACCGTCCGCCGAGGCAACCTTGCGCATCATATCGACCATGGAATTGACCTGGTCCGGCGAGAAACGGCCACCATTACGGTCGGCCAGCTTCCCGAGCTGTTCGCTGATCAATTGCGGGGCAGCCAGCAAATGCGCGGCGGAGCCGAAAAGACCCGATGCTTCTTTGGCGTCGAGCGAGAAATGCGCTGCGAACAGTTCCTGCGCCGTTTCTTTCTGACCTGATGTGATATCGCCATCGAGTTTGGCCGTGCCGATAATTAGCAATGCGGCGATATGGATCGGGTCTTCAACCGAGTAAATAGGATCAGCGCTGTACTTCTTGGCAAATGCATAACGGCGATACCAGTAGAATGGATTCAACCCGCCAATATCCACGCCCAGACGGTCAAGCAAATAAAAGATGGTAACCAGACCGCCCAATAGTCCAATGATCACGTGCATCTATTTCGTCTCCTAGTTTCTAATTCGAAAAGACTTGAGCAGGCCTTGCATCCAGGGCTGGCGAATAACCGGCATCAGGTAGCGATACAGTCGCCCTGACGTGTACACAGCCTTGCCCTTCTCGAGCGCGGCGAGGGCTTCGCGAACCACGACGTCCGCGTCGTACCAGATAAACCCCGGCATACCCGCTTTCATGGTGCTCAGGCGGTCCGATTGGTGAAAATCCGTGTGCGTGAAGCCGGGGCAGAGCGCGAGTACGTGCACACCGTCTTCCTTTACCGTCGCTGACAGAGCCTTCGACAGGGCAATCAGGTAAGTCTTGGTCGGTCCGTAGTTCATATCGCCTGGCACCGTGATCTGGCCAGCGACAGACGCGACATTGAGCACGCGCCCGTAGCCGCGTTCCTGCATGGCCGGGACGAAGAAATGACACAGCGCGGCGTACGACGTCATCATGAGAT
>CAZKZE010000075.1:0-15619 GCA_964557165.1 uncultured Woeseiaceae bacterium
CGAGCATGGAAGAGGGCAAGGCGGATATTCTCGGCCTGTACATGATCACCGAGTTACACAAAGCTGGTGAGCTCGGTGATGTGGACCTGCGCGATTTCTACGTGACCTTTATGGCAGGCATCTTCCGTTCGATTCGCTTCGGTGCCGCCAGTGCGCATGGCAAGGCCAATATGGTCAGGTTCAATTTCTTCCTGGATGAGGGCGCGTTCGTTCGGGACGCTGAAACCGGGCGCTACAGCGTCGTCTTCGACCGCATGGGTGTTGCTATCGCCAACCTGTCACGCGTACTGCTCACCTTGCAGGGTGATGGCGACTATGAAGGCGCGAGGAAGCTGACGGAGACGAAAGGCATCATCACGCCGCAGCTGCAGGCGGATCTTGATCGTCTGACCGAAGCGTCGATTCCGGTCGATATCGTATTCGAGCAGGGCGTTGCGGAGCTTGGCCTGGAGTAAGTTGGCCCGGGAGGTATCAGAGCTCGCTCTTGACGATAACGGGCAGCTGGTGACCGACAAGCGTCGTCAAATACAGCGATCGTTCCGTTTCCAGCACGCCCGTGAGCATTGGGAAGCGCGCGCCTGGGTCGTGCATGTTCATGAGGATTTCGCCTTCGCCATTGAACGCGATCACGTGCGAGGCGGGTACCGCTTTCGGCCGCAGGGACGCTGGGAAACGCTGGATTACTTTCCGTAACCAGGGCTTGTCGGAGAGCTTGTCGACCAGTCCGTTTCGAGGCGCCACAAATCCCACCCAGAACCGTCCGGCCTTGCCGGTCTTGAGGTTGTCGGGAAACCCGGGCAGATTGTCGAGCAATATCTCCGTTTCACCCTGGCGGGGCCCCGTAAGCCAGTACTTGAGAATCCGGTAGTTGCTCGTCTCCGCGATTACCAGGTAGCGGTTGTCATCACTGATCGCAAGGCCATTCGCGTAATTCAGGTCGTCCAGCAGCTGCCGACTCGTACCCGTCGCGGGATCAAAGACGAAAACACCTCCGTGCCCACCGTGCTCCATGATGTCGAGTAACGATGCGTTAAGTGAGCCGTGGTACTTGTCGGCGCCAAACTTGCTGCTCGCTTCAGTGAAATAGACCTTTCCATCTCGCGCGATGGCCAGGTTGTTCGGGTAGACCGGCGTGGAGCCCTCAACGTTGCTCAGGATATTGATGACATTGCCCTGCATGTCGATTCGCTGCAGCCCCAGGTACGCATTGGCGACAACGAGAGACCCGTCGGCATCGACTTCGATGCCTAGCGGTCGTCCGCCCGCATCGGCAAACTCTTCGACACGGCGATTTCGGACCCTGACAACAAGGCCGCCTTCAGTGGTGACATACACCAGGCCATCGCGGCCGAGGGTTGCGTCCTCAGGGCCTGCGTGAACGCCCAGGTCGATTGCGGTCGCGGCTTCGAGGAGGTCGTTGGGCTCGAACGGGTCGACGAGCCCGCGGTCAGCAGACGCTTGCCACGAAACCGGGTCAATTGGGACGGGCCAGGCAAGCAGGTAGAACGCGGCGCCGGCAACAAGGATCCCGAGGTAGCCGAGGACGTGCTTCACCGTCAGCAGGCGTCTAGCGTTTGACTTCAATCATACGCAGGAACTCCGCGCGCGTACGTGCATCCTTGCGAAAGCCGCCGATCATCTGGCTCGTGACCATTGAGACGCCCGGTTTGTGAACGCCGCGTGTTGTCATGCATTGGTGCTTGGCATCGACTACGACAGCGACACCCTGCGGCTGCAAGACCTCCTGGATGCAGTTGGCAATCTGCGCCGTCATTTTCTCCTGCACCTGGAAGCGCCGTGCGAAGGCCTCGACGACCCTCGCCAGCTTGCTGATACCAACAACTTTGTTGCGTGGCAGGTAGCCCACGTGAGCCAGGCCGATAATCGGCGCCATGTGGTGTTCGCAGTGCGACTCGAACGAGATGTCACGAAGTACGATCATTTCATCGTAACCCTCGACTTCCTCAAATGTGCGCTCAAGGAACTCGTACGGGTTGACCTTGTATCCGCTGAACCAGTCCTCGTAGGCTCGCGCGACTCGCTTGGGTGTATCGATCAGACCTTCGCGGCGTGTGTCCTCGCCTGCCCACAAGAGCAGGGTACGGATAGCCTCTTCGGCCTGTCGTCGACTGGGCTTGCGTGGTTTGGGCTGCTTCTTCATGCGAGGCAATCCTACGCAGACTTCTGATCGAGGTCGAGGCCGATCGGGCAACTCACGCCCGTGCCGCCGATGCCGCAATAGCCGGCAGGGTTCTTGGCCAGGTACTGCTGGTGGTAATCCTCGGCGTAGTAGAACGTATCGAGCGGCGTAATCTCGGTCGTAATTTCACCAAGGCCCGCGGCTCGCAGCTCTGCTTCATAGGCGGCCAGTGACTGGCGAGCGAGCGTCTGCTGACTGTCATCCGTGGTGTAAATCGTGGAACGATACTGGGTGCCGGTGTCATTGCCCTGTCGCATGCCTTGCGTCGGATTATGGCTCTCCCAGAAGATCCTGAGGAGTTCTTCAAAACTGACCGATGCAGGGTCGTAGACGACGAGAACCACTTCGGCGTGCCCGGTGCCACCGGAACAGACTTCCTCATAGGTAGGATTTGGCGTGATACCGCCGGCATATCCAGCGGCTGTCGTGAACACACCATCAGCTTCCCAGAAACGCCGCTCGGCGCCCCAGAAGCAGCCGAGACCAAATACGACTTGTTGCATATTGTCAGGAAAGGGGGCCTGCAATGGGTTGGCGTTGACAAAATGGCGCTCCGGAACCGGCATCGCCGTGTCACGGCCAGGCAGGGCATCATTACGTTCGGGCAAAGTCGTTTTCTTCATCATTCGTCTCAAGAGGGTTCTTCGGTCGCGGCCTGTCTTAGCGCGTCAAGTTCGGCCTGCCGATACAAGAATTCGTGAACGTAGATCTGTCCCGTAGCTTCGACGGGTTGGCCATCAACCATAGGGGGCCTGAAAACGCGCCCACGAATTTCCCGGTGCACGGTTCGCTGCATATCCGTGAACTCGGGAGGGCTGGCTACCGTGCGGATGTTCTTGACGCGACCCCGCTCCGATATCGAATAGTCGACGCGAATGGTCCCCGGCAGCATGGCGTCGCCGGTCGCCGGGGAGCTGTCGCTGGCGTACAAGGGGAGCGCCTCTTCGCGTAGCGGAATTGGACGCTCGAGCAGGTCCCTGCGAGCTGCGATTCGATCGGCATCAGTGGAAAGATCGTTCCATACTTCCTGGTAGATCTTGCGTGCGCGGCTAGTCGACTCGAAGTACACGTAGTAATCCCCCAGCGCCAGTTTCGTCATCGCTAGTTCGAGCCAGGGAAAATCTTCGGTCTTCTCGGCGATGCGGACGGCGCGCCTGAAATAGGTTTCGCCAGATGCTCCAGGGCCCCCTCGCATACCGTCCACTGTGATCGGCTCGTAGTAGTAATAGGTTTCGCCGAGCTTGACCAGGGGTGTGACCAGGCGAGGGTCGTTCTTTCCGGAAGAGGTTTCAATAATCCGAATGGTGCGGCGGTAGGTTGCGCGTTCATCGTTGTAGTAGCCGGCACGATGCTGCCAGTCCGCACGCCGCATCAGCGACGGCAGCAAACCCAGCGCGTTGTTCTCAAAATGCCGGACGTTGAGAGCGTGAATCCGGTCGAGTATGTCGCGCGCCAATTCGATATCGCCAAGGCGCACATTGGCCTCCGCCATCGACTCCAGGAGTTCGATCTGCTCAATGTTATGCGGCCCGTCGTTAACGTGCGTGATATGCGTCGCGCGGCCAAATGTGGCCGCGGCGAGATCGGGGCGGCCGCTGCCCAGCTGGGCAGCGCCAAGTCCTTTCAGCGGATTAATGAGCTGACCGTTAAGGCGGTCTTCCACTATTTCGAGAATTTCTATTGACGACATGAAATTCTGAATTGCCGCGTCGTATTGCCCGTTATTGTGCTGAACGAGTCCCAGGTTGCTAAGCGCCTTTGCCGTTTCCAGGGACTGGGGACCGTGGATTCTTATGGCCATTTCGACGACTCGTTTTGCCGACGCATCGGCTGCGTCGTAGTTTTGATCTGCGATCAATTCCCGGAAATAGGCGAACTCCGCGAGTAGCTCTTCTTCCGGAGACATCGGGACGGCCTCGTCGGGGGGCCGTTCTGCGAGCCCGGCATCCTCGTCCGCAACCGGCACCGACTGCTCGAGCGGTCCGGCATCTTCTTCCACGGTTTGCGAGTCCTGGCCGTGAGCGGCCATGGAAAGGACAAAAAGCAAAGCAGCGAAGCATGTCGATAAGGCGGTTCTCATTCGCTGGTTCAAATCTCCTGGCAATGCCCTGCAGCATGGGTGTCGAATCTTCTTCAGACACGAATCGGTTCGACTAGTTCTATGCTTACCGATTCGCGTTTAGACCCACTATACCGGCTGATCAGGCACTGCGGTAGCGCCTCTATGGCATCAAAAATCGAGGCCGAGCTGCTGCTGCCCGGGCTTGAAAAACCGTTTGCAATCAAGGGAATGCTGGTAGGAATCGGCCGCTAAGCCGAGCTTCTGGCTGGCCGTGCGAAAGCGGCTCGCCAGCATGTCCGCGTATGCACCGCGGCCTGTCTGTCGTACGCCGAAGCGGGCATCGTAGGGACGGCCACCACTTGCCTGCCGCAAAAGGCTAAATACGTGATCCCGGCGGTCCGGAAAATGCGTTTCCAGCCACTCCGAGAAGATGTCCAGCAATTCGTGTGGTAATCGCAGAAAGATATAGCGGGCCTGGTCGGCGCCGGCTTGGGCGACAGCCTCGAGAATCGACTCGATTTCGTTGTCATTGATCGCCGGGATGATCGGCGCGAGCAGTGCACTGGTTGGAACGCCGTTATCGGAAAGTAGCCGCATGGCCTTGAGACGGGATGTGGCTGATGGAATGCGCGGCTCCATGATGCGCTTCAGGTCGTCATTCATGGTTGGAATGCTGATCGCGACGGAACACAGGTTATCTGCCGCAAGATCGGCTAGCAGGTCAAGGTCCCGGGCGATCAGGTTGCTCTTGGTAATGATGTTCACAGGATGCCGATACTCGACAAACTGCTCCAGCAATTGCCGCGTGATCTCCAGTGTCTTCTCGGCCGGCTGGTAGGGATCGGTGTTGGCGCCGATCGTTATCGGTTTGCACTCGTATGACTTCTTTTCCCACTCCTCCAGGAGCCTGGCAGCACCATTGGGCTTGTAGAAAATCTGCGTCTCGAAATCGAGCCCCGGCGACAGGTCCAGGTAGCTGTGGCTTGGTCGCGCATAGCAGTAGACGCAGCCGTGCTCGCAGCCCTGGTAAGGATTAATCGACCGATCAAACGGCACGTCGGGCGAGCTGTTGCTGCTGATGATCTGTCCGGCTTGCATGGCACGCAGATTTGTTTGTGGCGCCTGCTGCGCCTTTTCGTGGGCTGCGTCGGGATCCAGCTCAACCGGCCGCTGTTCGAATCGTCCGAGCGGTGCCGACACGGCACCGCGTCCCTTGTGTGCATGCGAGGTCATAGTCGAAACCATCTTACTGTATGTATATACAGTAAGACAATCCCCAGTTAATTAGGTGCCAGTCACCCTATTTCCTCGAATTAATTAGGTGACTGGCACCTAATTAAGGACGCGGTAGCCTCGCCCGCGCAGGCAACGTTTGAAAACCTGTTGTTGTTCCCGATCGGCATCGAGACCGGAACGCGTACCGCCGTAGAGCGCGCCATTGGCCGCGCCCCGGCCGACGTCATTATTGATCGCCCCGCTGACCGCCCCGACCGCGGCACCGGTTGCACTGCCTTTTACAACACCTTGGGCGATAAGGATTTCTTCGGTATAGGCCTCGCACTCATCCCAGTCCTTTGCAAACTTCTCGGGGTCAACACCCTTGGTGTCGACAATAGGATCGGGGTGCGCCGCGCAGGCACCGAGCACGGCGACAATGAACACGAGGCTAACAATGTCTCTACGCATCATGATATCAACGCACCACACGGATACTCGTTTACAAGGTTCTGCAATGGTTGGAAGCTCACACGATTCAACGGTTCGAGCAATACTCTACGCCTTTCTGGTAAGTATCGGTATTGCAATAGCCAAGACCTGGGCCGCCATCGTCGCTGACTAGCGAAATACCCGGCGGAAAAACCTGATGACGCCCAGCAGGACCAGGGCCACCGCGGCCGCGACGCTGTTGACGGGTGAGACCAGTTGTCGAACCCAGTCAGCCTGAATGTCGATGAGCGACGCGGGTAGTAGCTGAGTCGCCAGAGTGACAGCGGTTATCACGGGTACTGCGAATGCGGCGACGCACGCGATGATGAATATACTCAACGCGACCCAGACGAGCAGGGTCCTGCGGCGTTCGCGGTCGATCTGAGACATTACGCCATCGACGAAGGCGTCATTGTCGAATTGCTGTTCAGCCTGCGCGAACAAAGTAATGAGGTTCTGGTCCCGGTCAGTCATCGTTCGTTTCCTCTACAGGCGCGGCATAGGCGGCCAGTCGTTCCTGCAGTTGTTTGCTTCCGCGCCGAATATGGGACTTCACCGTCCCGAGTGGGATGCCTGTTTGTGCCGCAATTTCCTTATGCGTCATCTGCTCGTGGTAGCTCAGGACTATGCACAGACGGACATCGTCCGGTAGGGCGCCGAGGGCCTGATCGAGGTCCATGGCCACGCCGGGCGTGTCTTTGCTGACGCTGTCGGCATCGATGAGTTCCACGGCCCCGTGGAGCGCGTCGTTCTTGCGTTGATGCTGCAGCCACACGTTGATGGCCACGCGCTTGAGCCACGGGCCGAATCGATTGCCGTCCTGCAGCTGGCGAATTGCGCGCCAGGCCTGCATGAACACCTGCTGAGACAGGTCATCCGCCAGCACAGCATTGCCGCTACAGCGGCGCATCAGGTTGCGGATCCAGACCTGCCGCCTCGTCACGAGTTCCGCGAATGCGTCGCGGTTCCCGGTACGAGACAGGCTGACGAGGACTGCCTCCGGACTCTTTCCGAACAGGTCTGGCGCAATGCGCACGCGAGCCGTCCTGCTTACCGTATCGTCGGTGTATTATTTGATGAATCGGCCTCGCGAGCCTTCTTCATGAACTGCGCTGCGGTCAGTAGTCCGAGACCTACGAACGCTACGAGCATTGACACGCCGAGGAGCGCCATGAAGGCGTCGGAATCATCCTTGCCAATGAACCAGCCCATCACGGCAAGACCCGGAGCCACGAAAAGGACAATCAGTCCCGCGACCTTGAGGTCGCGCTCTGGTGCCTTGTTGTAGCCGAGGAGCTTGTCCATGAGCTGCTGATCCGGCTGCTTGCCGCTTTCTATGATGCGTCGCAGCGTCTCGTGCTCAGCCTCACGTTTGCGAATGCCGTCCCAGATGCCCCCTACCGTCGCCGCGGCAATGAACATCCAGAACCCGAATGCGGCAAGGCCAAATACTCCGCTATCCATACTGCTCTCCTGATCGAATCGATGGTCTTATACCAGTGGAGATGCGAGTTTTTCGCTCCTGGATGCAGCTGGCCGAAAAAAATTAGTCCTTGACGGTATGCAGATGCACATCCTGTTGCGGGAACGGGAACGAGATGCCTTCTTTGTCGAAGCGCTTCTTGATGGCCTCGGTCATGTCGAACATGACGCCCCAGTAATCTGCAGTCTTGACCCACGGTCGCACAACAAAATTGACGCTGCTGTCAGCGAGCGCAGAAACTGCGATCGTGCAGGCCGGCTCGTCGAGAACGCGATCCTCGGCATCGATGAGTTCCTGCAGAGTCGAGCGCACCTTGTCGAGGTCGTCGTCGTAGCTGACGCCCACTACCATGTCGACACGGCGCTGATCATTTACCGAGTAGTTGGTAATGATGCTGCCCATAATCTGGCCATTGGGGACAATGATCTGCTTGTTATCGCCGGTCTTGAGCACGGTAGTCAGAATCTGTACTTCGACGACGACACCGGAGATGCCGGCCGCTTCGACAAAATCGCCCACCTTGTAGGGGCGGAACAGCACGATGAGTACACCGGCGGCAAAATTCGACAGCGAGCCCTGCAATGCCAGGCCGACAGCCAGGCCGGCTGCACCGAAGATTGCGATGAACGATGTGGTCTGGATACCCAGCTGGCCAATCGCGGCGATGATGACAATAACCATCAGCAACATGCGCTCGAGATTGCAGACGAAGGTCTGGAGAGTCTTGTCGACTTCCTGTGCTCGCATGAGATTCCTGGTGCCACGCACGACCAGGCCGACAGCTAGCTTACCGACATAGAATATGAGTATGGCGAGTACGAGATTGATTCCGAATTCGATGCCTTTCGTCTGCACCAGAACCAGGAGTTCGTTCCAGTCGAATCCAAGATCCGGAATATATGTTTCATCCATTGTGTTGTCCTTTCTTATTGTCCTGGAATACCCTCGAAACCGGGACGGAACCGAAAAATTCGGTACGGTCCGCTCGCCTCGATGTGTTCACGCGACTGCAAAATGAGTTCGGGTAGCGCGCTGTCCGCCAAGTACAAGTAGCCACCGGGCCCGAATGACAGCGCGTCCGGCCACCGTATGTCCGGGGACTGAATGAGCGTTTTGAGTTCTCGATCTTCCCCGACGACAAACACCGAACTGTGTTCGACGTCCGTAATGTAGATATTACCCTCAAGATCGACACTGAGGCCATCGCTTAGTGGTTTATCGCTATAGCGCTCGACCCGGTTAGCAAGTTGACCGGGCGGCAATTTTTCATTGAGTAGATCCGACAGTCTGACGCGAAAGAGGCCGGATCCACTGAGCGCGCCGTAATAAAGCCATTCATGGTCCAGGGCGATTCCATCAATACCCCCACGCAGCGACGCGATGCCGCCCAGGAATTTCATATCGCGATCCTGGCTGCGGATCATGTAATTCTCCGCTGACACCGATGCATGTGATTCGAGCACACGCCGTGCATCGCCTGTCTCGACGTCGTACACGATGATGGCGGGCGATTTACGCCAGAAACTCGCGTCAGCGATGACGAGCGTGCGGCCATCGACAGAAACCTGTAAATCCTGCAGGAACGAACCAGCCGGGGCGATATCCGGACTCAGCGCCTGGTTGCGCAGGACTTCATTTGTGTTCAGGTCGATGGCGACAATACGAGCCGGGCGCAGGCCGTGATTGCCGTGGTCGATCGTCCAGAGTCGATTGAAGCGATCGATCGCAACGCCCAGCACCGTGTCAAACAGCTCCGCTTGCGCAGCGCCGGACGGGAAGGGCACGGCTGCGCCACGTATGTATTCCAGCAGCTTGTTGCCGATCGGCCTGGATTCGGGATGGATCGTAAAGAAGACTCGGCCGTCCCTGTTTACAGCGACATTGCCGACTGGCTCGGAAAAAGCGAGTACCTCCTCGAGAGAATCAGACGGCAATTCAGGCGCGGTCGACAGGTCCGGGTACGGCGAGCCACCGCCATACCGGATCCAGACGACTGTCGTCCCGATGAGCGCGAGTATTAATAAGAACAGCAGAATGTTCTTCATCGTTGGCTGCTGTGACCTGTCAGAAATCCCCGCCAGAATTCTACATCAATGCGCGAGATTTTCAGACCTGTAAAGCCACAATCCAGGCGATAGCGATGAGACCGACCGCAGCAGCGCCGGCAGCAGCTTGCACGCGCGGCGGAGCCGGCATCTTGCCGACTACGGTCAGGAGCATGCCCATACCGAATCCACAGACAAAACCCAGGAGATGCGCGCCGATATCGGTATTCTGGTCGCCTGTTCCCGTAAACATCAGGAGCGCGAGGCCGCCGACGATCGGACCGAAGCGCGTTGACCAGCGATCTTGCGCCATGAACTGCCCGCGCCACACATACCCGGCCAGCAAGCCCAACGTCGCAAACACTGCGGTCGATGCGCCGATCGAACGATGCGTCGAGTCGAGCAGAAGCACGTTAGCCGTATTCCCGAGTGCGGCCGCGATGAGGATCGCCAGCCAGGCGACCCCGGAACCCAGCAAGCGTCCAGCGAAGATTCCGAAGAATACGCCGAATATGAGATTTCCGAGGAGATGCCTGACGCCGGAATGCAGCGTCAGAGCCGTAATTGTCCGCCACCATTCGCCTTCGCGAATCAGGGTACCGTCGACCCGGCCGGCCACAAACCAGTCGCTGCCAAAATACGAGTAGCCCGCCAGGCCGGCAACCATGCACACGACAACGACGTAGCCGAACACACCGGGTAGGGCGTCCTGGTAGACGATGCGCTTGCGGGGTTTCGGACGCACCGGTGGGTTTTCGTCTTCGTAAAGTCGCAGCTCTTCGACTGCAGATGCTGAGTGCTCGGCTGGCACAACAAGTGCGCAGCTCAGGCCATCATCCACCATTTGATACGGGATTCTTGCAGAGGCAAGCACGAGCGCGCGATCGGAACATTGCTGTCGATTGCGGCTCTCAAATACAACGCGAAGATCTTCCATCAATTCAGGGTAGCAAGATTGCGGTAAGCTAGAATCCGGTTTCTTGGGGGTGACAATGAAAAATGCAATGCTTGCGGCAGCGCTTCTCGCACTTTCGACGACTGTCCTGGGCGAAGTCACCGACTCAGCGGTTAATGGATTCACGACCGTCAATGAGGTTGTGATCGACGCCGGGCGCGCCCAGAGCTGGGTTGCAGCCGTTGACGACATCGGCTTGTGGTGGAGCTCGAACCACACCGTATCGGGTGAAGCGGCACGCATGAGCATTACTCCGGAGTTGCAGGGTTGCTTCTGCGAAACCCTTGGTGGGCAAGCCGGCGTTGTTCACCTGACAGTAACTATGGTCAATCCGACCCACCTCCTGCGACTGACGGGCGGGCTCGGCCCACTCGGCCTCATGGGCGTTGACGGTAATATGACGTGGGAATTCCTGGATGAAGAAGAAGGCACGCGCGTACGCTTCACTTACGCGGTTGGCGGTTACGCAGAAGACGGGTTGGACGCAATCGCGCCGGCCGTCGACTTCGTTATTGGAGAAGCGCTCGATCGCCTGAAGGCCTATATCCAGACGGGTTCTCCGGAGACCGCGGCTCTTGAGTGATGCGGCGTACGCCAGGCCATCGTCAACGGTCGTGCTTGTCCGGCCGGCAAGTGGTGAGCCCGAGTTGTTCATGGTGCGGCGCCACTCGCAGTCATCATTTGGCGATGCCTACGCATTTCCCGGCGGTGTCGTCGATCCGGAGGACAAGCTGGTTCATGACTATTGCCGTGGAGTAAGTTCACGTGAAGCAGATGCGCGCCTGGGCGTTAGCGGCGAGGGCCTCGACTACTACAGCGCAGCGATACGCGAGCTGTTCGAAGAATCCGGCGTGTTGCTTGCCGATACGGACGAGGTTGCCGAAGGACCCGATGCGGCGCGCGACGCGCTGAATGACGGAAGCGATAATTGGGCCGACTTTGTATTGAGAAACGAACTGGAGCTGCAGTGCGATCCGCTGCACTACTTCAGCCACTGGATCACGCCACCATCCATACCGAAGAGATATTCAACGCGGTTCTTCATTGCCGCGATGCCGGAACGGCAGATCGCCGCGCACTGCGGCGGCGAGCTGACCGACTCGTGCTGGATTACGGCACACGATGTGCTGGCGGCCGGCAGAGCGGGGAAGATCGAACTGCATTTTCCGACGATCAAGACGCTGGAAAGCATCGCGCGTCATAAATCGTTTGATGAGCTTATCGAATGGGCGGCGTCGTGCGTGGAGTGGGGCGTCACGAGTATGCTGCCGATCATGATCAAGCGAGACGGCAAGGAGGCCGTTGCCTTGCCGGGCGAAAAAGACTATCCGGGAATCGAGCCGTGACAGCATTCGGCCCCTCGATGGATTCGTTCAGCGAATTGCGGCCGGGCATTCGCCGGCTGGTCGCGCCGAATCCGTCGATGATGACGGGGCCCGGAACGAACACCTACCTGTTTGGCACCGAGGAAGTCGCGGTACTTGACCCCGGACCGGTCATTGAAAGCCACCTCGACACGATTCAACAGATCGCGGATGCGCCTGTCCGCTGGGTGCTGGTCACTCACACGCATCCTGACCATTCTCCAGCCGCTGCCGATTTGGCGAAAGCGACCGGTGCTGAATTGCTCGGCAGGCCAGCACCCGAAGGACAACATCAGGACGAAACTTTTTCGCCGGATCGAATCCTGGAAGATGGCGATACGCTGGAGACCAGCGAGTTCATCATCGAGGCAGTACACACGCCTGGCCACGCGTCCAATCATGTGTGTTACCGGCACGAGGCAAGCAACTGGTTATTCACCGGGGACCATGTCATCGATGGTTCTACCGTCGTGATCGACCCGCCCGACGGCAATATGAAGCAGTACATCGAGTCATTGCGGCGCGTTCGTGGTCTGAATTGCAGCGCCCTGGCGCCGGGCCACGGAGAAATCATTAACGACCCGGAGCGTGTCGTTGACTGGATCGTCGATCATCGCCTGGCGCGCGAGGCCAAGGTTGTTGTCGCGCTGCGGGCGAACCCGAATCTAACGACGCGTGAACTCGTACCGTACGTGTACAAGGATGTCGACAAGAAGCTCTACGGCTGGGCGGAACGGTCCTTGCTCGCACACCTGATCAAGCTGGAAGAAGACGAAGCGGCAGTGCGCGCCGACGATCGCTGGTTCGCCAGCTAGTCAACTGTCCAGCTGCTAGGTCCCTTGATGAAGTCCGCAATGCTTTTCGTGCGCTCCATGCGCGACGGGTGGTGGGCATAGAACCCGTGCTCGAAGCTAACCACTGGCTGCCGATAGATAACGCCCATCGCTACCGGAAGATGCAGGTCGATCAGCAGGCGTGCGACGATCGCGTTGCCTTCGTCGTGAGCGAGCACTTCATCGGGTGACGCGATTGCATCCACGACCTCGAGCGACCATGTCTGCTGATTAAACCGAATGCCCTTGTCGTTGTCTTCGCCGAACAGCATCGGTTCGCCATGCTTCAGGTGCAGTTGCGTATTGGCCGCAGTCTTGCGTTCCGTGAAGCTCGCAAATACGTCCTCGTTGTAGACGATGCAATTCTGGAAGATCTCGATGAACGCTGTACCCGTAAACGCATGCGCCTGTTGCAGCACGTCACTCATTCCGACTTTGTCGGTGTCCACCCCGCGCGCGAAGAAATGCGCACCGCAGCCCATGACGAACTGTCCGGGAGAGACCGGTGTATCCACGGAACCCCTGGGGCTCGACGGCGAAATGGTGCCGATCCGGGAGGTCGGCGAATACTGGCCCTTGGTCAGCCCGTAGATCTCGTTGTTGAACAACAAAACCTTGAGGCCGACATTCCGGCGCAGCATGTGCATAAGATGATTCCCGCCGATTGACAGGCTATCGCCGTCACCCGTAACGACCCAGACATCGAGCTCCGGATTTGCGAGCTTGAGGCCGGTCGCGATGGCAGGCGCGCGTCCGTGAATCGTGTGAAAGCCATAGGTCTCCATGTAATACGGGAAACGGGCCGCGCAACCGATACCTGAGACAAACGCCGTATTCGCGGGGTCCGCTCCGACATCGGCCAGCGCTTTTTGCACCGCTTTGAGAATGGCGTAGTCGCCGCAGCCCGGGCACCAACGCACTTCCTGGGATGTCGCGAAATCTTTTGGCATTAGTTTGTCGCTCACGATGCGTCACCCCGCAGCGACTCGATCTTCTCTACGATTTCCCGAATCAGGAACGGCTGGCCGGTCACCTTGCTGAACGGCAGGGTTTCCATGCACAACTTGTCACGGATGAGGGTGCTGAGCTGCCCGCCATTCATCTCCGGCATCAGCACCTTGTCGAAGCGGCCAAGGACGTCGCCGAGGTTCTTCGGCAGCGGGTTGATATGACGCAGGTGAACGAAGCTCACACCGGTTTGGCGCGTGGCCTGGTAGATGGGTCCGTACGTCGAACCCCAGCCAACGACCACGATGTCGCCGCTCTCAGGACCGTTCTCGATCTGCTGGTCGCCAATATACTCAGCGACGGCATCGATCTTGGCAGCCCGCAGATCAGTCATGCGTTGATGATTCGCCGGATCGTAGGAGATATGTCCGGTCTCGATGTCCTTCTCAAGACCGCCGATGCGATGCATCAGGCCCGGCATACCCGGTATGACCCAGGGGCGCCCCAGGCTCTTCTCGTCTCGCGTGAATGCCCGGCGCTGCGGGCTTTCATCCGACTCGGGCACCGGGTTCGGCGTAATCGGTTCGAAAGCGGACAAGTCCGGGATACGCCAGGGTTCGGCTGCGTTGGAAAGGTAGCCGTCTGCCAGGAGTATCACGGGTGTCATATGACGGATCGCGATACGGGTGGCTTCGATGGCCATCTCGAAACACTCGCCCGAGGTTGACGCGGACAATACCGGGATCGGCGTATCGCCATTGCGGCCATAGACAGCCTGGTAGAGATCGGATTGTTCGGTCTTTGTCGGCAGACCGGTCGAAGGTCCGCCGCGCTGCCAGTTGACGATCACCAGTGGCAGCTCGGCGCTGACGGCGAGTCCCATCGCCTCCGTCTTCAATGCGATGCCCGGGCCGGAACTCGAAGTCACACCGATCATGCCACCGTACGATGCACCGATCGCAGCACAAATTGCGGCGATCTCATCCTCAGCCTGGAAGGTCCCGACTCCCGTCTCCGCGAGATGTGTAAGCCGGTGCAACAACGGCGAGGCGGGCGTGATCGGGTAGGAGCAGAACATGACAGGCTTCTGCGCGAGTTCTCCCGCGGCAGCAAGGCCGAGCGCCAGCGCTTCGGCGCCAGTAATGCTTCGGTACTCGCCAGGCTCCATGTCGGCCTGCGCCAACTGAATCTGGCTGAGGTTGGCCGATAGCTCCGCTGTTTCGGCGAATGCATGCCCGGCGTGCAAGGCCCTGATGTTGGCGTCGCGCATGGTGGGATTGCCGGCGAGGCGTCGGTTTATCCATGCTTCAACGGAGTCGAGCTCCCGGTCGAACATCCACAGGAGCATGCCGAGCGCGTAGAAGTTCTTGCAGCGACTACCCTCGCTCTTGCTCAGGCCGAATTCCTTGACGGCCTCGAGATTGAGATGGCTGATATCCGCTGCGACGACCTGGTAGTCGTTCAGCGTGCCGTCTTCGCGCGGATCGCTGTCGTAGCCCGCCTTCGCCAGGTTGCGCGCCGTAAAAGAGTCATTGTTGACCATGACGAGCGCCCCCCTGTCGAGCAGGGGCAGGCTGACCTTCAGGGCCGCAGGATTGAACGCGACGAGGACTCCAGGCGCATCGCCCGCCGTCGTTATGGGTCCGCCCCCCAGGTTTATCTGGTAGGCCGAGACGCCAAACGTGGTGCCAACAGGGGCCCGGATTTCCGCAGGATAGTCAGGGAATGTCGCAAAATCGGCGCCCGCCAGCGCGGTCGAGACGGCGAACTGCGATCCCATGAGCTGGATGCCATCGCCTGAGTCTCCCGCTAGACGGATGACGATGGAGTCTACGTCGTTGTTTTTATTCACAAAAAATGATCGATTCTAAGATGCGGCCCTCGCCTGATCGGGCCCGTGACCGTGAGTTTAACGCAAACGCCGGGCAAGCTTGCATGTGCACAAATCACGGCTTGATTAGCGGCCCAACTTCGCATAGCTTACGCGTCTCCAAACAGAGGGTCACACCATGACATTCGTTG
>CAZKZE010000076.1:0-15061 GCA_964557165.1 uncultured Woeseiaceae bacterium
ACCGTGGTGGGCGTAGCTCAGTTGGTAGAGCCCCGGGTTGTGATCCCGGTCGTCGGGGGTTCGAGTCCCCTCGTCCACCCCACTTTTTTTGAAGGACCGTGCGCAAGGCACGACAGGTGGGCCTCTAGCTCAGTTGGTAGAGCATCGGACTCTTAATCCGCTGGTCCGGGGTTCGAGCCCCCGGGGGCCCACCACTCTTCTTCAAAGCTACTGGCCGAGGTGGTCCTCCACGCCAGGAATCGGGCGCAACGATCCGAGTCGAATGCCGGGCCTTCCCTCAGGCAGTATTCCGGGGTTTCTGCAACTGACATTTCGTTGCCAGCACAGCCTGCGGCGAGTAGCGCAGCAATCAGGATCATCGTGGTCTTCATAGTAGGCCTCCGGTTTTCGCTTGGGATACCCCAATCTGGCCTACAAGAGTACGGACAGCCCCCGGCCGCGTATTACCCGGAGCCGTCAGGGATTATTCCAAATGCCTCAGATCGTAATTCAGGCTTCGTTGGCGATTGCCTCGAGCCTCTCTCGATCGAGAATTTCAATCTTGCCGCGAGGTGCATAGAGCACGCCGTGGCGCTTGAGCTTTGCCATCTGTCGGCAGACGGTTTCTTCGCTCAGGCCGAGCAGGTCGGCCATCTCGCCACGTGAGAACGGCAGGGCGAAGCGCTTCTGCCCATTGGTTGGCACCGGCGTAACGAGTTGGATAAACGAGGCGATCTTTGCCGTTGCGCACTTGTGGCCCATCACTTCCATTAGCGAGCGACTATGCGCCAGCTGTGCGTTGATCGAATCGATCAGGCGTAACGCGATATTGCCTTGGTTCTGTACCGCCTGCAACAGTGCGCGGTGCCGAATCTTGCAGGCATTGACATCGGTCTCCGCGACTGCCGTGTACTCGTAAATATCATCATTGATGGACTGCAATCCGACAAGCAGCTTCCCAGGTGTGCTAATGCCGACAATCTGTTCGCGGCCATCCGCGGTCGTTCTTGAAATCTTCACGACGCCGCCGCCGAGAGAATAGACGCTTGAACTTGGCTGCCCCTCTGCAAATAGTACATCGCCCTTGGCGAAACGGACCTGTTTCACAGCGTCCGTAATCAGGCAGCTAAGGTCCGATTTCCCGTTCCCGGAATGGTCTTCCTGAAGCTCGTGAAACGGACAGATTTTGTTGCCACAGTTCATATTTTTCTCATTTAGGGCGCCCGCTAATAAGAGCAGGTATGACGCAGGTCGTCGATCGTGGATTTCCTACTCCGCCGTCGGTTTTTACGTAGTTGAAACTGATAAATGTCAGTGTCTCGACATGCCGGAAATCGCGTACGGAAATGCCGAAAAATAGGCTCATCCAGTAGGTGTAATCCACCCGCCCAAACTGACGAATGTCAGTGTTACCAAAGGCCCGATTTTCTACCCTTGGCCTTGCTCCGGACGACCGATATCAAACGGTTCAGGCCGAACCGGGCTAAACATGAATTTTCCATTAGGGGAGTACTATTATGAACTGGGTCGACAAACTTTCCGCAAGGACCTGGTCTATTCTCGTAATCGGCATGCTCGCTTTCGCGATCGGCGGTTGTGAGGGAAGCACAGGGCCACAAGGTCCACAGGGTGATCCTGGGCCACAAGGCGAACAGGGTGATCCTGGGCCAACGGCCAGCGATGCTGAGGTCAAAGTTGCAGCTGCCGACGTCGAATCCTGCAGCGTTTGCCATGCAGGCGCTGGCGGCTATCACCAGGCTGCATACGACGAGGCTTTCGACAGTGATTTCGAACTGACGATCGACGCCGTTACCAGCGTTGGTGCTGGACCTTACGACGTTACCATCGATTTCAGCATTGCCTACATGGGTGCGGCATTCGACGTCGATCCGACGTCTGCTGACTGGGTCGATGGACTTTTCTTTGGCGTTTCCCAGTGGGACGACACAGCCGGGATGTTCCAGAGACCTGGAGCCCCGTTCAGCGAGTTCTCAGGGATCACCGGTCCCATCACCAGTAACGGCGGCGGTTCCTACACGCTGACGGCAAGCCTTGACTACGACATCGACAGTTGGGACAGCGGCGGAATCGTCGGCAAACTGAGCGACGACGAACTCGACTGGGCTGACAGCCCGACCGCCCACTTCCATGTCTACAATGACCTGACATTAGACGCTGTCGAAGTCGGCGCGGGTTCATTGACGGATGACTATGCGTCGCTTGCCAATGTCGAAGGCTGCGAAGCTTGTCACGGCACGCCGTACAGGAAGCACGGAAACGTTCAGGCATCCGTCCCTGGTGCGCCCGATTTCACATACTGCAAGAGCTGTCACTACGATGATCGTGTAGGCGGCCACGAAGAATGGCAGTACATGGTGGATGATCCGTTCGCATGGGCTACGGACGTAGCTCCGACAGCTGACTACTCGTACGTAGCGAACGTAATGAACGTTACGCACATGTCGCATGCGATGGAATTCCCGTACCCGATGTCCATGTCGAATTGTGTAACGTGCCATGACGGCCAAATCGACGCTATCCTCAACGACCAGTACTTTGCGATCGAGACATGCAAGAGCTGCCATGCAGTTGATGGCGTCAATGCATGGCCGGCAGGCGATATCACGGGTCCTGCCGGGGATTACTATCAACCGCACAGAGCACCCGCACTCACGTACCTGTGGGCAGAAGCTGGTGTTGACTACCACAATGCCGACATGGATTGCAGTAGTTGTCACGGCCAGGACGGATTCTCAGGCTTCAGTGACATGCATGCGGGCTACGACGTCACGGTCTACGACGACACCGGCGAAAGGTATACAAACCTGTATCCGGTTTCGATTGACGACGTCAGGATCAATGGCGACCTGATAACGGTCGATTTCAGTGCGGTCGATGCGACCACCAATCCGACGTTGGCGATCTCCTTCTACGGATGGGATTCCAAGCACTACATCATCCCGGCACACGAGCGCGACGGCAATCACGACGCATGTCCGCATTCCTCTCGTCCGGGTTGCAACATCGAGTGGACACCCACTAGCACCAAGCCATTCTTCACTGAAGAGGCAGGAAGTGTCGCAGGCGCTTGGAGCGTGACGTTTGACATGTCTGGATTCCAGCCCTACAAGACTGATCCGATTCCGACACTGATCGCAGACGGTGTTGTCAAGATGGCCGAAATCTCGATTATTCCGCGGCTTAATGTCGACGGTGTGGCTGTTAACGTGGAGGCTGTGAGCACGTCGTTCGACCTGGGCGGCGGCTTGATCGTCGACGAGTACTTCCAGGGTGATGCTGCTGCAGTAGACATGGACAAGTGCCAGTCTTGCCACGAGAACACTGGCGTTCTTGTTCACACGGGTCGTGGTCGCTACGGTGACAGCATGCAGGTCTGCAAGGTCTGCCATAACCCAACGTTCGACGGTAGTCACTTGGAAATGCAGTCTCGCTCGATCGATAGCTACGTCCACGCCATCCATGCCTTCCAGCCGTTTGACGAGGCCGACGTGTACAACTTCGAGGCTCCTGCTACCGCTCCAGATCCAGTGGAAGTTAAGAGGAATGAGATGCACAAGACTCACACGTTCCCGAACTTCACGTCTCTGAGCTGCCAAGGCTGCCACGTGACGGATATGTCGGCGTACAACGTGCCTGATCAGGCCTTGTCGATGCCGGGCGTCCAGAGTCCCTCCGATTCGTATGACGATCCGAACCATCGTCAGATCGGCACGATACCTGATTCGGTTCAGGGCGCGGCCTCGCGGGCTTGCGGCAGCTGCCACAGGGCTGAGATGATCAAGGTCGATGCAGCCGGTGACCTGGCAGCGTTCGACGCGCATACCGATGCATTCGGTACGTTCACCGAAAACTCGCCGAAAGATGAAGACGGCGATGGCCTTGAAGAAGAACCTGTACTGTTCGGCATCGTCGATAAGATCATGGGTTTGTTCCAATAAAATAATAAGTACTTAAAAGACTGGCCGGGAGAGCAATCTCCCGGCCTTTTTTCTTGGGCTTCGCAAACTACCTACCCGATTGCGTTCTGTTCACGCCTGAAACTGACAATCGTCAGTGTTCCGCGACTGCGATTTTCGCATCATGTGCATTGTTCCGGACGCGCTTCCAGCGTCCAAAAGACAGGCAATTGAAACGAAATTCGAGGAGGGCATGGTGGATAGAAGAATATATCGGCTACTTCTGGTAGCTGCAGGTGCATTCCTGATGACAGGCTGTGACGGCAATGACGGTGCTCCTGGCGTAGACGGTGCCGACGGCGCTGATGCTGTCGACACTGGCAGTATCAGCATTACCGTTACGTCCTCGGGCGGACCCGTTGCAGGCGTGACGGCGACGACCGTTCCTGCGACTGTTAGCGCCGATACCGACGCAACAGGCGTTGCAGTGCTTGCCGACGTGCCTATTGGCGTCTATGACGTCACAATTGAAATCGCGGGCACGCCGATTTCGGAGACAGAAGACCTGGTCAACGTAGCAGCTGGCCTGACGACGGATGTCTCTTTCACGGTTAGCGGCATTCCGGGCATGGTCACGGGCACAGTACTGGCTCCGGATGGCACGCCTGTCGAGGGGGCCGTGATTTCGGCAACAGGAAGCGCCGATGTGACCACAGACGCCACCGGCGCGTTCATGATTGACTCAGTTGTCAGCGCATTCCTGTCAATTGCTCCGCCAGCTGGCTCCGACCTGCTCCCTGGCGATACACGCCATTCAGTTCGTCCTGGCGACTTCGTTTCCGTGACACTCTCGGGTGGCCCCGAAAGTGACGCGGTGTTCATAGGCAGCGATGTATGCCTGATTTGCCACAGTGGTGGACTTGCAAATGCGTGGATGGCCTCGGGTCACTACCGGGTTGTTGAACGCTCGCTCCTCGAAATGGATCCCAATAGCTTCCCGGCTGACCCGGGCGCAGGCGCTTGCAGCGGCTGGATCGACACGGGTGTCGTCTCCAACATTCCGGGCGAGCCTTCTGTCAAAGGGGACGAGTCTCACGCGACTTACATCCAGACCTGTAACGACGATCCTGATCTGCGCTACGAAGTGCTGTTCGATGTAACCGGCGACGGCGCTGGCACGGTAGACGACCTTGTGGTCCCCGTCTATGCGACGTATGGCGGACCGGGCACACAGGCCGGCGAAATCGCCGTACTGCAGGGTCGCGGCGAAGCTACCGATATTCACGGTGCGTGGAAACAGCGTTACATGTTCAACATCGGCGACGTGGACAACGGCTGCTCGCCGACGAATCCGTATCCGGTAGATGATCCGAGCAGCGGGTTCCCGAAGAATCCGAAACCTGACTTCATCGACTGGGATACGACCGGGACTTGCGAAGACATGCTGATCCTCCCGATCCAGTTCAACCAGCGGACCAAGGAATGGGTGTCCTACCATCCATGGGAGTGGTACGAACAGAGACGGGCTTACTCGAAGAAATGCTCAGGTTGCCATGAGGCCGGCCAGCAGATCACGGCGGTTGACGGATTAGTCACAGAGTACTCGGCTGTTGACTATCGCATCGGTTGTGAGAAATGCCACGGACCGGGCAGCAGCCACGTTTCAAATGGCGCAGACCCTAACTTCATCATGAACCCGAACCACATGACGGCCCAGGCGGCTACCGAGATTTGCGGTGCCTGCCACAACCGCGGTTCGGACCCGATTGATGGCACGTTTGGGTTCCCGTGGCGCAGCGACGTTACGGACTTCGACGGCAACTTCGTTGCCGGACTGCACACCCTGACGTGGGATGCGGTCGATGCAGCGGAAGGCTACTTCCTCGAGAAACCGGGTAACTGGCCAACGGGATTCCCGTCGAAGCATCGCCAGCAGTACAACAGCTTCTTCGGTTCAGCTCATATGGACAACCCGTACGAGAAGGTCACGTGCTATGACTGCCACTCACCGCACAGCGGCAAGGGTGGCCCATTCCACTTCAGCAATACGGACTTTGGTACTGGCGACGAATACGACTTTGGCGGCAATAGCCAGGCGTTGATGTCCAATGCCAGGTGCCTGAGTTGCCACGCAACTCACGGACCGTTCGCTACGCTGACACTCGAAGACGTTGCTATCAACCATACGTCGAATGGCGGTACGGTAGCAGTTAATGACGTCGATCTGACGCCGACGGCTACCGAACAGGATTCGGCATTGATGGTGATCGAGCAGGCTGTGAAGAACCACAGCGGCGAGGCAGCGGGCATGCCGTTCGCACCTTACCAGCCAACTGAGTCTCACATTCCTGTGAACTACGAGCTCGGCGACGGTCCGGTAGGGCGTTGCACATCCTGTCATATGACCAAGACGGCCAAGAGCGGTACCTGGTTCGTCGATGCCGACGGGAAGACGATCGCGGGCGACAACACGGATCACAGCTTCCAGGTTGTCGAGCTGCAGGCTGGTACTGACCAGCCGAACGCTTGTGGCGCCTGCCACGCGTCGTTCCGTACGTCGTCTATACCGCCGGGCGGTGACTCAATCAGCACGTCAGATTAGTCTCGAACGGTTGGTTTGACCTCCAGACGAGGGGCGGCTTTGCCGCCCCTCTTTTTTTGCCCGTTTCATATGAGATATAGGTCGTTTCATATTATGAATTTCAGTCCGTCCCCCAAATCTCCGGGCCGGTAGAATTCTCATCTTTCAAGCAATGCCGGAAGACGCCCATGTCTCAGGACCAGGACGACGACATCGTATTATCAGAATTGCCCGACGCTGAGCTCGTCGAACAGATGTTCGACGACCTGTACGACGGGCTGGCGGACGAGATCGCCGAAGGTACGCAGATCCTGTTGGATCGGGGCTGGGATGCGAAGAAGGTCCTGGACGAGGCGCTCGTCGGTGGCATGAACATCGTCGGCATCGATTTCCGGGACGGCATCCTGTTTGTGCCGGAGGTGCTGCTGGCAGCGAACTCGATGAAGGCAGGTATGGCGATTCTGCAGCCGATCCTTTCAGCCAGCGGCGCCGAGCCCGTCGGCAAGCTGGTCATCGGCACGGTCAAGGGCGATATCCACGACATCGGCAAGAATCTCGTCGGGATGATGATGGAAGGCGCCGGCTTCGAGGTCGTCGACCTGGGCATCAACACGGACGCCGAGGCCTATATCGCGGCGCTTAAGGAACACAAGCCGAATATTCTCGGCATGTCGGCATTGTTGACGACAACAATGCCGTACATGAAGGTCGTCATCGATGCGATGAAGGAAGAGGGCGTCCGCGACGATTACATCGTGCTCGTCGGCGGCGCGCCTCTGAACGAGGAGTTTGGCGAGGCCGTTGGCGCGGACGCCTATTGCCGCGATGCGGCCACGGCCGTCGAGGTGGCCAAGCAACTCGTGCTGGAACAGCGCGCTTCCTGAGGTGGCAGGCGAGTCCGTTCTTGTTATCGCCTGCGGCGCGCTCGCGAAGGAAATCGTCGAACTCAAACAGCTGAATGGCTGGTCGCACATCAAGATCCAGTGTCTGCCGGCGGACCTGCATAACCGCCCGGAGAAAATCCCCGGGGCTGTGCGAGCAGCGATCGAAGAATACAGGGCCGACTTCGAACACGTGTTTGTCGCGTACGCCGATTGCGGCACAGGGGGAGCGTTGGACCAGGTGCTGGACGAATTCGGCATAGAGCGCCTTTCCGGTGCGCATTGCTACGAATTCTACTCGGGGGCGGACGAGTTCGCCGCGCTGGCAGACGAAGAGCCGGGTACGTTCTACCTGACCGACTTCCTGACGCGGCATTTCGACCGCCTCGTGAAGAAAGGGCTGGGCCTGGATCGGCACCCGGAACTGATGGCGACCTACTTTGGGAATTACCGGCGGCTGGTTTTCCTGTCGCAGAAGGAGTCGCCGGAGCTGGAGCAGGCAGCGCGCGAACACGCCGACTACCTGGGACTTGAATACGCACATCGGCACACCGGGCTGGATCCTGTGGGCCGGACTCTCGGAGAGCATGTCGTTCAATGGCTAAACTGATCAGCATCTACTGGCGAGATATTCCCGCGCAGGTCGTCGGCCGCGCCGGACGCAAGTCGAGCGTCAAGAAGGAACTCGAGCCGCGCTT
This sequence comes from uncultured Woeseiaceae bacterium, assembly GCA_964557165.1. Lineage (GTDB taxonomy): Bacteria > Pseudomonadota > Gammaproteobacteria > Steroidobacterales > Woeseiaceae > UBA1847. The sequence goes on from CAZKZE010000076.1 coordinate 8,057, forward strand.
CGCGAAAGCGATCGATCGCGCTGCGATGCGTGCCGGGCGCGGGTCCAGCGATGCCTACCTCGAGGACTGGCGGCGTGTCTCGGAAGACGTCGAGGGCGATCTCGCCGCGCTCGTGAAAGAACGCGTGGCCGCGCTCGAACAGGAATTTGATGCCGAGACCCTCGAGAGAGTCGTCAAAGCCGGCGGGCTGAAAGAAGAAGGAACCACCGCATGACCAATACCGTAATCAGTTCGAAGTCGAAGGAAGTCATCATCGGTTTCGACCAGCCGTTTGCCGTCATCGGAGAGCGCATTAATCCGACCGGGCGCAAGCTCCTGGCCGAGGAGATGAAGAATGGCGACTACAGCCGGGTAGAGGCCGATGCTGTCGCGCAGGTCGCCGCGGGTGCTCACATTCTCGACGTCAACGCCGGCATTCCGCTCGCGGACGAGCCGGCGATACTGGCCGAGAGCATCAAGCTCGTACAGTCAGTGACGGACGTGCCGCTGTGCATTGATTCTTCGATCGTTGCGGCGCTCGAGGCCGGTCTCGAAGCCTACGAGGGCAAAGCGCTTCTGAACTCGGTCACGGGCGAGGAGGAGCGTCTCGAGGCTGTCTTGCCGCTGGTCAGGAAGTATGGCTGTGCGGTCATCGCGATCTCCAACGACGACAATGGCATCTCGGAAGACATCAACGTGCGCTTCGACGTCGCGAAGAAGATCGTCGAACGCGCGCAGGACCATGGCATCCCGGTCAGCGACATTGTCGTCGATCCGCTCGTCATGCCGATTGGCGCAATTAATTCCGCGGGCGTGCAGGTCATGGAACTCGTGCAGCGCCTGCGCAACGAGCTCAAGGTCAATACAACCTGCGGTGCGTCCAACCTGAGTTTCGGCCTGCCGAATCGCAATGGCCTGAACACGGCGTTCATCGCCATGGCAATTGCGAACGGCATGACCTCGGCCATTACGAATCCGCTGCACACCGAAATCATGCAGTCGATTCGCGGTGCGAACGTGGTCATGGGCCACGATCCGGAATGCTCGGACTGGATTGCCAACTACCGTGACCCCGCGGCGGAAGGAACGGAGCGTCGTGGCCGCCGTGGCGGACGCCGACGCCGGCGCGGCTGACAGGTCATGACCAGCGCTCACGACAAGGACCCGATGGTGGTTTTCATGCCGTCGGGCAAGCGTGGACGTTTTCCGCAAGGTACCCCCGTGCTCGACGCGGCCCGTAGCCTTGGCGTCGATGTCGATTCAGTCTGCGGCGGGCGCGCGATCTGCGGGCGCTGCCAGGTCGAAGTGGCCGAGGGCGATTTCGCGAAGCACGGTATCAATTCGAAGACGGCCAACGTCACGCCGCGGGGCGAGGCAGAGGGACGTTTCGATGAACGCCGCGGCCTCGGCGAAAACCGACGACTCAGTTGCCAGGCAAGGCTCGAGGCCGACGTCGTCATCGACGTGCCGGCAAGTTCGCAGGTGCATCACCAGGTCGTTCGCAAGCCGCACGAAGACCACGACATCACGATCGATCCGGTCGTGCATGCCTACTTCGTCGAAGTCCCCGAGCCGACGCTGCACGAAGCGATCGGCGATCTCGAGCGTCTGCAACAAGCATTGGAAACCGAGTGGGACTTGCGAGATTTGCTTTGCGAGTCGTCTGTTCTGCGCGAGCTTCAGCAAGCGCTGGTCGACGGCAAGCGCCAGGTAACGGTCGCTGTTCGCAATGGCCATCGCATCGTCGCGATATGGCCAGGATTCAAAGAGCAGCTCTACGGCATCGCGTTCGACGTCGGCTCGACGACGGTCGCGGCGCACCTGTGCGACCTCGCCAGCGGGGAGGTCGTAGCAAGCGCCGGCAAGATGAATCCGCAGATTCGCTACGGTGAAGACCTGATGAGTCGCGTGTCGTACATCATGATGAACCCGGGCGGCGAAGAGAAACTGGTCGCCGCCGTGCGGTCTGCGATGAACGAACTGATCGCCGAAGTCGTTGCACAGGTCGAGGCAGACACGACCGATGTCGTCGAGATTACTGTTGTCGGCAACCCGATCATGCAGCACCTCGTGCTCGGCATCAGCCCGGTCCAGCTTGGAACGGCACCGTTCGCGTTGGCGACCGACTCGAGTGTCGACGTCCGCGCGGCCGAGATCGGCATCGACATCAATGCCGGTGGCCATGTCTATGCGCTGCCCTGCATCGCCGGGCACGTTGGCGCCGATGCGGCGGGCGTACTGCTGGCCGAGGCGCCGCAGGCGCATGACGGCGTGTCATTGATCGTCGATGTCGGTACGAATGCAGAATTATTGCTGGGCAATTCGGAGCGCTTGCTGGCCGCGTCAAGTCCCACCGGGCCCGCGTTCGAAGGCGCGCAGATCAGTTCGGGTCAGCGCGCTGCCCCGGGCGCTATTGAGCGCGTCCGGATCGACCCGGAGACGCTCGAGCCGCGATTCAGAGTAATTGGCTGCGAGCACTGGTCCGACGATCCGCAGTTTGCCGATGAAGTTAAGCAGGTAACGGGTATCTGCGGCTCGGGAATCATCGAAGTGATCGCCGAGATGTTCACGGCCGGCATCATCGGCGCCGATGGCAAGATCAACGCAGCGGCTTCCGACCGCGTCATCGAAGATGGCCGTACGCTCGCGTACGTGTTGCACGACGGCGACCCGGCGATCCGGATTACGCAAAACGACGTACGCGCGATTCAACTGGCCAAGGCGGCACTACACGCGGGGGCAAAATTGCTTATGGAGCGCTTCGGCGTCGAGAAGGTCGATCGCATCCGTCTGGCAGGTGCCTTCGGCGCACACATCGACGTGAAATTCGCGATGGTGCTTGGGTTGATTCCCGAGTGCGACCTCGACGAAGTCTCGTCAGCCGGCAATGCCGCCGGCACCGGTGCGCGTATCGCGCTGCTGAACCGCAAATCGAGGGCGCTCATCGAACAGCAGGTTCGTGACGTCGAGAAGATCGAGACGGCCGTCGAGCCCCGCTTCCAGGAACACTTTGTCGATGCGATGGCGATTCCGGATGGCGACGGTCCGGCGACGGGGCAGCGCAGAAAGCGCCGCGGGCGTCGGGCACGATCATGACGGATCTTTCGCCACAGGAAACAAAAGTTCTCGCGCACACGGTGCACGAGGCCTACATGGAGATCTTCCCGACCGATACGATCGAGGCGAAGCTGGATGTGCTTGAGCCGGCTTCCTACGTCGCGATCACGTGTTCGCCCACCAAGGGCGTTGACGTGACGCTGGACATGACCGAGCGGCTCGCGCTACGAGGGTTCAAGGTCGTACCGCATGTTGCGGCGAAGATGGTCAGGGACAAGCAGCACCTGCGCGAAATTATCGCGCACCTCAATGACCTGCCGGTGATCAGCATCTTCGTGCCGGGCGGCGATGCTGAAACGCCGCTCGGGAATTACGATACTGCCTATTCGTTGTTGCGCGACATTGCGGACATCGAACACAAGTTCACCGAGATCGGCGTCGGCGCGCACCCTGAAGGACACCCGGCCGTCAGCGATGAGGTTCTAATGGCCGAGCTGTTGAAGAAGCAGGAGGTGTCGAACTACCTCGTGACGCAAATGTGTTTCGATGCGAACGCGATCGCGAAATGGTTGCGCGACATTCGCGAGCGCGGTGTGCACCTCCCGGCGTGGATCGGGCTGCCCGGCGTCGCAAGCCGCACCTCGCTGGTCAAAACATCGATGCGTATCGGCGTGGGTGATTCGCTGCGCTACCTGAAACGCAATCCCAAGGTCGCCGCGAAACTGATGCTATCCAACGAGTATCGGCCCGACGATTTGTTGCGCGATATGGCGCCAATGCTCGCGGACCCGGCTTACGACATCCGGGGCCATCACATCTATTGCTTCAACCAGGTCGAAAAGACTGAGCAATGGCGACATGCGTTTCTTGAGGGCCTGATCTGATGCCAAGACGACGCCACCGCGGCAAACGCACGGCCAACGCGATCTCGCAGCTCGAGTGGCGCGAGATCGTGAACCCATACGGCCCGACCGAGGTGCTCGACGAGCAGCAGGTACAGACGATCATTGACGGTGCGCTGCACGTCCTCGAAACTAATGGCATGCGCTTCCTCGAGCCGGGGTCCCGCGCTCGACTCGCCGCTGCGGGCGCAGATGTCGACGAAGACTCGATGATGGTCCGTTTCGACCGCTCGCTGGTACTCGAACAAATCAAGCAAGCACCGGCCGAGTTCGAGCTGCGCGCTCGCAACCCCAACCACCACCTGAAACTAGGTGCCAGTCACCTCATTTTCGCGTCTGTCGGCGGCCCGGCATTCGTCAGTGACCTCGACAAGGGCAGGCGGCCCGGTACGTACGCGGAGATGTGCGATTACCTGAAGCTTGTGCAGAGCCTGAACATCATCCACCAGGAAGGCGGCGGACCGTTCGAGGCGATGGACCTGCCAGCCGAGACGCGGCACCTCGACTTGTACCTTGCGCAACACCAACTCACCGACAAGAACTGCCAGTCCTACGCATTGGGCGGCGAACGCGCGATGGACTCGATTGAGATGGCCTGCATTGCGCTGGACGTCGACCGGGAGGCCTTGCTCGAAAGACCCGCGCTGCTCGCTATCATCAACACCAATTCGCCGTTGCAACTCGATATCCCGATGACCGAAGCCGTGGACGAGTTGGCCGGTTCAGGACAGGTCTGCTGCATTACGCCGTTTACGTTGGCAGGTTCAATGAGTCCCGCAACATTGGCCGGGACGCTCGTACAACAGACAGCGGAAGTCCTGGCTGTCGCGACCTACGTCCAGCTCGTGCGGCCTGGCGCACCCATGATGTACGGCAGCTTCGCGTCCAATGTCGACATGCGCAGCGGTTCACCGGCGCTCGGCACGCCCGAGTACACCAAGGCCGCGCTGGCCAGCGGACAAATCGCGCGCGAGCTTGGTCTGCCGTTCCGGTCGAGCAATACGACAATGTCGAACTGTGCCGATGCGCAGGCAGCGTACGAAAGCCAGATGTCGCTGTGGGGTTCGGTCATGGGCGGCGCGCACCTGGTCAACCATGCCGCCGGCTGGCTCGAAGGTGGCCTGACGGCATCGTTCGAGAAGCTGATCCTCGATGCCGAGATGCTGCAGATGATGGCGGAGTACCTGCGGCCGATCGAACTCTCGGACGACGAACTCGCGCTCGACGCGATTGCCGAAGTCGGGCCCGGCGGCCACCACTTCGGTACGGCTCACACGCTGGAGCGCTACGAGTCGGCCTTCTACGAGCCGCTCGTCTCGAGCCGTGAGAATTTCGAAAGCTGGCAGGAAGCGGGCAGCAAGGATGCGGCCGTGCGCGCAAACGGCATCTGGAAGCAGCTTCTCGATGAATATCAGCAACCGCCGCTGGACGCGGCAATCAACGACGCGCTCGTCGACTATGTCGAGCGACGCAAGCAGGAAATAACGTAATGAGACCGACACTCAGTGTTCTATCAGACGACCTCATCAGGGAAATTCTCGATGAGGCCAAACGCATCATGGCCGAAACCGGCATGGAGATTCGTGGCGAGAAGCTGCGCCAGCGACTGCTCGATCATGGACTGAAAACCGACGCCAACGGCCGCGTCCTGTTTACGCAGGACGTCGTCGACGCCGCAATCGAGAGCGCGCCTGAATCGTTCACGCTGTTCAATCGTGATGGCGACCCACACACCGAGATCGGCGGCAACAACGTCCACTACGTGCCGGGTTCAAGTGGCCTGAAAATCCAGGACCACCGTACCGGTGAGACAAGGCTCTCGAACTCCACGGACTTCATCGAATACGCGCGCCTGTGCGACGGTCTCGACCACATCGCGTATCTCGCAACGGCCTTCTCGACGAACAAGGACATCGAATCGCAGGTCTCCGACGCGTGGCGCCTGTACATGTGCATGACGACGTCGAAGAAGCCGATCGTGTCGGGCGCGTTCAGCGAGGAGGGCGTACCGCGTATGGCCGAGATGATGCAGTTGTTCCGCGCCGACCGGGCCGAACTCGTCGCGAAGCCGATGTCGATCTTCACGATCACGGCGACGGGAAATTTCCGCTACGGCGAGGACTCCTGCCAGAACCTGCTCGACTGCATTGAGGCGGGCATCCCCGTGGAGATTGTGCCAGTCACGCTGATGGGCCTGATCGCCCCCGTAACCCTGGTCGGCGCGCTCGTCTTCCACTGTGTCGATGTCCTGACCGGCATCACGATGGCCCAGGTCGTGCGCCCGGGTGCGCCGGTATTATTCGGCGGCGCGCCGGCGACCTTTCATATGAAAGCGGCGAGTTCACCGATGGCCGCGATCGAGGCGCAGCACCTGAACGTTGCCTACGTGCAGATCGCAAAATCGCTCAAGCTGCCGACACAGGCCTACATGGCCTTGAGCGACGGCAAATCACTCGACGCGCAGGCAGGCGGCGAGACGTTCAGCAGCGCGCTGCTTGCCGCCATCGCCGGTGTTAACTCGGTGTCCGGCCCGGGCATGCTCGATTTCGTGCTGACGTTCAGCCTGCCCAAGCTCGTTCACGACAACGAGGTTTGCGGCCAGGCCCTGCATTTCGTCAGGGAGATCAAGAAGCTCGACGACCTGCCGACGCAACATCTCGTCGATCAGCTCATGGCTGAAGATCACCTGATCACCTCGCCACACACACTCGAGCACTGGCCAAACGAGCTGTACCTGACCGACCCTGTCTATGACCGACTCAACCGCGAGACCTGGGAAGAGGGCGGCTCGATGTCGCTCTGGGATCGAGCCTGTGCGGATGTGGAGGCGCGCCTCGCCAACTACACACCTTTGGTAACTGACCCCGAACTGGATGTGGCAATGCGCCAACTGGTTATCGACGGGTTTGAAGAACAAGAAAAATTACCCGACCTGCCGCCTCCGCCAGAAAAACAGGAACCGGCTGCGGTACCCGGAAGACGAGGCAGAAGCGGGCGACGGCGACGCCGCTAGCGGCTGGAAGTTGTCAGGGTGCCAGGCGCTCGATTTCCCAGCTGCCATCATCCT
>CAZKZE010000077.1:0-14973 GCA_964557165.1 uncultured Woeseiaceae bacterium
GAGCGTCCCGCCCCTAACGATTCGGTCGAGGGTGATGAGATAGTCCGCTCCATTCGGAAACGAGTGGGTACAGTGAATCCCTTGGTCCCAGGTTCGAGTCCTGGCGGGCCCACCACTTTTTTTGAAATCCAGACAGGCGCGGGCCTAATTCAACTTCTGGCCCATGCTGCCGATATGGTCGGTCCTGCCCTGGAAACCGAAGGTTAACCTGAACGCGAGGTCAGGTTCCTCCAGCGGGATACGCACCGCCAGACTGAGTTCGTTATCTTCCCGGTCGAACTTGATCTTCTTGAATCGATAGCGGAGCTTTACCGACGAGTCGAGCTCGTCGAGGTCTGCCGGCCAATGGCCATGCTCTGTTTTGTATTCGTTCATCGCCTCGGCGGCCTCGGCCAAAACCTTGCGAGCCTCCTCCTCATCGGGCGGAAAAACCGTCGTAACCATCAGGCTGCTGCCAGTGTAGGCAACGACCAGGAAGGCGGCGGTAAGCCCGGTCCATCGCACCACAAGAGCGGCAACTCGGAACGGCTTGCCCGGTTCACCGACGCCGAAATACGAGCGGTACTTCCCATGCAGCGCGATGAGCAGCAGGATTCCGTAACCCAGCGTGCCCCACATATACCCCGGACCCCAACCTTCCCGGTACAGGTATACGCACGCGCCCAAAACGCAATACCAGCCAAGTATGAGGCCAAGTCTGAAACCCAGATTGACGGACCTCTTTAGATAGCCGTTCGCGCTGACAACCGCGAGAAGCGCAAAAACCAGGCAAAAGACGATGTCGAAGGTTTCGATCCTGTAGGGAAACAGAAAGTCCAGGACAAACGCCTGCGCATAGATAAATGCCAATACATACTGCAATAGCACCAGCCCGCGCAGACCGGCTGGAATACTCTTGTCATTCAGAAAAATGGGGCGACCAGACACGCGACGGCGACGCCTGGTCACGAAGTGCAAGACGACGGCGCCGATGCACAATGCGATTGCATAAGCACAGATGACCATAAAGAACAGCGCTCGCAGTCCGCCGAGCGACGACAGCCCGCCGTGTGCCGATGCGGCGACAGGAAACAGCGAGAACAGGCCCGGTAGAGCAAGTCGCCATCGAACCAGCTGTTTGCCTGGAGGATTCATACCCTGAGTATAAGGGGCAAAGCACAGGCTCTACTCCGGCACAGCCCCCACTTTCTAGAGAAAAATCTTCTCAATATCCGGCAGCCAGTCCCGCCAGTAATCGAGCTTGGCATGCAACGCCTCGATCGCGTCGTCCGGATCTCGCAGCAGCAGGCGCAGATGATCGCCGGGCCGCAACTGGCCGAGTAAATGCCGATCCACGCGCGCGACCTGTGCGATACGCGGGTAGCCGCCGACGGTACCGGCGTCCACTGAGAGCAGGTATGGCGCCCCGTCTTCGGGACATTGCACCGTGCCGGGAAATACGCCGGCACTCGGCATACGTCCGTCTGAAGATACCCCGAGTTTGGGCCCTTCGAGCTGCAGTCCCATGCGATCGGCGCGGCGGCTGATCGTCCAGTTCGTGCCGAATAACTGCTCCTGTCCGGTCGCATCAAGCTGCCCGGTTTCCGCCGACGCACAAACTCGAACGGCCCAGCTCGATGACATGGGCGGTCTGAATTCCTCTGGTGCCTCACAGGATTCTCCGGCGTCTGACGAGAGTTGAAGTTCGTCTCCTGCGGCAAGTGCCCTGCCCTGCAGCCCGCCGAAACCCGCTTGCAGGTTCGTCGATGTCGACCCGAGTACCTCGTCGGACTCGATACCACCGGCGATCGCCACGTAGATTCGAGCGCCGACAATCGCGGACCCGACCGTAAGCTCATCGCCTGCTGCAGCATGCACCGCCCTGTGCATCTCGATCTCCTTGCCATTCAGCGTCGCCGCAGCCTGCGCGCCGGTCAATGCGAAGGTACACGGCGAATCGAACCTCAACGTCGGTCCAAGCAGTGTCGCTTCAAGCGCAGGCGCATGCCAAGCATTGCCGACCAGCTTGTTGGCCAGCGCCAGTGAAAGCGTATCCGCCGCCCCGCCTGCCGGGACGCCCAGGTGGCGCATCCCAACGCGTGGTCGCGACTGGATCGTCGTCTGCAGGCCGGGTTTAAGGACCGTAATACTCATTCGTCCCATTCGCCCGCATCGATCGGCTTGAAGCGGACACGCATCCCCGCGCGCAGAGCAAACGGTTTCTCGGCCTGCGCATCGAACAACTTGCGCGGGGTGCGGCCGACGAGTGTCCAACCTCCAGGACTGGCCATGGCGTACAGGCCGGTTCGGCCATCGGCGATGCCGACGGAACCGGCCTCGACTCGCTGTCGCGGCTCTTTGCGCCTGGGAATTCGTAGTCGCTCGTCGAGCCCCCCAATGAATGCGAATCCCGGAGTGAATCCGACCATGTCGACGGTGTACTCGCTACCTGTGTGCAGGGCGATGAACTCGTCAGGCGTCATCCCGATTTCGCGACACAGCTCCTCGAGATCCGGGCCGTACTCGCCGCCGTAAAAAACCGGAATCTCTACCAGTTCTTCTGATGCCTGTAGCTGCTCGATACCAGCTGAAAGGGTTGCCTCAAGTGCTCGCCTGGCGGCTGCAGCATCCATTCGCACAGTGTCGAAACGAACAACGACTGAATCGATACCCGGAACGACATCCAGCCAGTTTCCGCTGGCACCCAATCGCTCCGCCAGCCCCTGCGCTTCCGGCGGGCCCGCAACAGGAATCGAAAACAGATCGTCACCGCAGCGTCTGAGCACGAATCTCCACCCCATGGGATTCCAGCACGTCGCGCACGGCCTTGGCCTTTTCGGCGGCGCCCGGCGTGTCGCCGTGAATACACAAGGTATCGGCGCGCACGCTAACCTCGTCTCCGTTGCGGGCCGTCACCTGCCCATCCTCGGCCAGGCGCACGGCTTGGGTCGTTGCGACCGCCAGGTCCTCGTGTACGGCCCCGGGCTCCTTGCGCGACACCAGCGTTCCATCGGGTTCATAGGCGCGATCCACGAAGGCTTCGGCGACAAACTTCAGGCCGTGGCGCTTCGCGGCAGACTCGAGTTCGGTGTTGGCCATGCCGACGAACGCCGGCTCACCCGGTGTTTCCGCGGTGACGCGCGCGATGATGTCGGCAAGGCCCCGGTCGCGAACCGCGTCGTTATAGAGCGCTCCATGAGGCTTTATGTGAGCAATCCTCGCACCCATCTGCGCCGCCGTGTCTGCCAATGCCGTGACCTGCTCAGTCAATGATTCGTACAACTCGTCGCCTTGCATGTAAGCACTTTGGCGACCAAATCCGTCGCGATCCGGGTATCCCGGGTGAGCACCGACAGCCACACCGTTCGCGATCGCCGACCGTATCGTTTGCGCTATCGACTCGGCATCACCGGCATGACCGCCGCACGCGATATTGGCGCTCGAAACGATCTGCAGGAGCTCCTCGTCGTAAGGATCGCCCTCGCCCAGGTCTGCATTGAGATCAATGGATGTCATCTAGTGTTTACCGCCCTTGCCTTTGCGCTTCTCCGCCATGACCGACTTGATCATCTTGCCAAAATTCTTGTCGCGTGACCGCCGCTCGGCAACCGTCTCCGTGTTGCGCCTGTCCTCCGACAGCAGCTTCCGGTAGCGCCGCAGGCGGTCCACATCAAGCGTGCCGGCTTCAACTGCGGCCTGCACCGCGCACCCGGGCTCCGCCTCGTGCGAACAGTCCGAGAACCGGCATTCGCCAGCCAAAGCCGCCACTTCCGCGAATACATCGTCAAGCGCATCACCGATGTCGACTAACTGCAGCTCACGCATCCCCGGGGTATCGACGAGCCAACCGCCGTGAGGCAAGCGATGCATCGACCGCGACGTGGTCGTGTGGCGGCCGCGCTGGTCGTCCTCACGCACTTCCTTCGTGAGCTGGTGGTCGCCGGTCAGCGTATTGACCAGCGTAGACTTGCCGACGCCCGAAGACCCGAGCAGCGCGACCGTTTGTCCCGATTCGCACCAGGGAAGTAGAACTTCAACGTCGCCCGCGCTCCGCGCATCGAGTGCTTCGACCAGGACGCCCGGTGACAGCGCGCTCGCCTGGAGGACGAAATCGCTGACCGAATCCACGGTATCCGCCTTGGTGATCACGATAACTGGAAATGCGCCTGCATCGTGCGCAATCGCGAGATAGCGCTCGAGGCGAGCAACATTGAAGTCCCGATTGGCCGACGTGACAATGAACAAGGTATCGACGTTGGCCGCAATTAGCTGAATGTCGCTGGCGGTACCGGCAGCACGCCGCTGGAATGAGCCGAAACGATCCAGGAGCCGATCGACCTGCGGTCCGTCGGAGCTAAGTAACAGCCAGTCCCCGACGGCGATCGCCATACTCGCCGACTTGCCCGTGAGCTCGACGACCTCGTGACCACTATCGTGAGCGACCTCAATACGCCCACGATGCACATTCAGCACACGCGCAGGTAGCAGGTCGCTGCCAGGCTCAACCTGCGACTGAAAAAATGGCCGCCAACCGAGGCTTTGTAACGAATCCTCTGATTCCATGGGATACACTGGATAGCATGTATTCGTACGTGGGGAAAACATCATGAGCGTAGCACTGGTCACGGGTGCAAGTTCAGGAATCGGCGCAGCAATCGCCATTGCTTTCGCGGAAGCCGGCTGGGACGTCATGGCGGCCGGCCGCAATGAAGGTCGGCTCGAAGAAGTTGCCGACGTGTCCGAGCGCATCGTCACGTGGGCCGGTAATCTCACCGATTCCGACGACTGCGATGAATTGCTCGCCGACACGATTGACGAATTCGGGCAACTGGACTGCCTCGTCAACAACGCGGGTATCTACATACGTGGCAGCGTGACGGAGACCAGCGATGATGACTGGCGTGAGACCCTGACCACGAATCTCGACGTTCCCTTCTTCCTGAGCCGCGGTGCCCTGCCCCATTTGCTCAAGACTGAGGGGAGCATCGTCAACATCGCCTCCGACTGGGGTCTCGGCGGTGGGGAGCGCGCGGCATCCTATTGTGCGAGCAAGGGCGGACTCGTGTTGCTAACCAAGGCGATGGCCAAGGACCACGCGCGCGACGGCCTGCGCGTCAACGCCGTCTGCCCTGGCGATGTCGACACGCCGATGCTCACGGCCGATGCCAAAGCAGAGGGCATCGATGTTGACGAATACCTCGAGGAGGCCAGCGAAGCTGTGCCAAGCGGCCGCATCGCCGAGCCCGAGGAAGTGGCGGCGCTCACGTTGTTCCTGGCGAGCGAGGCTGCGACGCATATCAATGGTGCCGCCATACCGATCGACGGCGGCGGCAGCGCGTAGCGTCAGGAGACGGCCAACTCCGAAACCAGGACCGTCGGCATGCCTTGTGATACCGGCACCACCTGGCCCTTCTTGCCGCAGGACCAGCCGCCCGCATCGAGTCGCGAGTCGTTCCCGACCATCGTGATCCTGGAAAGCAGCTCGGGGCCATTGCCGCTGATGGTTACGTCCTTGATCGGCGCCGTCAGCTTGCCCTTCTCGACCAGCCACCCGTTCTTAACCTGAAACGTGAAATCTCCGCCGCCCAGATCCACCTGGCCATCCGAATAGGTTTCACAGACGATTCCGGACTCGACTGCTGCGATGATCTCATCTCGCGAATGCGGCCCGTTATTCATCGTCGTGCTGCTCATGCGCGGCATCGGCATATGCCGATATGACTGGCGCCGGCCGGAGCCCGTCGGATCGACACCGAAATGTCGCGCGCTGGCCCGATCGTGCAGGAAGGAATTGAGCACGCCGTTTTCGACCAGCGTCGTACTACCGGTTCGGATTCCCTCGTCGTCAAAGTTCAGCGCGCCGCGCTCACCGGGAAGCCTTGCATCATCGACGAGCGTGACCTGCGCATCAGCGATGCTGGTGTCGACCTTGTCTCCGTATGGGCTGGATCCGTCCATGACGAGATCGGCCTCAAACGCATGACCTACAGCCTCGTGCAACACGACACCGCTCGTAGCAGCGGCCAGAATCACGGGTATCTCTCCGTTTGGCGCCCTGCGCGCATCGAACTGCACGAGTGTTCGCGAGACTGCTTCGTCAACCAGCGCCGTGATGCGTTCTTCGGTGTACCAGTCGATGCCAGCGCGAGCCGCTATGCTCGAGAATCCGGTTTGTGTTTCTCCGCCCCTGGTTGCGGTCACGACCAGCGTCAGGCGTGTCATCGGCCGGTTGTCCGTGGCGACGCTGCCGTCGAGTGCCGCAATCATCACGCGCTCGTCGACATCGTCCCAGCTGATCGTCACCTTCTCGATCGCCGGGTCAGCCGCCCTGGCTTTCTCATCGATCGATTGGAGAATCGCCGTCTTTCGCTCGACGCTAACTTCAGCCCACGGCACGGTCACTTCGTAAAGGTCGCCCGGGGGCAGGAACTGCAGTGGCGGTACGGCGCCAGCCGCCGTGCCGCTTGCGCCAAGCGCAGCGGATTGTGCCGTCGCGATCAAAGCCGGAAGCGAGAGATCCTCGGTAAACGCAAATCCCGTGTGATCCCCCTGCAAGACTCTGAGCCCGACGCCCTGCTGGATTTCCGAACCCACGTTGCCGATCATGCCATCTGCAAACGAGAGCTTGCTCGACCTCGCGTGCTGAAAATAGGCATCGGCAATATCGGCGCCATTCGCCGTCAACGCCGACATGACCTGCGTCACGCTCGCTTCATCGACGGCGAAATACGTCAGGAACGGGTTCTCCGGCGGTGGCTCCGAAATTATCGACGCCAGTTGCGTGCCGCAGCCCTGCAAGAAAGCCGGCATCGTTAGAATCGCACCACCCGCGGCAGCACGGCTCAGAAATTCTCTGCGCTTCATCGTCATCCTGTTTGAAATACTACCGGTTGGACAGGGCCAGTCCGATCCCTGCTGCTGTTAGAAAACCGCCTGTCAGGCGATTCCGCATTTTCGCATAGCGGGCGAGATAACGCCCCGTAGAACTCGCGAATGCGGCCCACAGCACATCGCCGACGAACAACACAGCGAGAAATACGGCGGCAACGAGGCCCAGCCCCGCTGCAGTTGCGTCGGCCGCGCCAACGAACTGTGGAATGAATGCCGCGTTGAACAGCAGTGTCTTCGGGTTCAGGACGGCGATCACACAACCACGTCCGAACACCGCCGGGGCAGCCTCGATCCCGCCGAGATCGTCGGCAGGTTGGCGCCAGGTGCGAATACCGAGGTACACGAGGTAAGCGACGCCGGCCCACTTGATCCACACCAGCGCCTCGGCCGCGACTTCAATAATGGCAGCAAGGCCGAGCACGACGAGTGCGAGTTGCAGACCAACGCCAACCGTCGTACCGAGCACGGTATGGACACCCATACGGAAGCCGTACTTGAGACTGTTCGCGACGATCAGCGCGACGTTCGGCCCCGGGATCAATACCAGGATCGCGGTCGCAACGATGAGCGGGAGCAGGCTGATCACTAGGTGACCAGGCCAATGTAGAAATCGAAAACGGCAGTGAAGATCGGGCCAATAATGTCCCAGAGCACGCCGGAAAAAATCAGGGCCAGAACGATCATGAAGCCAAACGGCTCAATGCGATCAAAACCGATCGACATACGTGGTGGCAAAAGACCACTTATCACTCGCCCACCGTCGAGGGGTGGAATCGGCAACATGTTGAACACCGCGAGCAGCACGTTGAACAGGATGCCGAAGTAAGCCATCGCTGCGAGGAACTCGAGCAGCTGAAGGTTTCCACCGAAGCCCATAGCGGCGCCAAAAACTGCGGTCCAACCGGCGGCCATCGCGAGGTTCGATGCGGGGCCCGCCGCCGCAACGATCGTCATATCGCGTTTTGGGTTACGCAGGTTACGCACGCCGACAGGGACCGGCTTGGCCCAGCCAAAGACGATTGGCGGCGTCCCCGCGACTTTCGACATGACGAGCATACCGAGCGGGACGAGCACGGTGCCGATCGGGTCAATATGCTTGATCGGATTGAGAGTCAACCTACCCAGCACTTCTGCAGTGCGATCGCCAAAATAGCGGGCCGTGTAACCGTGCGCCGCTTCGTGCACGGTGATTGCCAACACGGCCGGAACCGCGAACAGCAGGATGGTTTGCAGGAGGCTCAGGTTTTGCATTAGTGAACGGTCGTTCCGTCAAGAAGCATCATATCGATCCTTGTACATCATCCAGCTTCATTTGGTAAGCACCATTTAGCATTTGGTTTCCGGGTGGCATTACCATCCTCCGCCGCCACCGCCACCGCCGCCACCGCCAGACGAACCGCCACCACCGCCACCGGATGAAGATCCGGGCGGCGAGACAGACGATGCAACCGCGGAGCTCAGGCCCCTGGTCAATCCTCTTGTGGTCTTCGAGAGGCTTGAGCTGTTCCATTTGCCGTTGTACCACGAGGGACTGTATTCGCTCCCGTCCGGGTTGCGAATCGAAGCCAGGACCGTCGCGAATTTTTCGGACCATTGCTGATCGACGCCCAGCGCCAATGCGTAAGGCAACAGCGCCTCGAACAACTCGGGAGTCTTTGCCGGCGGATTACGCAGATTGAGCTCGTCCTTTTCGGCGATCTCGAGAAAGTCCTTGAAGCCGAGCATCTCATCCAGGACCTTGCGACCTCGAATTGTGGGGCGCTTCAAGATAAGCGCGAAGAAGGCCATCGTCAGGAAGGACAAGATGATCGTCGCGATTACCAACGGTGTCGGGCCGTTGCCAATGTTCAGGGCGATCAACATGGTTCCGATGACAATGACGCCCGCCGGTACGATCAGCAGGCTATTCGTCTTGAAGTAGTGATTCTTGTAGTCCGCCCGTAATGAATCGCTGTGAGCGCTGCGTGCTTTACCCAGAAGCTGGTGATTGAAGTCCTTGAGCGTCACAACATCGTCTTTCTTGAAGATGGCCGCGTACAACTCCTCCTCGCCAGGCGCCAACGCCGGCCTCAAGGTTCCGGTGCCGCGCTTGTGCAGTGAGTGAGTCTTGCCGCGCTTCTTGATATCCAGGTAGCCCTTCACCGCGAGATTCACGATGGCGGCGGTCGTCACCTTGTCATCGTAGTACATCTGGCGAATGTAGCGCAGTGAGGCGGGCGAGAAGCCTGAGGGCGGCTCATATCGCGTGACAATGACGCCTTCCTCGGGGTCCTCGCCGTACTTCTTCCAGACCGGAAACAGGTAGGACAGCAGCAGCAGGTAGCCAAGCAACGCCACGAGCAGGTTGCGATTGTCACTGAGCAACCATCCGACCTGAGTCAGCGTGGTCGGCTCGTCGACAAATCCCTTGGGCCAGCCGACGACGATCGTGAGTCCCTGCGCCGGACCAAGGGGGTTATTCGCCTGGAAATGCACATCGCCGGCATCATCCATGAAGCGACCGTAGTTCTGGGCCGTCGAGCCGCGCCGGCCCGTGTAACCTTCGACGAGTATTGCGTCGCGCGGCGCATCGAATTCCAGGCGCACCGTGGCGGTGGCCCTGTCGATCGGGAATACCCATTCATTGCCCGTGACATTCCAGTACAGCTCGTCGTGCTGGTCGAAGAAACCAAGCATCCGGTTGGCCCGATAGCGGAAGACGTAGGTGTGTTCGCCGTGCTCGATAAAACGGTCGGAACGACCAAAGTAGGTCCGCACGTGGCGGCCGCTCCTCACTGTATGAAACGCCTCACGACTACCGTTTCGCTGGACAGCCAGCGGCTCGAGCGTGATGTTGTAGTTGTTGCCGAGCTGGTCTTCGTACTCGACCGGGAAATCGCGATAGATACCGCGACGAATCTGCTTGCCTTCCGCCCGGACTTTGATCGTCTCGGTCACCTCGATCATGCCGTCCGGAAACACGCGAACGTCGCTATGAAAACTCAGGATGCGCTCGTCCGCCTGGCTTGCCACAGACAGAAAGAGGGCAAGCAGTGCGACCAGGCGCCTCATTCGACCGTACCGAATTTCGCGATGGGCACATTGGCCACATCATCCGAAGACTTCTGAAAGAACTCACGCTGCGCGAAACTAAACAGGCTGGCGACGATATTACTCGGCACACTCTCGGTCATTGTGTTGTAGTCACGCACGGAACCATTGTAGTAACGGCGTGCGAACTGCAGGTAGTTCTCAGTCTCGACAAGTTCGTTCTGCAGACTAAGGAAGTTTTCGTTGGCCTTGAGGTCGGGGTAATTTTCGGCAAGCGCAATGATGCGCTCGATGCCGGCACTGAGTTCTTGCTCGACCCTGCCCCGCGCGCGCACATCCACCTGTCGCATGGCTTCGGCCCGCAGCTCGGTCACTGCCTCCAGTGTCGCGCGTTCATACTTCCCGTACTGGTCGACGGCCGTTACCAACCTCGGAACCAGGTCGTGGCGCCGTTGCAACTGGACGTCAATATCGCTCCACGCAGTATCGACGCGATTGCGGCTGCGAATAAGCTTGTTGTAAATAACGACGCCGGCAATGGCGATGAAGACGAGTACAGCAACGATCGTTGTTGTCATGCGCGAAACCCGTTATCAGGATGTCGCAAATCGTACCATCTAATAGAAGAACGAGAAGTAGATCTGGATAATATCAGCGTCAAGTTGATACAGCGGTTCGCTGCCGATTGGCTGCTGCGCAGTCAGGTCCGTGAACTCGTCGTAGTCCACGTGCAGCATATTTAGAGAGGCTGTAACCTTGGCGCGCTTGATGAAGAAGAAGTCGTCGCCGTCGTCCCGAATGAACTCATAGGCGGCCTGAAGTCCGATGGTGTAGCTCGTCAGAGGACTGAGTTCCTTATCGCGACCCCGAAAGTTGGTCGCCATGGAGCGCGGAAACAGATCACTGAAGAAATGTGCGCCGGTCTGGGTGTGATAGCGGAACTTGCCCGAAAACGTGAAGTTCTTCCATGGGTGAATGTAACGAATAGTCCCGGTGTGGCCTTCGATGTCCCACGTATCGGTGAAGAAACGATACTCGCCCTCGATGGCAGCACGGTACGGCAGGAAATAGCGCATGCGCAGACCGGCCGCATTACTCGTTCGCGTGTTCGGATATAACTCAGGTTCCCAGCTGTAGCCTATGGCACTGTTGGGATCGAAGTAGCGCACCGAACGATACGGGTTGTTCAGGAACCCTTCTTCGGTGATCGTCTCGATGTTCAGCGCAGAAATCAGGTTCTTGGTCAGGATCTGCGTTATGCCGACACCATAGATCTGGCGATCAAGCGGTTGTTCGAATGTGACATCGTCCGAACGACGCACGAGGTCGTCGCCGAGTGCGTAGGTGAGTGTCAGCGTCGTCAGGTCGCCGAACATGTCCTGGCTGACCGAGAAACTGAAAGTCTCGGCATCGAAATCGGATTCTGTACTGGTCGTGTAGCCAGCACGCATGGTCGTGTTGCCGCGCAGGTAGTCAACACCCAGTGACCACTGGGTGCGCTCTTCTTCGTAGGGACTTGCCTGCGTAATGACGTCGATCGAGGCCGAGCTGATCATGTCGACGTAGTAGTTGCCGACAATAGAGAAACTCTTGCCAACCTTTTTGCGAACAAGCACCGACGGCCCGTCAATCGTCACTCCACCGCCGTCATAGAAGTGGTAAAGCGCATCGGCCCGATCGTCGGGCAGCACGCCAGCGTGCGCCACGCCGACGGCGAGGAGCGATGCTGCTATAACGAGGATGCGACGAATCATGAATGAAGTCCGTTAGTTACAGCCGCAGCCGCCGCCAGCAGCGCCCTCGCCACCCTTCGAACCCTCGCGTGCCTCGTAGACATGCTGGATATACGAAGTCGATACAGGATCGCCGTCCAGAGCCATGATTGGGTCGGCCAGCTTGTCGCGCTCGTAGGGCTTCACCCACGGCTCAATGGTCTTGATACTGCTGCAGCCGGACAGCCCTGCGACTGCCAACAAGGGCAGCAGGATTCGGCCAATCGTGAAAAGTCTCTTTTCCATAATGCTTACTCTATCCCGTGATCAGGGCTCGAAATGTGATCCCTGCCTCAGAAGAACACCGTGACGCCCAATGTGGCCTCGAGATTGTGAGCTGTCTTCTCTTCGCCAATGATATCGATATCAAACAAGTGATCGCGGAAGTCCAGGTGCAAGGCGACCGCGTCTGTGAGCAGGAATCGATAACCCGCCCCGAAATTGACCGTGAAGCGATCGTCACCTGCAAACGTCGTCGAGCCCAGTCCGGCGATCACGTAGAAGCTCGAGTTATAGGCACGGCCTTCGCCAATGAAGACTTCGCCCGGCATGATGTTGTAGCCGAGGCTCAGGTTGTAATAGTAGAGATCACGTTCATCATCGGAGATAAGCTCCGCACCGCCTGACAGGACTTCGAAACTCGTGTACCCGGCCCGCGAATAGCCTCCAGCTGCTTCGACGAAGAAACCTTCCGTGACGTGGTACGCGAGACGCACGCCGTAGGACAGGTCTGTGCCGAAATCCTCGATACTCATGATCCCGGCAAAGGCACCAATCTCCCAGTCTTCACGATCGATCGCGGGTTCCTTGATCTCCCGGCGATCGACCGCTGGGTCGATGACCTGCCCAGGCGCTTCAGCCGAAGGAGGAGGTGCTTCCTCGTCGCCGAAGCCGAACAGGTTCTTCGTAGCGGCACAGCCCGACAGGCTGATCATCGCAACGATCAGAAAAAGAACGCGAAACCGACTTTCCATTCTTCTACTTCCTCATTTTCATCACGGCTAGTGAAGACCACATAGCTCTTGTATTCGGCGCGCAACAGGAAACGTCGCGTCGCATAAATCCGGAATCCGGCACCCACGTGACCGATTTGGTCCGTGCGATCCTCTCCCTGGACAATTGTTGATTTGGGCATGGTGTGAATAGCGCCTGCGCCCAAGGTAAAGAACGGCGAAACGCGCCATTCGGGAAAGGTCTCGTGTACAACATTCACACTTGCCATCCAGGCGTTCGAAAAATTACCGAGAATCTGCGACGCCCAGAGTTCGACCGAGACGTTCGGGTTCAGCGAGTAGCCGCCGTAGAGTGAAATAATATTTGCGCCACCGAAGTCGCCGGCGAGTATGCCTGTCTCCCACTTGGCGTTGGTGAAGTCCTCGATGCCAGGTTCCTGGATGCTGAACTCTTGTCCATCCGCCTGCAGCGTCAGTTGCATCTGCGACAGATCGACCCAGCCTTCCGTGCCCCTGTCCGAGCGCACGAGAAACCAGTCTGTGCGGCGTTTGACAATGTCTACGGATTCACCGCGATCCAGAACGTGGAATACCGGGTAGCCCTTGCCGGGCCCGGTATGCATTTCTATGTACGGTTCGGCAACGGTAACAGAACGAAATTCATCGGCAGCCTGTAGCGGTGCTGTCAGAAAAATCTGCAGTACGACGGCACACAGGCAAGCGGCAATAGTTGCCTTAGTTTGCTGGAGCGTCGAAGGGATTGTTGTAGTACTGGGCTCCGACATCCAACCATTCCGCAATAAGGCGGCGTTCCGCCTGCGATAAAATATTGAAGTGAAGATCGTTAAGATCGTTAAATCGGTCAAAGAAATCGCTCGAAGCCCTTGCGCCTGCTGGTGATGCTGGTGGAGGCGTCGGGATTGGCTCGAGGATGTCGTTTCCGTCCGCATCCTGGCCAACCACTTGTACCGCGTCCACCAACGCACCGTTAGCATCCAATTCCTGAAGGTTATCAGTAACTAACAGCTCGCGATAGGCGTGCATGTGATCGGGCTCATCGAGCGAGATGCCGTCCTGCAGCTCCAATTGGCCGGCAGGAACACGCGGCGCGTTGGCATTGAGAACGTCAACGGGCGTGTGGCAATTCAAACAGTTATCGTTAACCGGATTGCCATTGGCATCCAGCAACGGTACATCGGGCGTATCCGGATCGTTGTCGTCATCAATCATAACGATGCGCGGCTCGTTCCACAGCTGGTGGATAACCGACTCATAGTGGATAACGCTGCGGCAGTTCCACTGCCAATCGGTCTGGCACTGAACCGTTGTCGGCGACGCGGTCGTCAGGTCCGTATAGCGATAGTCAATGTCCGGGTTAATCGGGTCGCCGTTCACATCCAACGGATTGGCGCTCCACACGTCGCGATAGATCAAGTTCATCGACGGCTCAAGAGACGCACAAGTACCTTCAGCGCAGGTCACGCGCGCGCGAATCTCGGCCATCGTCTCGCCTGGCTCGCCAATGAACCATCGCGGATCCGTGTTCGGGAATTCATTCATACCACCTGGAGCGCCGGCATAGGCGCTGTCGAATGCATCGTAACGACCGTGTGACTGGCCGAGATTGGCATCGTGACAGCCGTTGCACTTCAGCTCCTGGCCTTCGCTGAGGCCGATCCAGTTCTGGTGGCGCTGCGTGATACGCATGCCGTTCTCGTCGAGGATGCTGATCATGAGCGCCGCGTTGGCGGGAACCTTGACCATAACCGAGCCGTCCGGCTCGACCATTGCATAGCCCACGATCTCCTTCATTCCGAATTGCGTCGTGACGCCAAACGCCGTGTCGTCGATATCCCGCAGGTCTTCTTCCGGTTGAGAAACTGCTTTCATAATCCGGATAAAGCGTGCGGGCCGGTCCGCTGCAAGCGTCTGGGCCGGGTCTGCAAGCACGTACGGATCGATACCCGGAAGAATTGCTCCGTCAAAGTCATAGACATTACGGATATTCAGGATCGCTTCACCGGAGTCCGGCAACGAAGGATCGAGCGTGTAGTAGCTGCTACCGTCAGGAATCACGGCCGGGGGTACGCGAGGATCGCCTGTGACGACCTCGGTGTACATGTAGCCTTCTTCGCCCGGGACGATCGGAAGTTGCGTCCGGTCGCGCGGGTCGTAGATCCAGATCCCGTATAGCGGCGGCGCGACTATGAAGTCACCCGGCACCAGCGTGGGCGGATCATCCGCATCCGGGTCAATGACAACGACGTTCGCGAGATTCTCTTGCGTACAGGCGACAATCCGCTCGTCCACCGTATTTGGGTCCCCGTCGTCCGGCAGGATCTCGGTGA
>CAZKZE010000078.1:0-14490 GCA_964557165.1 uncultured Woeseiaceae bacterium
CCAGGATCAGGTCGCGGATACGTTTGCGGCCGACCGGGTCGAGTCCCGACTGAGAAACGCGAACGGATTCTCACCGCCGCTCATGATCCGATTGTCAAAGTCGTCGCCAAACGTACTGATCAGGATTAGTTCGAGCGCGAAGTCGCAGGTTTCTTCCGTGATATTGATCGTCTGTCCTTCTGCGGCTGCCGCAGCCCAGCGTACTGCGCGTCGATCGCAGCACTCGACCATGACCGTCATCAGCCGGTGGACATTCTGCCGACTGAAGGCGGGCTGGATCATCGTCCTGGAACGACGCCAGACTTCTCCGTCACTGACAATCAGGCCATTGCCCAGCAGCATCTTGACCCGCTCGAAACCGGGTCCCTTGTGATATTTGGCGTGCCTGCGCGCGAGGATTCTGCGTACCTCGACCGCGTCATTGACGAAATAAGCCAGTCGCCCATTGGGCTTGACCATGCTGACCATGTCACCGTACTCGGCGTGCAGGTTTTGCAGGGTCGCCAGCGTCTCGGCATCGATTCCGAGCGTAACCGGCTGATCGGGCCCTGGCGGCCGCCTAAATAGGTGCTGGGGTTCAGTCATGGCAAGTGCAGGGAATTGAGGATCGCTCTGAAAACGCAGGGGCAATATTACATTGACCCGCACAGATTCGATACTGCAAACTCCGGCACTTGAATGACCGAAACCCCAAGTATTTCGACTCCGTAGAGTCCCGACGCAGCACGGCCTCGCGGCGCAAGCTCGGCCCTGCGCGGCGTTTGTACTATTTCCTGGGCCTGCCCGTTCTGCGCGGACTGATCAGGGTCCTGACGGCCACTTACCGGGTAGAAAGGGTCATCGGCGCCACCAACATTGACCCGTTTATCGGCGACGACCGCGTTTGCGCCCCGGCCTACTGGCACCAGCACCACGTCATCGGCTCGACGCTGGTTCGCAGCTGGATCCGCCGCGGTTTCAAGGCCTGCTTCCTCGTATCGGGGTCCGTTGACGGCGACGTGCCAACGCGCATCGCCCGTGCGTGGGGAGCCGAGGTCATTCGGGGTTCGGCCAACCAGAGTGGCGCCCTCGCCCTGCGCGACCAGCAAAGCATGATGAAGAAAGGCTATTCCATCGTGACCACGGCCGACGGGCCGCGCGGCCCCAAGTACGAATTCAAATCGGGGACGGTCCTGATGGCCCGGATTGCCGGTGTGCCTATTCTGCCGGTTGGCTGTGCCGCCGACCGCGCGTGGTACCTGAATCGCTGGGACGATTTCATGGTACCCAAGCCGTTTGCCCGGATCGTCATCGCAATCGGCGAGCCGATCCCGGTTCCCCGGGAGATCCCGCTTGATAAGCTCGAGCCCGTCAGAGCGAACGTTCAGGCAACAGTCATGTCTCTTATGGAAGAATCTGAGAAAGCTCTGCAAGCCGCCTGAGGAGGTGACTGGGTGATTTTTTCGTCGTGTAACCGCATTCTGGCCATGTTTGCGCCGGCTATGCTCGCGCTGTTTTTCTCCGTCTCTGCGGCGGGGGCAGCCGATCTGACGCCCCACCGCGCCGAGTACAAGGTCAAGATCAGCGTGGTTTCGGGTCAATTGAACACCGAGTTGCGGACGAACGAGTCAGGCTATGTCGCGACCCACGCCATCAAGCCGGTCGGCATGTCGCGCATTCTCACCAACGGCCGCATGCGCGTGTCGTCGGTGTTCACAACGGCGGAAGACGGCGTCAGACCAGTGTGGTTCCACGAGGTGGACACCATCAAGGACGAACCGGAAGTCCGGCTGGGCTTCGACTGGACGACCAATACGGCCAGCGGCACGGTTGGCGAGGAAGACGTCACGATTCAGCTTGAAGGCATTTCCCACGACAATGTCTCCATTCAATACGCCCTCATGCACGATCTCCTGAACGACCAGCCCAAGGACACCTATGTGCTGTTTGATATCGACAAGATGCGCGTGGCGCATGTGCGCAATGTCGGCACCAAGAACGTGAAGACCAAGGCCGGGAGCTTCGAGGTCATCGGTATCCAGCACCAGAAAGAAGGCTCGTCGCGCGTGACGACGCTCTGGTGTGCGCCGAAACTGGGTTACCTGCCCGTGGTCATCGAGCAGCATCGCAAGAAGAAGTTGAATTTTCGGGCGACGCTGACCAAGTACGCGGCGACCTGACTCGCCGGACCGAACGAATCAGCCGAACAGGATCGAGAGCTGCAGCAGCAGTAACAGTGCCGCCGTGAAAAGGCCGGCAGCGAGCAGGCTCGCGCTCCAGCGAGCAATAAGCGAGGCATTGGCGATACCTGCAAATACCGGTACGGCGGGCAAAACGGCGAGACACGCCAGCGGATAAATCACGACAGCAGCACGTGGAAAGCGAAATGCCCAGGTCTTGAGTTCGCGCCGGGCATTCATTGCAGCGACAAGATCGTCCATGCTGCCGAGCCGAGACGCCGCCAGCTGGCGAGCGTTGCGGCTTGAGGCACCGTCATCAACCGCCGCATCGACCAGGTCATCGTAATGGTCGCGAATTTCATTGACGGCCCGGTGCGCGTGCCGCGGTGCGATACCGCTCTTAAGCAGATTCTGTGCCAGCCGGTTGAAATCAGGTTCACGCATTGCCGGGACTCTCCAAGGCGGAAGTGATGCCGGTCTGGATACGTTGCCAGTCATTCTGCAGCTTTTCCAGCCGATCACGGCCTTTCTTCGTTACTGAGTAGTAAACGCGCGTGCGGCCGCCGACGGGTTTTCTCTTGGATGTCAACGACCCGTTGCGCTCGAGGCTGTGCAGCACCGGGTAGATTACGCCCTCACCCAGGGAAATCGCCTCGCTCGTGACCTCGCGGATCGAACGTACGAGTTCGTAGCCGTACATCTCACGATTGTCGAGCAGTCGCAGCAGCAGGAGTTCCGGCACACCACTCATGAACGGAGGGTTGGTTTGAGCCATCCGCCGACTATACCTCGAACTAACAGGTATAACAAGACTTACTTTGTGGTTCTAGGTATGTATCATATACCTAGCTGTTCAAGGTATCGATTCGGCGGGTGCTACGAAGGAGCAACACAATGATCGCCAGGTATTCAGCCGCACTGACCACGGGAACCCTGATGACCCTCGCCCTGCTATACGCAATGCAGGGCCTGATACACCTGCAGCCGGGCGCCGAGGTTGCGGTTCGGGATCGCAGCTTCCTGACTTTTCTCCCGCCTCCTCGTGACGAAGAACCTCCCCGTCGCGAAGAGCCCATTATTGACCCTGAACTCCTGAAACATGCGCCCGTCCCGCCCACTGGGCCAAACACCAGCGGATCTGGAACCCGGTATTACATCCCGGTGCCAGCGTCCGGCCCCAAGCCCGTGAACACCGGGCCCGACCGACTCGCTCAGCCGGATGGACCGCTGATCAGCATCGTCCGGGTCCAGCCAACTTATCCCGGGCCTGCCGAGACGCGTGGGCTCGAGGGATGGGTCGATGTCCGGTTCGATGTGACGACCGCCGGCCAGGTCATGAATATCGACGTCATTGCTTCCAGCCACAGGATTTTCGAGTCCGCGGCGATCAAGGCAGCGGCACGCTTCCGTTTCCGCGCGCCCGTCGTCGATGGCGTTCCGCAGGTCGCCACGGGCATCGAATATCGCTTTCGCTTTGACATAGACGACCGTTGAATCCCCGGGCGGTGGCTCCAAGGGAGGCCTTTCCTTCCCGCCGGGCTGCCCGAAGTGCCACCGCCCGCTTTACGCCTGGTCGAACACCTGCCTGGCCGAAAACAACTGCGTGTCGCCCTTCTTGACCTCGATTTTTCTGACCAGCACCGAACCGTCCTCGGCAAGCGCCCAGGTTTCCGTAAGCACAGCCCCGTCCTTGTCCATCGTCTGCACAACCAGTTCAGAACCGACCCAGCCTGACACACGATGCGCTTCGATCGGCCCGACCGAAACCGTGCGGTTCTCACCAAATATGAATTCCTCGACGATGGCGCGATCAAAACTGACAAACAAACCCTCACTGGTCTGCGTGACCTTCAGGACCTTACCGGTTTCAAGAAAGATCCAGACATCGCCCCCGTCCGAGCGCTGCGGGCGACGTTGGGCCTGCTGGTTGGTGCGAGTCGAATCACGCTCGGGCATTTTGATTGTCTGCGGTTGCTCGCTCTTGCGCGCCAGCGGCTCCCCGCCCCTGGCGCGAATCCGCCATGCGCCGGACAGATCAATGCCCGCCGGGTTAGCGGCACTCCTGGGTTCGAGCTGTGGTGGAGCCGAGCAAGCCGTGAAAATCAAGGCACCCCACAGCAAAACGAGGCCGATAGACTTTTTTCTCATGTGCCTAGTTTTCCACAGAACCCTGTCAACGCCTACCTTGTCAGACTCGTTAGCTTGTATATGACGGCGCAGAGCCGGCAAAATCAGCCTCAACAGGAGACAGCAATGCAACCACTTCGCTCACTAGTCCCAATTATCGCCGCGACCGGACTGGCGCTTCTCATACCGACTGCAGGGTTTGCGCAGACTCCGGAAGGGTTCGAGGACATGACGCCCGAGCAACGCCGAGAGTACGTGCAGGGCTTGTCCGACGAGGAACGCCAGGCACTCAGAGACCAGCGTCGGGCTCAATGGGATGCCATGTCCGAAGAGGAACAGCGGGCTGCTCGGCA
This sequence comes from uncultured Woeseiaceae bacterium, assembly GCA_964557165.1. Lineage (GTDB taxonomy): Bacteria > Pseudomonadota > Gammaproteobacteria > Steroidobacterales > Woeseiaceae > UBA1847. Next base: position 4,640 of record CAZKZE010000078.1, read on the forward strand.
AGAACAGTCGGAACGGCGGAACGCGGACAGGGAGGCCATGCGTCAGAAATGGGACTCGATGTCCGAGGAAGAACGCGAAGCCGCACGTGCGCAGCAGAAGGCACAAAAGGAAAAGAATCGCGAAGTCTGGAACAACATGTCAGACGAAGAAAAAGCCGCCGCTCGCGAGCGAGCGCGTGAGTATCGCGGCGGACAAGGCCAGGGAGGGCGCGGTGGCGAGCGCAAGGGCCGCGGAGGCCAGGGCAAGCGTCAGCAGTAGGACACCGTCTCCAGGCATAACCAGTCGGCCAACGCACCGAGTTCGCCCCGCAAGGCGGACTCGGTTTCTTTTTGGTCGGCCCCTTGCTCGAAGTGCTGACTGCGAACCAGCAGCGACTTGCCCGCACGGTCCGCCTTGAGATCGACCCGTGCGACAATCCTGTCGCCCAGGCGAAACGGCAACACGTAGTAGCCCCATTTGCGTTTCGACTCGGGCACATAGATCTCAATCCGGTACTCGAAATCGAACAGGCGTTTAGCGCGCGGCCGAAACCAGACGACGGGATCGAACGGGGATAACAGGGACGCGCCTGGAATCGAGCGTGGAAACCGGGCTCGATCGCAAAGATACGCCGTATCGTTCCAGCCCTCGACCGAGACCGGCGTCAATGCACCCTCCTCCACGAGTTCAACAACCCTGGGCGCTGCATCCCGGGCTGTCATCCGGTAGTAGTCAGCGAGATCATGCAGGGTCGCGACCCCGAGCGACTCTGCCGATTGTCGAAGCAACTCCCGACGAGCGTCAGCCTCGTTCGTGTTCCGCAGGCGATGCTCGTCGTCGATCAGGCGCTCGGGAAGGTCATACGCGCGCTGAAAATTGCTGAGGCGGCGTCGGACACCAAGATGACCGCGGCCGAAATGGTGTTCGAGGGCCCAGCGCTGTATGGGCCGATGCCAGTCGCCCGGATTGAGCCGTTTCGTTTTGGGCGCAGCCGGCAAGTCGTTTGCAGTGACGGCTCCTCCTGCGGCTACCTGTTCCAGGATGCAGCGCAGATAATCCTCGGGATTATCGAGGGACTTCAGCGGATCAGTTTTCCACGGACGCCAGGCTTTGCGGCGATACTCGAGCAACGGCCAGTCGCTGACGCGGACGACCGATGCCTCGTGCGCCCACTGCTCGGTGAACTCCCGCGAGTCATAGAGATAGCGTTCAAAGCGCTGCCGATCGTAGGCGCCCAGTCGCGACCAGAGCATCAGGAAATGTGCCGGCATCAGGACATTCACGAAATCGAGCTGGAGCACCCCTATCGCATGCAAGGCTCTGCGAAAATGCCGCGCATCCGTCGGGTTCGCTGGCCGCGGCCGGTCAAAGCCCTGGGCGGCGAGCGCGACGCGACGAGCTTCGCTCGCCGAAAGGCTGGTTCTGCGGCGTGGCACCCTCAAACGCTCCCGAAAAATGGCAGAATGCCAAACCTATGAAATCACTGCTCGCATTTATTGCCACTCTGACGTTCGTTGCGGTCGCGCACGCCGATGAGGCGGCCGTCGCCGGGACCTGGCTCAGTGCGGACGGCGACGGACTGATCGAGATCCGCGTCGATGGCGACGACCTAAGCGGCATCATCCTCGGTTCACCGAACGACGACCCCGACCGGCCTGACACAGACATCCATAATCCGGATCCCGCCCTGCGCGATCGACCCCTTATCGGGCTTAATATCTTCAGCGGTTTCAGTTACGACGGTGACGGCAAATGGTCGGGCGGCTTTGTCTACGACCCCAACAATGGCAAGACCTATCGCGCCAAGCTGAAATTGACGAGCCAGGACACACTGAAGCTGCGCGGCTACATCGGCATTTCGCTGCTCGGCCGGACCGAAACCTGGACGCGACAGCCGGACTAGTCCGCGACTTCTTCCTTGACAATCGCGTCTGCCTCGATCTCGACGAGCATGTCCGGATCGACCAGGGCGGATACCTCGACCATCGTCGTCGCGGGGAATATCTCGCCGAACATCTCACCATGAGCCCGGCCAACTGCTTCCCACTGGCTAATGTCGGTCACAAATATCCGGGTACGAACGACGTCCTCCAAAGCGGCTCCCGCGTCCCGCAGGGCCTTCTCGATGATCTCGAGGCAGCGTTTCGTCTGCGCGTACGCGTCACCGACGCCGACGACTTCGCCGTCCTCGCCCACGGCGGCGGTACCGGTGACCGCCACGTGAGATCCGATACGCACGGCACGGCAATAGCCAACGACAGCTTCCCAGGGTGCCCCGGTGTGGATATTCAGTCGGTCAGTCATGATAATTCACTCGAAGTAGTAATTATTATTTGTTGATTTTTAAAAGGAAACTTGTGCTTCTTTTTCTCGAGCTGCAATCGCCAGGCCCGCTGTAGAAACGATCATGTAAACGCCGCAGCACAGCAATAGGGTCGATGAAAAGTCGCCGTAAGACCAACTCCAGGCACCCACCAGCGCGGGCACGACCACCAGGATCCTGAAGTACTCGAATGACCGTGCATACGTTCTCGCCCCATTTAGAAAACCGAGACTCAAGACCAGGCTCCAGAGGAACACACAGGGAATCACGACGGCTGCGGCACCATCGTTCGCAAAGACCCCGCCGATCCAGAGTATTGCCGCGATCGCAACGCCGAACTGTGCCACGACATAGCGCCGGATGCCGGGATCGACAGGGGGATTGAACTTGTGGAAATGATCGAGATCCGCACGGCTTTTCGGATATGCGGCCTCCACATCAGCGGGACGCCATCCCGTGCGTCGGAACCAGACACCGATCTTGTCTCGCCAGCGCTTCGTCTTGCGCGCGTCGAAAAGCAGGTAATCGTAAACCTGGAGATTGGCCCAGAACGGGTTCCAGTTCGCCAGGGGTTTGCGTACACCGAAGACCACCGGGTCGTCTTCTCGCTCCGGCTCGTAAGTACCGAACAACCGGTCCCAGGTAATCAGCATTCCGCCGTAGTTCTTGTCGATGTAGCGCTCGTTCTGAGCGTGATGAACCCGATGGTGCGACGGTGTCATGAGTACCGCTTCGAGCGGACCGAGGTGCCGGATGTGCTGCGTGTGCACCCAGAACTGGTAGAGGAGATTGACGGCGTTGACGGTCACGATGACCTCAAACGGAAAACCGACTATGAAAATAGGCAGGTAGAAGATCCAGCCAAACAGGAAACCCGTGCTGGTCTGGCGCAGGGCCGTCGAGAGATTGTAGTCCTCGCTCTGATGATGCACCGCGTGCGCCGCCCAAAGAATCGAGATCTCGTGGCTGAAACGGTGGAACCAGTAGTAGGAGAAGTCCCAGGCCAGCGCCGCGAGAACCCACATGGCAACGCCACCAGGCGACAGGTCGAACCAGCCAAGCGGCATCTCGAAGATCGCGAGGTGCTGAATCGCGAAACCCCAGCCAAGTAACGGCAGGATCTTCGTGAAATATCCAGTAGTCGTGTCGAGCATGCCGGCACTGATGCTGTTGATTGCGTCGTTACTGCGGTAGTACCCCGTCTTGCGCCGCCAGTCGACGAACAACTCGATGAGCAGAGCGAGCAGGAAGAACGGCACGGCTAAGGCAATCAGGTCCATGCACTCAGTTTACGGTAAGCTCCGCGGCAACGGGAACAGGAAATTCAATGATAAACAAACGGGAACTCGACCTGCTGCGCATTGCCCTCGACAAACTCGAGGAAGGCAGCGCCGACCTGCCGGAATTCACCCCCTCCTTCGATGAGGACGCCGTTGCGCGTGTCATCGCGCAAGTGGCGGAGCGAATGCAGGACAACTTCCCCTACTATCACCCACAATACGCCGGGCAAATGCTGAAGCCCCCGCACCCGGTGGCGCGCATTGCGTATGCGTTGTCACTCTGGGTCAATCCGAACAACCATGCCCTTGATGGCGGGCGGGCAAGTTCGGCGATGGAAAAGGAGTGCATCACGGAACTCGGGGAGATGTTTGGCTGGAATGCCCCCCTCGGGCACCTGGCCGGTGGCGGTACGATGGCCAATCTCGAGGCGCTGTGGATTTCGGGCAGGCTGCGTCCTGGCAAGAAGGTCATTGCTTCGGCACAGGCTCATTACACGCATAGCCGCATCAGTGAAGTTCTCGGTATTCCATTTGCGGGCGTCGCGGTCGATGATGCCGGACGCATGGACGTCGCCGCGGTCGAGCAGGAACTGGCTGGCGGTGATGTCGGCACCGTTGTTGTCACGATCGGCAATACCGGCCTGGGTGTCGTCGACCCTCTGCCGGAAATTCTGGCCCTGCGTAAGAAATACGAATTCAGAGTTCACGCTGACGCCGCGTACGGCGGCTATTTCGGTCTGGCCCAGGAACTCGACGCGAACACGCGAGCCGTCTTCGATGCACTAGGCAGCGTCGACTCGATCGTCATCGATCCCCATAAACATGGGCTGCAACCCTACGGCTGTGGCTGCGTACTGTTCAAGGATCCGTCGGTTGGCGCGCTGTACAAACACGACTCGCCGTACACCTATTTCAGTTCCGGGGATCTGCACCTTGGGGAAATAACGCTGGAGTGCTCACGTCCGGGCGCCTCGGCTGTCGCGTTATGGGCAACCCACAGGCTGATGCCGCCGATACCCGGCGGTGACTTCGCCAATGGACTGGACGCCTGCCTTCGAGCCGCACGGCAATTCTGGCAGCGCCTCGAGATCAGCAGCGCGTTCACGCCGTTGATGCCGCCGGAGCTGGATATCGTGGTTTATGCGGTCAATGCGAGTACGACGAGTGCCTCTGCAGAGCGTGCGCGCGAGGTCTTCGACGAAGCAGCCCGGCAAGACCTGCATCTCGCTCTCATTGAGTTGCCTTCCGACTTCGTCAACAAATATGCCCCGGAGATCGGCGTGGATTCAGACACGGTAAGGTGCCTGCGTTCGGTGCTTATGAAGCCGGAGCAGGAAGACTGGGTCGATCGACTTACAGCGCTGCTCGAAGCGAGCGCATGAGCGCAAAACCAAGGTAGAAGCACGCAAAACCGCCGACCAGCGTGCCGAACAGGTACGTAAACGAATAGAAGAGCTCATTGCGTTGCAGCATCGTGTTCAGCTCCATCACCATCGTCGACAGCGTCGTGAAACTGCCGCAAAAACCGATCGCAAACAACAAGCGGTATTGATCCGGAATGAAGCCCGCGTCATTGAACCACGAGGAGTGTGCGATCAGGTGGGCCAGCACACCCATGACAAGGCACCCGATGAGATTGGCGCCCAGCGTTCCCCAGGGAAACGCCACATCGCGCTGCAGGAAGACGTTCAGCGCAAATCGCGCCACCGCACCCAACGCGCCTCCGGCAGCGACGAAGAAGTAAGACCAGAGGACTGTGTGCACAGGCTTATGCGTTCACGCGCGCAAGCGCGTCACGGTACTCCTGCTCCATGCGCAGCACCACGTCCCGGGCAGGCAGGATGTCATCGATATTGCCGACGCCCTGGCCAGCACCCCAGATATCCTTCCAGGCTTTCGCGTCCAATTCGCTCGCCTTCGTGAAATCCATATCTTCCTTTTTTCCTTCCGGCAGATTCTCAGGGTCCATTCCAACCGCAGCGATGCTGCCGGACAGGTAATTCCCTTTTACTCCCGTGAAGAGCGAGGAATTCACGATGTCGCCGGCCGTGCTGTCGACGATCATTTCCTTGTACCCCGGCACGGCCTGGGCCTCGTGCGAGGCAATAAACCGTGTGCCACTGTAGGCAAGGTCGGCGCCCATCGCCGTGGCGGCCAGGACGTCGTCGCCGCGCGAGATGCAACCCGATAGAATCAGGCAACCGTCGAACTCCTTGCGCAGCTCGCCAATAAGAGCAAACGGGCTCAATGGCCCGGCGTGACCACCTGCGCCAGCACAGACAGCAATAACCCCGTCGACCCCCTGCGAGATGGCCTTGCGTGCGTGGCGCAGATTAATGATGTCGTGGAAGACCAGGCCACCATAGGAGTGCACGGCCTGTACGATCTCGGCCGGCGGGCTCAAGCTCGTAATGATGATGGGCACCTGTTCTTCGACACAGACCTGCATGTCCTCAAGTAGGCGCGGATTACTGGGGTGCACGATCTGGTTCACGGCGAACGGCGCTACCGGGTCATCCGGATACTGTTCGGCATATTCTGCCAGGTCGGCCTTTATCTGCCGAATCCACTCGACCAGCTTTTCCTGCGGCCTCGCGTTCAAGGCCGGAAAGGACCCGACGATGCCGGCCTTGCACTGTGCGGCAACCAGTTCGGGTCCCGATACGATGAACATCGGCGCGCCGATCAACGGCAGCCGCAGCTTGCCTTCGAGTGATGCCGGTAATGCCATTTACTTCTCCACGAGAAAACTCGCCGTACATTCGGCGATGAGTTCATTGTCGGACTTGAGGCGCGCCTCGCCTCGCAGGACCATCAGGCGCCCCTTCAGTTTCTCAGTCCATCCCTTGAGCAGAATTGTCTGCCCTTTGCGCAGAGGCTGCCGGTAGCGAATCTCGCAGCGTGCCGTGTGTGCGACCAGACCCTGTGCGTAGGGGATGTTACCTGTAATGTCGAATTCGATATGCAGCCCGATAGGATTGTCCTTGCCACAGGCAAAGCACATCGTCTCGGACGGATTCTTGGCGACTGGCAAGATGCAGGACAGGGCCCTTATGGCACCTGCTGGCTGATCGTGATACTCACCGCATTGCCTTCCGCCGGCCGCATAATCTTCGAGCCGAACCAGTCTCCGGACGCCGCAGCCGGGCCGCCCGACAGCGAAATCCGGGCGAGCACTTCAACTTCGGCAAAGCCGGATAACTCGCGGCCGGCCACCATCGACTGCGCATCGGTAAGGTCCACCACGGCTGGTAAGTCGCTGACGCGCAGTCTCGACACGGCGATCGGTGGCGACGGTGCGTTCGGGTCGCGCGCAATCAAGAAGATGTTCGCATCGCCGGTCATCGCAGCCATCACCTCGGAGGACATAGAGACCTGTGCCGAAATAATCGCATCAGACACCGTGGCTTCCGCGGGAGTTTCGGGGTGGTTTGCCATATCCATCGCGGGGGGCATCTCGCCACGCCACAGCGCGATGCGGTCCTCGAGGATAGCGCGAATCTCCTCGGGCGGGTTCAAGCCAAGCAGCGTTTCAAAATGGATCGCCGCTGTATCGGTGTCGCCGCTATTGGCGGCCGCGACACCTGAGTAGAACAACGCAGCCTGGTTGTTGGGTTCAAGCACAAGGGCATTGTCGATAAGGCTCTTCGGACGCCCTTCGATCGGTGTGTTGTCTCGCGACAGGATCGCCAGGGCGAGGTCAACCAGGGTCTGGGCGACCTGTCCATTCTCAAGCTCGAGGGCCTTTTCCAGGGCGTCGACGGCGCCAGCATAGTTGCGCATGGTCATTTGCGTACGAGCGAGCATCTTCCAGCCCTCGGTATCCCCTGGGTCATTGGCCAGTCGAGCCTCCAACGCGCCAATCGCTTGGTCCATGGCCAGCAACTCGTCAGTCTGTGCTGCTTGACTGGTCTGACCAGAGGACAAGCCCGGGCTACCGATATGGTCGTAGAGTCCGACCGACAATGCGACGGTGAATACAATAACGGCGGCGACGAGCGGCGTCAGCCGATGAGACTTTTCCCACAACGGCCACGCCGCGAAGACGATGGCCAACAGGCAAAGTACGACAAGGATGGTCCAGAAGGTCACTCAGGTTGCCCCTCATTTTTGGTGTCGTCGTCAATCGGTAACGACATCCGGTGTTTCAGAACGCGGAACAGCGCGAAGCCGCCCAGTAATACGAGCAGGAACGGTGCGATCCACAAAGCCAGCGTCTTGCCAGCCATGCGTGGGCGGTACAAGGCGAACTCGCCGTATCGGGCGACAAGAAAATCAGCCACTTCTGCATCGGTCTTGCCTTCAGCGAGCAAGCGCCGAATCTCGCGCCTCAAATCCGAGGCAAGCAAAACATTCGAGTCTTTGATGCTGTTGTTCTGACATTGCACACAGCGTACTTCGGATATTAGCCGTTCATATCTGGCCTGCAGCTCCGGGTCATCAAAGGCGACATCCGTGTCGATAGCCAGGATGGACGAGGACGCAAACATTATCGCCAAAAGAACCAAGAAACGTTTCATGGACGCGCGCCTCCCGATGCCATGCGCGACGCAAATTCGCGCTGCCAAACATACGAATCCAGCGGACCAAGATGCTTGTAAATCACGGTCCCTTCCGGGTCGACAAGAAAAGTCTCAGGCGCGCCATACACACCCCAATCGATACCGACACGTCCGTCGGCATCGTAGGCGGAGGCGACATACGGATCGCCCAGATCATCCAGCCAGCGAATAGCCTCCACACGCGAGTCGCGCCAGTTGATCCCGTATATCGGAATCGTCTTGCTCGCCGCGAGGTCCAGGAGAAAACCGTGTTCTTTGCGGCACTGAACGCACCATGTTGCCCAAACGTTGACGATTGCGTAGTCGCCCGCCAGGTTTTTCGAGCCGATGGTTACTTCAGGATTCTTGAGCGTGGGCAACTCGAACTGCGGCGCGGGCTTGCCGATAAACGGCGACGGCAATGCGCGAATGTCACGATCCTTCAGCCCAATGGAAAGGAATATCAGCAATACGCCAACTGCGACCAACGGCCACACGTAACGATTCATGCCGGTGCCTCCGCTGCTTTTGCTGGTTCAGCAGGTGCAGTGCTGCTGGTCTTTGACCCGGGGCGGTAACGGCGATCGCTGACCGCGATAAGTCCGCCAAATGCCATGATCAGAGCGCCGAGCCAAATGAAACGAATAAGAGGCTTGTACTGTACGCGCACACTCCAGGCGCCATCACCCAACTGATCACCGAGCGCCACGAACAGGTCCTTGTCCATACCGGGATGAATACCGGCCTCGGTCATGAGGTTCCTTTGCACGAGATACTGACGCTTCTGTGGACGAACCGTCGCAACGTATTCGCCATTGTCCCGAATTTCGATCTCAGCTTCGATGGCCGAGAAATTCGGTCCCTGGGCATTACCCAGCGACTTCATATGGAATTCAAAGCCAGCGACTTCGATCGACTCACCGGGCTGCAGCGCCCGGTCGGATTCGACACCGAATGCCGATACGACTGTAGCGCCGAGCACAAACGATCCCATACCCAGATGCGCTATGGTCATTCCGAGCGCAGAGCGCGTTATGCCCGCGGTGCCTTTCTCGCGTCGCACCGAGCGAATAATCGGGATCAGCGACGAAGCAACGATCCAGGCAGCCGCTGCACAACCAACCACGAGCAGAATGCTGATGCGGCCGTATACAAAGAGCGGAATCACCACGCCGAGAATGATGGCAATGATGGCCGGGATTTTGAACGTGTTCAGCCACGGCTTCGACGCCTGGGTCCGCCATGCCGTGTGCATGCCCATGCCCAGCAGAATGACCAGTGGAATCATCGGCACCAGGAACGCCACGTTAAACCACGGCGGACCGATGGATATCTTGCCTCCGGTCGCCAACTCGACAACTAACGGTGACAAGGTGCCTATCAGAACCAGCGTAGTTGCCACGACAAGCAGTACGTTGTTTAGCAGCAGGAAGGTCTCGCGGGACAGAGGTGCAAAACCTACGTCCGAGTCGAGCGATGGCGCACGCCAGGCATAGAGGATCAGTGCCCCTATAACGACAATGGCGAGGAAAGCAAGAATAAAACGACCACGTTCCGGATCCGTCGCGAACGCGTGCACCGAGACAATAATGCCGGAGCGAACGAGGAACGTTCCCAGCAGGCTCAGCGAGAAAGCCGTAATTGCGAGCAGGAGTGTCCAGCTCTTGAACAAGCCACGTTTCTCTGTCACTGCCAGTGAGTGGATCAAGCAGTACCAATCAGCCATG
>CAZKZE010000079.1:0-14299 GCA_964557165.1 uncultured Woeseiaceae bacterium
CAGCCAGCGCAGACCGTCCCAGCTGTCTTCGGCAGCCAAAATCGCCAGGCGTTCGCTCATGCCCAGTAGCTGCTCGTGCAACTTCTCGAGCTCGATGGAAGCATCGCCGAGATCCGCGACGGCCGCCTGCACGTCGTGCAGGGCATACGCGAGATTGTCGAGCGATTCACGAATATCGCGCATGACCTCGCCAAGCTCGTGGCGCCCTTCTTTGCGGGGCGCGTCTGCCCGGAGCGCTCGAATCGCGGTCTGAAACTTGTCGACACGGCGATTCAATTCAGGCTGGGAAAATGGCAGTGTCGCGGCCCTGAGATCGTCGAGCAACCGCTCGAGCTCCCGGGTTCCCAGCGAGACGCCGAAGAACTGGACCGCGAGATCCGGTATCTGGTGTGCCTCGTCGATGATCACGGCCTCCGCACCCGGCAGGAACTCGACGAAGCCTTCCTCTTTCATCGCAAGATCAGCGAGCAGGAGATGATGGTTTACAACGACCAGGTCGGCTTCCTGCGCCGCCTTGCGCGCCTTAACAACGTGGCATTTCGAGTATTCCGGGCACTTCTGCCCGAGGCAGTTGTCTGCCGTCGAGGTAACCAGCGGCCAGACAGGCGAATCCTCGGGTACCTCGATCAGTTCGGCTTTGTCGCCGCTAACGGTGCGGTAGCGCCACTCCCTGACCTCAATCAGGTCATCGGCAAGCGCGGCCGCCGGCTCCGTCACAAGATCCAGCCTATGGACACACAGGTAATTGGCGCGCCCTTTCAGCAGGGCCGCCGTCACGGGGCGGCCGATCGCTTTGCCCAAGAGCGGCAAATCGCGGTGGAAGAGCTGGTCCTGGAGCGCCTTCGTTCCTGTACTGATGATGGTTTTGCGACCGCTGAGCAATGCCGGCAGCAGGTACGCGAAGGTCTTGCCGGTGCCCGTCCCGGCCTCGACGACCAGGCGGTCCGAGCCTGCTATCGCCTCGGCCACAGCCTCAGCCATCCAGGCCTGACCGGCGCGCGGCTGAAACCCTGGGAGATGCGCTTTGAGTGGGCTGTTTTCGCCAAAGAATTCGGTCAAATCGGTCACGGCGCAAGGGTACACGGTTCGGGAGAAACTCGCGCGCCGGTTTCTGGCTGGAAACTCGAAATTACCGGCTTTCTGGTACTCATTCTGTTTCAACTGCAAGTATAATGGTCCTCCCCATTTGTGCTGGCTGAGTGCATCGGCCACAAGATCCGAGAATAAGAACATGACGAGCAAACTCGAGTCGCTGCAATCCTGGGTTGATCAGGTCGCTGCGCACACTCAACCTGAAGCTATTCACTGGTGCACAGGATCGGAACAGGAATACCAGGACCTGATCGAGCTGATGCTGGCTCATGGAACACTCACGACCCTCAACCGGGAGACGCATCCGAACTGTTACCTGCATCTGTCCAGCCCGAATGACGTGGCTCGCGTCGAGCACCTGACGTTCATTTGCACGTCCGGAAAGGACGACGCCGGCCCGAACAATCTCTGGATGGATCCGGCGGAAGCGCATGAAAAGATGGACGCGCTATTCGAAGGCTGTATGCGTGGCCGGATCATGTACGTGATCCCCTACTGCATGGGGCCGATCGACTCCCCCTACTCGCGTTGCGGCGTCGAGATCACAGACAGCGCCTACGTCGTCGCCAACATGAAGCTGATGACCAAGATGGGCAGCAAGGCTCTGGAACGTATCGAAAGAGAAGGGAAATTTGTCCGCGGACTGCATTCGACGGGTGAGCTCGATCCGGAGCGCCGCTTCATCATGCATTTCCCGGAGGAGCTTTCGATCAAGAGTTATGGTTCAGGCTATGGCGGCAATGCCCTGCTGGGCAAGAAATGCCATGCGCTGCGAATCGCCAGCTACCAGGGACGCCAGGAAGGCTGGCTCGCTGAGCATATGCTGATTGTCGGTCTCGAAAACCCGGACGGTGACGTGCACTACATCGCCTGTGCGTTCCCATCGGCCTGCGGCAAGACCAACCTTGCCATGCTGATTCCACCCGAATCCATGAAGGGCTGGCGGGCCTGGACGCTCGGCGACGACATCGCGTGGCTGCATTTGGACGAAGATGGGAAACTGCGCGCCATCAATCCGGAGGCCGGCTATTTCGGCGTGGTGCCTGGCACCAACGAGAAGACGAACAAGAACGCCTACGAGATGATCAAGCACGACGCGATCTTCACGAATGTCGCGACGACAGCCGACAACCAGCCCTGGTGGGAAGGCAAGTTGGACGGCACACCGGCAAAAGACTGGCAGGGCCGTAACTACGATCCGTCAATGGGCAAAGCCGCGCACCCGAACTCCCGGTTCACGGTGCCTGCGACCAACAACCCCGCCTACTCGAGTCTCGCCGATGCGCCGACTGGCGTACCGATCTCGGCGATTGTATTTGGTGGGCGCCGCAAGAAAGTGGCACCGCTCGTTTATCAAACCAAGAGCTGGGAGCACGGTGTCCTGGTTGGGGCCGGCACGGCCTCGGAGACCACGGCCGCCATGGTTGGTGAAGTTGGCAAGGTACGTCGCGATCCGATGGCCATGAAGCCCTTCTGTGGCTACAACTTCGCTGACTACTGGGCGCACTGGCTGTCGTTCCCCGAGCGTTCGGAACACCTTCCCAAGGTCTTCCATGTCAACTGGTTCCGCCAGAACGATGACGGCGAGTTCCTGTGGCCGGGCTTCGGCGAGAATATTCGCGTGCTCGAGTGGATCATCGACCGGGTAGAAGACCGCGCTGGCGCCAAGGAAACACCGATCGGTTACCTGCCGCATGTCGAGGACCTGAATACCAGCAATCTCGATATCAGCCAGGAAGCGCTCGACGAGCTGACGTCGATCGACGTGGAGCAATGGCGCGCCGAGATGGCCTCGATACTCGAGTACCTGGAGGGCTACGGCGACCGGCTGCCCGACGAATTAAGGCGGCAGCAGAAGATGATTGCGGACGCACTCAACGAGAACCTGGCCAAAGCCTCGTAATACGGTGTCAGTCACCTTATTTCCAGTCTAAGGTAACTGGCACCTTTAGACTGGAAATAAGGTGACTGACACCCAATTATTCGATCGTTTTGTAATAGATCGCGAGATTTGAGCCGGACTGCTCAGCCCGGCCGAGACCGATCGTACCCTCAGTCCCCAGCTCGGCCGAATCCCTGCGCACGAAGTTCTCCCGGCCCTGAACGTCCTGGATAAACGTTCCGTTCGTGCTCTGGTCGATGATCATGAACTTGCCGCGGCGCATTTCTATCTTGGCGTGAATCCGTGAGATCAGGTTGCCTTTGACCACGACGTCATTGTCATCGGCACGCCCCATGTTGATGGACTTGCGCTGGTCGGACACCTCGACCGTCGTGTCACGAAAATTCAGGAGCAGCTTGGAGGCGCGTCGGGCCTTATTCTCCCACTCGATCGTCGGGAGCATGCTCGTCGCTTCTTCGGGTTGCCAGACGAGTTCGTAGAGGGCGACTTCATCGAGGCGGCCGCGCACGGTGGCGACGTCAATCTGGCGGGTCTGCTTGCGCAGCTCCGGGCTCATCTGCTCGACCGTGAATCCCGAAATCACGATTTGTTTTGCTTTTGCCTGGGAGGTCATTCGGTTTGCTGTGTGTACGGCTGCACCGAATATATCGTTCTGTTCCTGGACCACCGGGCCGAAGTGGCAGCCAATGCGAATCGACACCGGTATGCCGTCGTCCTTCTTGGTCTCCGTCGTGATGCGGGACTGCATCATCACGGCTGCGCCCATCGCCTCATCCACCGTGGCAAACGTCGACATGACCTCGTCACCAATCGTCTTGATGACCGTGCCGTTGTACTGGTAGGTCGCATCCTTCATAACATCCAGGCACAGGGCGACAGTCTCGCTGGCTTTGGTATCGCCAAACTTGTCGTACAGCTGCGTGCTGCCGACTACGTCAGCGAACACGATAGCTACTTCAAGATCTTTTGCCATAACCCGGCTCACAACTTTCTAACCCAAGCACTTAATAATACTACTATTTCTTGTCCTATTTCTCGGCGATGATATACGCAATCCATGCAAGGTCGGCCTCGCCTTTTTCTTCCGGCGTGAACTCGCCGTTGCCGTCACCGTCCTCGTCCTCACCTTCCCAATAGACCGTAGCCTTGCGGAAACCCGCCTCGAGCAGCAGCTCGCGGATTTCGGGCGCGGTCCACAACCGCCACTCGTAGGTAAAGGCCTTCTTGATTTTCGAGCCATCCTTGAATTTGAAGTGGATATGGCAGCGAATGAAATGGGTCACCGGGTGGAACTTCGCCTGGTGCCAGATATATGTAAAACCGTGCTTCTTGTGCTTGGTCTTCTCGCGCGTTTCTTCCTGCGCCTCGGGTCCGCCAAACATGTCACAGAAGAAGACACCGTCGTCCTTGATCGCCTCATAGGCACGCTTGAAGTAGGCGCGCAGCTTGTCGCGGGTATCGAAGATGAAGTAACTGAAATTAAACGCCGCGAGCAGGTCGACCTTTGGCGTCTCGACTGTCATGACGTCCGACTCGATCAGGCTGACGCGGGCCCGATCCTCAGCGTCCAGCTTACCAACGCGGTTCTTGCGTCCCCAATCGAGAACGGCGGGATTTATGTCGACGCCGATTGCCTGGTATTCCGCACCCTGGCGTACCCACTGGCACGATAAGCTCGCGGTGCCGCAGAAATCTTCGCGGAACAGGTAGGCAGTCCGACCGGTCAGGGACTTGAATGTGGCCTGTAGGAATTCGATTTCATTTTCGACGTTTTGCACCGACAGCTCATACAGTTCATGGATATCGGCCTGCTCGGCCATGGTCGGATGCTTGCTCGCAGATTTGGCGCTCATATTCGGTTTCTGGTTATTCTGTTGGGGCCGAGCATTGTATCTGTCTAGGCGGCCGCAGGCATAGCGTTTAGTGCATTGATTAGCACTTCGCTGCCGGCGCCGTCCCGATGAGCATGTTCGCTGATGTAGCGTCGCCACGCCCGAGCACCGGCTTGGCCGGCAAACAGGCCCAGCATGTGACGCGTGATGCTGTTAAGCGACGTGCCACTCTCCACTTGCCGATCTATATACGGCACCATTCGGTCAACAATGTCTTCCCTCGGCGGCATGGCCCACGTGGGGTTGAAGTGGTGCTCGAGCTCCGCGAGAAAATACGGCTGGTGATATGCCTGACGTCCGATCATGGCGCCATCGACATGCTCGAGTACCTCGTCGACCTGCTCAACGCTCGCCAATCCGCCGTTGATTATGATTTCGAGTTCAGGGTAGTCGCGTTTCAGTCGATAGACGCGCTCGTAATCAAGCGGTGGAATCGTCCGGTTTTCTTTCGGGCTCAGCCCTTCGAGAATCGCGATGCGCGCGTGCACGATGAAGCGTCGGCATCCGGCCGCAGCGACCGGTTCGACAAGAGCCTTCAGAAATTCATAGCTGTCCCGGTCGTCGATACCGATGCGCGACTTCACGGTTATCGGAATATCCGTTTCCTTTTGCATGGCGACCACGCACTCGGCAACCAGGTCCGGACTCGCCATCAGGCACGCCCCGAATTGCCCGCTTTGGACACGATCACTCGGGCAGCCAACGTTAATGTTGATTTCGTCATAACCGTAGCCAGCGGCTCTCGCTGTCGCCTGCGCCATCCAGTCTGGCTGACTGCCGCCTAACTGCAGCGCAATCGGATGTTCCTCCTGGTTGAATCGGAGGAAACGATCGGCATCACCATGCACAATCGCCGCCGCCGTTACCATCTCGGTATACAAACGGGCACCCGCACTCAACTGCCGCATGAAGTAGCGGCAGTGCGTGTCGGTCCAGTCCATCATGGGGGCAACAGAGAGCATGGCGACACTATCGCGCAACAACGGGGCACAACTCAACCAGTAGATTTGATCTGTTACGCTTCGATACTCGTGCCCTCTTTGAACTTGGATAACTAAGGACGGTCTACACCGAAATGCGCTCCCTTGTCCTTCTTCTCTCGATTGCGATTCTGGCGATCGGCCCGGCCGCCGACGCCACGGTCGGGGAAACTGAAATACAGTTGCGCGGTGCGACACTCGAACTCGAAATCCGGGGTTCCGTGGGCGAAAGGAACACCACCAAACTGGCACGATGGGTGCGGGAAAGCGCCTCGCAGGTCACACTTGCCTACGGCCGTTTCCCGGTACCCACACCGCGCGTGATTATCGTGCCGAGCCGGAGCGATCCGTGGGGCGGCGATTCGCCGGTTCCCTTCGGGCGTGTTACCCGGGATGGGGGCGAAACCGTCGAACTGTATGTTGATGTATCGCGCTCCCTGGCCGACCTCTCATCCGACTGGACTGCGACACACGAATTCAGCCATCTCCTGTTGCCAAGAATCAGCTGGCGACAGAAGTGGATCTCCGAGGGCTTCGCCAGCTATTACCAGAATGTGTTGATGGCTCGTGCCGGCCAGTACACGACAGAACTGGCCATCGAGAAACTCACCCGGGGACTTGGCCGCGGCCGCAGCTCGCGGCCGGAACTGTCCATGAACGCCGCAGCCCGTGAGGGAGTACGCCGGGCTCGCTACAAAATCTACTGGAGCGGCGCGGCGATCGCATTGCTGGCCGACGTAGAGTTGCGTGAACGATCGGGTGGCGCAGAGTCGCTCGACGTCGTCCTGGATCGCTTTCAGCACTGCTGCCTCCCCTCGCAACGACGCTGGTCGGGCACCGAGCTCTTCACGCGCTTCGACTCCCTGATCGAAGAGCCATTGTTCATGCCGCTCTATCGCAAGTACGCGGATACCGCCGGCTTTCCCGATTTCGAGGCTGCCCTGCAGAGCCACCTTGTAAGGGACGAAATCTTCGCCGTGCGTACATCCACGCATTGACCACGGCTGCGGTCCGGGAGGATAGTTTCTACAGGTTTGGCTACTGCCCACTGGGCTTAGACGAGGTGAGCGCAATGAGCAAGATACTCCGCGGCTGTCTGTTATTGATACCTTTTTTCCTGATGACCGGATGCGGTCAGGGTGACGTCAGCTTCGCTGACGACGTCCAGCCAATATTCGCCAAGAGTTGCGTCAGCTGCCATGCGGGTACCGGCGAAGGCGCGGTAGTGAGCGCGTACGTAATGCTCGACTATGACAGCGTCATGAAGGGCACCGGATTCGGTCCCGTCATTGTTCCCGGCAGCAGGATGTCCAGTTCGCTTTACCTCGTCGTCGCCGGCAAGACGGCGCCCGAAATCAGGATGCCGCCGCACAATGACGAGTCGTTTGCAGAAGGCCGTGGCGTGATGTTGTCGGCCAACCAGATCGAGACCATTGGCCTCTGGATCGACCAGGGCGCGAAGAACAACTAAGCACTGCCGGCAGAGACCGGCCTAGTGAGGCTGGCGCTCGTCATCCGGCATCGCGAAGAACTGTAGATCGGCGAGTTTGCCACCAAGCGAAGCCAACTTCGCTTCAGGTTCATTGTGGAGTTGCTCCGCGAGCTTTTGAGCCTCCGCCAGGTAATGCCGGTATAGCTGTTCCCGCAACGCGAGGCCCAGGGTTGCCGGCTCGCCCTCGTCCAGTGAGAGCGCGGCATCGAGTGAGAATTGCTGCAATTCGCCGGCCGCATACTTGTGCGACCAGGTTCCGGTCTCGAGATTGAAGTCGTACAGGCTCAGGAACACGTGGCCTTCACGCGCAAGGAAATTCACAGCGTCAATGACGTAATCTGCCTCCGCGTCGTCCATGACCCAGTGCAGGCCCACACGGCACCAGCCCGGCTTCAGGCCGCAGTACCCCTCCTGTACGGCCGAGCGGTACTTCTCGGATGTATCGTTGTCGATATCGAGCAGACGATGACCGTACGGTCCTGCACACGAACATCCGGCTCTCGACTGGATACCAAACAGGTCGTTGAGCAACACGGTTAGAAACTTGTGGTGCAGGTACTTGCCGCCTACGTCCCGAATGTTGAACGAGATAATGCCCACGCGGCTATCGGGGTCCGGATTACCGAGCACCTCGATACTGTCGTTCTCTCCCCAGCTCTTCAACGCGCGCTGGGTGAACTCTGATTCCCGTTTGTGAATTACGTCGACGCCGACGGCATCCTTGACCTGAAAGACGAGGCCAGCCTTCAGTGTCTGTAATACGCCCGGCGTACCCGCTTTCTCACGTTCTTCAATGCGTACGATGAAGTCCTGGTCTGTCATGCCCACGTAGTCGACTGTGCCACCCGCACTTACGCTCGGCGGCAAATCACGGTCGTAAATGCGCTCGTTGAAAACCAGCACTCCGCTCGAACCAGGACCGCCCAGGAATTTGTGCGGAGAAACAAATATCGCATCGATACTCGGATCTTCACCTTCGAATTCCGGCTCGGGATTCATGTCGATGTCGACATACGGAGCGCACGCCGCGTAATCGAAACAGGCTATCGCGCCGTACTTGTGCAGCAGGGTCGTAATCCTGCGGACATCGGAGCGAATACCGGTGACATTCGAGGCTGCGGAGAAGGAACCGATGAGCTTGCGATCCTGGTAGCGAGGATCCTGCAGCAATTCTTCGAGGTGTTCGAGATCGACATGGCCTGTAGCATCGAGTCGCACCTGCACGGTCGTCGCCAGCGACTGGCGCCATGACAGTTCATTTGAATGATGTTCATAGGGGCCGATAAACACGACCGGTTGCGTTTTCATCAACTTCGCATCGTCCAGCATGTCGCCAAGGTTTCTGCGCGTCGCCGGCGGCAGGGTCACACCGACGATCTGTTGCAGTTTGTCGATGGCGCCGGTAGCCCCGGTGCCACACGCGATAATTCTGCCCTGCGGTCCCG
This sequence comes from uncultured Woeseiaceae bacterium, assembly GCA_964557165.1. GTDB lineage: Bacteria > Pseudomonadota > Gammaproteobacteria > Steroidobacterales > Woeseiaceae > UBA1847. The sequence continues at coordinate 8,805 of CAZKZE010000079.1, forward strand.
CATTGACCGACTCCTTGATGGCCTCCTCCGCTTCGTGCAGCAGCTGGCTCATGCTACGACCGGTGATATCGTCTTCCGTATGCGTGTTCGCGTATACGCGCTGCAGGCTTTGCAGGTAGGCCTCAACAAAGCGCAGGCAACGTCCGGATGCCGTGTAGTCGCAATACACCATCAGGCGTTCACCAAAGGGCGTCTCAAACGTGGAATCCACTCCGACAATCTGCTGGCGCAAATAGCCGGGATCGAGTTTTGCTTGGCTCATAGGTGTGACCTGGGTACCTGGAATAAACGAAACCGGGGAAAGTAAACCCGCCACCTTGCGGCGAGCTTCCCGACCCCGGCTTATTATGCCTTTTCTGCTATTCGGCGTTTATCGTATCTTCAATAGATTTCGCGATGTCACCTGGCACGCCCATATTGGCCGTAAACGCCCGGTAGCCCGAATCCCAGAAGAACAGCTGCATGCGCCACATCTGGCCGTAGTGCAGCACCAGCGTCTCGTCATCGACTTTCAGGATCAGGACATCGGTCGGCAGTGCCGCGACATGATCCACGCCCGGATAGGGCGACTGATCGCTCTTGCCGCTTTTACGATACCGCGAGTTAATGCGCACCATACGATCTTCGATGAACGGATTGGTAATACCCAGGTACACAGCATCGTCGCGCAACTGAATCCGGGTAACGAGCTCCCACCCGGTCGATTCATCGGGTCCGGAAACCTCGCTTTCCGTAATCGCGGTCGCGACGCGCTCGACAACGGCGTCGAAATTCTCAGCCGTGTCTTCTTCGATCAGCAACTGGCTTTTCTCAAAGTTGCGCCACTTCGCCATCATCTTTGCCGGCCCATCACCGTTGTACTTGCGATACTGCTTTTCAGAACGCACCGGGCTCTGTTGAAACGACTTGGCCTCGCCTGGAACTGCCGCTACAAGCGTTCTTATCTCGTCCGCCGCATTGCCTGCCGCAGCCACCATGGCATCGTAGTTATCCGAAAGGGAATAGAAAACCATGGCGTAAGCTACCGGGTTCAACATGTTGATGTAGGTCTTCTGCTCATCACCATGCGTGAACACCGCGATACGCAGGATCTGTGCCGAAATCGTACGTGGCGATTCGCCTTTCGCCGCATCCGCATAGGTCGGTGAAGTCAATACATACACACGTGCCTGGTGCTTGTCTTCCGGTACGCGAACGTCATGTGCCGCATGCAGGACAAGTCCTGACGATGCGAGGGCTTCATCCAGCGCCGACGTGGTTTCTTCAAAGGACACCGACGACGCGTAAATCACCTCGAAGATGCCGATCTTCTCATCTGCCGCAAACGAAAACGGCGCCGATAACAGCGCCGCAATCGTGATTACGGCCATCCAAACTCTGGCCTTCATCATTGACTCCTAGAATCGGTACGCGAACTCGAGATCGAGTTGGGTCATCTTCAGCTCAATCGTCTGGAACGGATCAAACGTGTTCGGCCCTGTGACCGTGGTCTCAGGCGCGTACATGAATGAGAAGGACATAACGTTGCCATTCGGGCGCACGCCGGTCCAACCGAACGTGATGTGTTGTTCCATGACACCCGGTGCGAGGATATTGAAGAGTGCTTCGCTGCTCGGGATCGGCTGTTCACCGTAGCTGTAACCGAAACGCCAGGTGCTCGTATCGCTTGACTGCACTGCGACGCCTACTTTGTAGACGGTCATATCTTCCCAGCCGAAGCCGGCACCATTGTCACCACCCAGGCAGCCGCTCGACTCTGGCGCAACTGACGGATTCGCCGTGTAGCAACCCGCCAGCAGATTGTTAATCGGGTTCGCTATTGAATCGATGTCGCTGTAGCCAATTTGCTCGACATCGAAGTTCAAGGTTACCGAATCGCTGGTCTTGAAAGACAGACCAGCCTTGATGGTTGACGGAATATCGAAGCCACCGGCCTGGGCATAGAGGTCCGAGTAATCATCGAACTCTTCCATATCCATCTTCGACTGGTACGCCAGGCCAAAGCTGATCGTGTCGTTGCCGAACCAGATACCAGCCGACACGCCGTAACCTATAGATGTGTCGCGCCCATTGTCGGTCAGGCTCGTCACATCGCCCGCTGCCTGAGACTGCGCCTGGAGCTGGCACTGATCCGGATCGCCACCACCCTGGATGCAAGCGCCGACGTAGCCAGGGAATACGTTGGCGAACGTCTGCGTGTAGCCTGCGAAGTTGGACAGGCCCGTTGCTTCGAACATTTGCACCGCGACGACAGGTCCCAGGCCCCATGCGAAGTTCTCGCCGATCTTGCCGGAATAGTTGATGTTCAGGAACGCCTGCATCAGGTCTACACCCGCCTTACCGCCGCCATACACGCCAGCCAATTCAATTGTACCCGGGCTAAAGGGATTTCCCGGTGCCGGGTCAAAGAAAGCCGACTGGCCGCTGTCCCACTCCGTGTTCATGCCACCGCGGCCGTAGAAGACGACCGAGAGTGCACCGCCATTATCAAACTTCCAGTTCTTACCGACGTAAGGAATCGGGAACGCTTCATTCGCACTGTCGTAAGTGCCATTGCTAAGCGAAAACGTACCCAGTGTGCCGCCGAGACCACCCGTGGTTGTGTAGGAGCGCATCGGGCTGAAGACAGACAAGCCAACCTGCCATTTCTCATCCGAGAACACGGCCAATGCCGGATTAGTTGCTACGCCAATCGCACCCATGTTTTCGCTGGAGCCAACACCCGAACCACCCATAGCTTTCGACTCGGTGCCGACACCGTGCGTGAAATACCCATTCGTCGCCATAGCCGCACTGCTGAAGGCGAACAAACCCGTGGCCATCAGCGCCGCTGTGACCGTCCTTGCTTTGACTTTCATTGTTTCTCTCCCTGCGTTTCGCAGAATACTTCGTGTAATGTGTTCATGACCTTGGGAGCTTCGTCGCCGGCCAGCGAATACGTGACCGACTGCGCATGCTTCCTGGATTTAACAATTTTCTCCCGCCGCAGTACGGCGAGGTGTTGGGATAGCGCCGACTGGCTCAATCCCAGGATTTCCTGTAGTTCGCTGACCGTCTTTTCGCCTTCTGCCAATTGGCACAGGATCATCAGCCGCCATTCATTCGCCATCGCTTTTAGCAATTCGACGGCATGCGCGGCCATATCGTGAAGCTCACTGAGATTCTCGATATTCTCTACGGCAGGCGAGGCTTCGCTATTCATTCGCCGCAACCACCGAAACCTTCCGAGTCCATCTTGGCTTCATAGGGCCCAGTGACGTCGCTGCCCGGGACCAGGCTGCCCTTCACCGAATCCCAGTCCTCGGGTTTCAGGATGGCGAGCCAGCCTTTCTCGTAAGGATCGTCATTGGCAATACTTGGATCTGCGACGAGATCGTCGTTGACAGCGACAACTTCGCCGCCGGCCGCCGACTTCGCGGGCCCAACCCACTTGCCGGATTCGAGCGTGCCGCAAGACTTGCCGGCACGAACACTGCGACCCACTCGTTTCGGCGTGTAGGCAACCAGTTTTCCGGCCATCGCTGTCGCGACGGTTGTCATGCCAATCTTGACGGTACCGTCGCCCATCTCCGTGAACCAGATATGGTTGTCGACGTCGTAGAGTAATTCGTCAGGAAGGTTACATCCCCTTACAGATGGCATACCTATGCCTCCTCTCGTGTAGTTGAGTCTTTGTCCATTGCCGACCGAATCGGCTTCGCGGCACAGCAGAACTCACCGAGTCCCGCGACCTGTAATTTACCGCTTACGAATAAATACAGGTGCTTGGATACCAAACCCATCATATATAAGCGATCCGTAATATCCGAATGTTCGGGCTGCAGCGTCACCAGGTTGTAATGGTAGACGATCTCGCGACAGGTCTCGCGACAGGCATTGAAGCTTGGATCGCCTTTGGCGCCTTGCCGGTGCAGCGCAAGGAGGCGAAAGCCCTCGCGCTCGTCATCGGTAGGTATTTCCCCCCGCGCGCTAGTCCAGTGCTCGAGAACTTCTTCGCTGGCCTTTAACAGATTCTCTGCCGCCGCTTGTATGTCCGGCGTCGGCAGGGGCAGTTCGAAGACATCTTCGAGCTCCGCAAGGGACCTCATCCGAGCCCTTTTTCCTTAAGGAACTTCATCGAGTCGTTGATGTTCTCGTGCACGCCGACCTTCTTCGGTTTGAGGCCCAGCGCCATTCCGAGGAGCTGCGTGAAGTACAGGATCTTGATATCGACTGTTTCACCGAGCGTCTTCTCTGCGCGGATCTGGTGCATCTCGAGGCCCGAGTGGCAGGTCGGACACTCGGTCGCGATGACGTCGGCACCGGAAAGCTTTGCAGCTTTCAGAATATTGAGAACAAGCTTCGTCGACATGTCGCTATCGGACAGCGTGTGGGCGCCGCCACAGCAAGCTGTCTTCAGTGGAAAATCGACATTCTCGGCGCCTGCCGCGGCCAGCAGGTCGTCCATGAAATGCGGCTTGGACGTCGACTCGCTGCCAGGGCCCTGGTCTTTCTCGGGGAAGATGTGGCGTGGGCGTGTGTACATGCAGCCATAGTAGTTGGCGACCTTGATACCGCTCAGCGAATTCTTGACGCGCGCAGCAAGACCTTCCTCGCCGATGGCGTCCTTGATCCAGTCCAGCGCATGAATTGTCTCGACCTGCCCTGCTTCGTAGGTCTTGTGCCCCGCTTTCTTCGACAGTCGATCGACAACCTCGACTGATTCCTCGTCATTCTGGAGATCGTACTCGGCCTTCTTGAGGTTGTGATAGCAGCCATTGCAAGGCGCCATCACGACATCCATGTCCATTTCGTTGGCCGCCGTCGACATGACGCGCGACGACAAGTACGTCTGGATCTTCGGGTCGATGTTTTTCACTTCCATCGCGCCGCAGCAATTCCAGTTCTTGACCTCGACGAGATCGAGGCCGAGTTTCTTGCCGACAGCTTTGGTCGAGCGATTGTAAGAATGGCCGGTCCCCTCGAGCGCGCAGCCCGGGTAGTACGCAACCTTCTTGTATTTGTCTTTCGTAGTCATACGATTCCTCGTCAGGCAGCCACGTCCTGCTTAGCCGTTTCAACCAGCTCGGCAAGAGTCAACGCCTGCGCCTGTTTCTCGTGTTGTTCGTCTATGTATTCCTGGATCGCCGCAGATGCCTTCGACCAATCTTTCGTCTTCGGTGCAACAAACGTCGCCAGCCCCATCCGCGTGAGCAAGCCAATGGGCAGGCCGCGCAGCATGCGCTTGACCATTTCAACCATCCAGGGCTGTACGAGGCTCTGGCCAGTACGAGCAAAGAAGCGCCGTATGGTGCGGCTCTCTTCGATTTTTCCCGTCTTGACGATCTGTTCGGTGAAGACTTCGTCAAAGTGCATCGACGGCGATTTCGGTGTATGGCCTTTCAACTCCAGCCAGTGCGAAGTCGCCTTCATGACGCCTTCCGGGAACACGTCGCGCGGACAGGCGTAGGTGCACTTGTTGCAGGACACGCATTGCCAGATGATGTCCTTGTCAC
>CAZKZE010000080.1:0-2462 GCA_964557165.1 uncultured Woeseiaceae bacterium
CAGCGACGTGTTCCTCCGCGACCGCCTGAAAGCCGTCCGCAGCCGCCATGATGCGTGCCAGCTCGTCTGAGCCGCGTTCTACGGACTCAGCAATGGCATTTACTACCTTCTCCGGGTCGACGAGCTGCTTGCGCAATCTGACCACCTCGCCTTGCGTCTGCTCGACGTCGGCCACCATTTGCCAATGCCGGGAGTCATGGGGCGCAAGCTCGAAAGACGTATTGACGAGATACGCGCCGCGAATTCCGCGCTTGTGTTGCTCCTCGTGCAATTCGGCATCGACCCTGAAGTCGTCCAATTGCTCGGATGAAATGAGCGTCTTGTGTCCATCCAGTCCAAGGCAGAAGACCGTGTTCGCCTTTAGGGATTCGCAGGGTTCAGCGCGATCCGTGACAGCGGAGAACAGAGTAAACAGAGCCAACCCGGTATCCGCATCCAGTTCTGTCCATTTATAGGCATCAACCAGGTTGCTGGTGTTTGTCTGGGCGAAACGCGGCGCGCCGGCTGGCAGAATATTCTGCAGGCCGTCCAGCATATTGAGGTCAACGCGCTGATCGCCGAGATTCTCCAGTTCACAGCCCCGTACAAAACCGAAGCAATCGCTCGTTTGCCAGGTGCAGCGAAACACCAATTGCAGATCGTGGTTGATTTCCTCAAAGCAAAGCTTGTTGCCAAGGACGCTCTTGTAGAGATTACGAGTCAGCGAATAGCGTCCGCCTTGCTCGTTCTTGAACGGCTCCCATCGGTGTTGTGCCCCTTCCCGCAGAACGCGCAGCACGGTTTTACTGCCTGTGTGCGCAGCGCTTTCATGAATCTTGTCGACCGTGATGTAGGGAAACAGCGCCGTATCGGGAGAGACGCGCCCGGCGGTGAGGCCGCCGGTCGACGACACAAACAACCAATGGTCCTTGTTCGAAACAACGCTGATGAAAAACGGCGCCATATGATCGACGTTATGGATCGCGTAGTAGCCCTCGCCACCCAGATCGACGAATTCGCCCGAAACCCCGGCGTCGAGTTCGATGCCAATTTGATGCTTCAGATTGGTATTCAATTATTGGTCCCCAAAATTCTTCCACGCTTCTTTTCAATCATTTCAACCGGCGCAGTCACAGCGCTGGTCCGCCCCAGGACTTCATTGAATCCCTTTCGATCACCCACGATCCCGGTGGCTTTTGACAACGCTGTCAGGCGTAAGTATATATCCTTACTGACAGCGCTGTCATTCTTTTTCGGCAGAAGCCCGTGAGATGAACTCGCCTGAGGCGGCCGTCATGGGGCCGCCCCAGAGCTCTCTCCAGCATTCGAGTCTCGATCCGCCAGGACTATTCTGTGAGTAGCAGTGCGCCGAACAGGCCAGCGTCGATCCAGCCGCGGTCCTTCGGCCCGGACGGTACCGATTCGGAACCGATGAAATTCTCGCGTAATTCGCTGCCATCGTTGTCGCAGTAGGCGACCATCAGGCCAAGGATCTTTCCGACTGTAAGCGCTACAGGCCGGTTCAATTCGGAGCCGTCGACATAATCATCCGCATATACGTCAATGCCCAATTCCCAGACGACCGTGTTGCCGGACTGTTTCCAACGGCTATCGACATGATGCGAATAGTATTGTGCGTTCTCATCAGTACCGATATCGATTGCCTGGTTGTCCAGCGACATGTGATACGCAAAGGCATTGTGATTGAATTGATGTTCGCCACCCGAGTAGTCCTCATCGAGGAAAATCTCCAGGCAGTCGTCATCCCAGTACTGCACCAGGGGATCGCGATGAGTATCTATAAGCGTGTCGTCGACGATCTCGGCGAGAATGTAGATCTTGTCGGTGGTCCAGACGACTTTGTACCTTCCCCGGAAGTCTGCGGCTGAAAACTCGGGACCCAACCATCGATACGCGATGTCCCTCCAGGGAGCGGCCTGCCACGCGGCATCCGACGCGTCGCCGTCAACAACTGGCGCTGTTTCCGCATGTGGCGCGTGGTAAGTCGAGCGGTTTTCGACGTGGGTTGGGCCGGCGCCGGCTGCTTGTGAGGTCAGGATTGCCAGCACCAGGCTGGTTAGTGTCGGTATGCCAGGTCGTGTAGTACTCATAGCGTCGGACCGTCCGGTTATCTGTGGCGCATGTGCTCAAGCCTGAAAGCAGGCAATTGAGGAGTCGGCTCAGCGTTGAATTTTCGTAGGAGTTGACCGCGCCGTCAACCCGTTGCATTCAACGGGTATTCGCAGCAGTGTTATGTCGTCGATGAACACCAGGAGAAGCGCAGAAAGTGTTGTTGACTCGATCACGTCGGAAGATATCGGTCAATTTTCCGACACGAACCTCGCAGAATCGATGCAACGTATTCCGGGCGTGTCGATTGATCGCTCCAAATCATGCATTATCACGTTACAGAGTGTGACGACAGTGCGTTCTGGAACTATTGCAGGACAATGGACATACCCGACTCACTTGCAGAGTAGATT
>CAZKZE010000080.1:2562-13918 GCA_964557165.1 uncultured Woeseiaceae bacterium
GCTCGTGAGGTCGATTCCGGCCTGTACGACGTCACATTTCATTTCGCGGAACCCGATGAAGTCTCCGGCGGAGAGCGCATTTTTGACGCCTTGATAGAAGGTGACGTTCTGATCGAGGGACTGGACGTGATGGCGTCACGCGATGGCAAGATTCACTCGGCTTTGACCGTGACGGTACCCAATGTCCAGATTTCCGATGATGAGTTGAACATCTCTTTCGAGGCGTCTGCGGGCCAACCAGTGTTGAGTGCGCTGGTCGTTCGCGACAAAAAGCGCCCGGCCCGCAACTGGAAGCTGGTCTGGAGCGATGAGTTCGACTACGAGGGACCGCCCGATCCGGAGCGGTGGGAGATCAACATCTGGCCAGCCCGCAAGGTCAATGACGAGGACCAGGCCTACACGGATAGGCAACAAAACCTGCGAGTAGCCGATGGGAATCTCGTGATCGAGGCTCACCTCGAAGACTACGACGATGCGAAGTACACGTCTGGCCGGGTGCATACGGATGGCAAGGGAGATTTCCTGCACGGGCGCTTTGAAGTGCGTGCGTTGTTGCCGAGCGGCATGGGTACATGGCCCGCGATCTGGATGTTGCCGAGCAACCCTTACCGATACGCGACCAAGTGTGGCGAAGGCGAGGACTGGCAAGGCAACCCGAATTGTGACGCGTGGCCGAATTCCGGGGAAATCGACATCATGGAGCACGTGGGTTACCAAATGGGACATGTCCATGGCACGGTGCACAACGAAGCGTACTACTGGGCGAAATGGGAACAACGCAAAGGCCGTATTCTCCTGGACGATGTTGACAAGAATTTTCATGTCTACGCCCTCGAGTGGACGCCGGAGCGAATCGACGTCTTCGTCGATGACACGCACTACTTCACCTACGTTAACGAAGGCACTGGGTGGCAATCCTGGCCCTACGACCAGCCGTTTCACGTGATATTGAATATCGCGGTTGGCGGCATGTGGGGGCGTTCCGGCGGCGGTATCGATGACAGCATATTCCCGCAGCAAATGCTGGTGGACTATGTTCGCGTCTACGCAGATGAATGACGCTCCACTCCTGATTGCCGACATAGGCGGTACCAATGCGCGATTTGCGCTGGCCAACCGCGACAAGGTCGGTTTCGATAGTGCGGCGACGTTGCAGTGTGCGGACTTCGATTCGGCGATCGCGGCGATTCGACACTATCTCGGTGAGGTTTCGGCTGGTGCTCCTGCGGTTGTTTGCCTCGCGGCTGCCGGGCCGGTCGTCGAAGAGTCGATCTCGATGACAAACAATCACTGGACCTTGTCGTCCGCGGAGATCCGCGAGGACCTTGGCGCCAGCCAGGTGAAGCTGATGAACGACTTCGAAGCTATTGCCTGGTCGATTCCGCACATCGGAGACGAATTTCTGGAGCCGGTTGGCCAGGCCTCGCAGAAGGCGCTGCCGGACGAATCGTTCCGCGTGGCGATCGTCGGTCCCGGAACGGGTCTCGGAACCGGGGGGCTCTGCAAACGTGACGGCTTGTTGATACCTGTAGTGGGTGAGGGTGGCCACATCGGCTTTGCGCCGAAGTCGAAAGTCCAGATCGAGTTGCTCGAAGTGTTGCGCGAAAGATTTGAACGCGTATGCGTCGAGAGACTCGTCTCGGGTTCGGGGCTGGAGAACATCTACTGGGCGCTCAATGTGCTTCGCGGCGATATGCAAGCAGATTTGTCGGCCGCAGAAATATTTGGGGCGGCGAATGATGGAACCGACGCCGTCGCGGCGGATGCCGCGCAGCTGTTTTTCGAGATCCTCGGCCAGGTAGCCGGAGACATCGCCCTGGTACTTGGCGCACAAGATGGCGTTTATCTCGCCGGCGGAATCGTGAAACGTTACCCTGAGATGTTGCACATCAGCGGTTTCCGGAATGCCTTCGAAAGCAAGGGGCGCCACCGGCCAATAATGGAGCGCACCCCGACCCGGCTAATCACGCACGAGGAACCCGGACTGCTAGGCGCCGCGTACTACGCGCTCGAGTTGTCCCGGAAAGTGCAGGCATAACACTCACCAAGCGGAGCCCATCGTGAGTCGCACCGAGTATTGCCTGTCCCAAGCATTTCTTGCCTTCTTTCGCGAGCGCGTGGCCGAAGGCAAAAGGCTGGCACTGATCTCGGTCCTGTCGACGGAGGGCTCAACGTATAGCAAGGCCGGGATGCAGATGCTGGCCGACGACGAAGGCGCTGCACAAGGCATGTTGTCCGGCGGATGTCTTGAGGGCGATTTGGCGGAACGTGTCTTACAGTCGCTCGATGAAGAACAAGCGGCGGTCGTCACGTATGACCTGAATGACGATGACAGCCTGTTCGGCCTGGGTGTTGGCTGCGAGGGAACGATCCGGGCGCTGATCCTGCCGCTGACGGCGGCGGACAGTTACGAGCCCTTGTCGGGTTGGCTGGATCATCTGGAACAGCACGACTTCGTCGATGTCGATCTGTCGGATTCTCCCGTCAGGGTATTCCGACCACGAACGCTCCTGGTCCTGGGCGCCGGCAAAGACGCGGAACCACTCATCAGCCTGGCGCAGGTTCTCGGCTGGCACGTCACCGTGTTCGACCACCGTGCCGCGTACGTCGAGAACCCGGCAATACAAGGCGCGGAAGCGGTCCATTGCGGCGAGCCCCGGCAAGCCGCGGATTTGATCGATCTCCGCAGAACGGACGCCGCCATCATCATGAGCCACAACCTGGCATCGGATACCGAGTACCTGAAGGTGCTTGCGGATTCGGAGGTCAACTTCGTTGGCCTGATCGGTCCGCCAAAACGACGCGATCGACTATTGGCCGAAATTGGTGGGCCAGCTGCGTTGCTTGCGGAACGACTGCGCGCGCCAGTCGGGACCCTGATCGGGGGGCGCGGGCCGGCGGCTATTGCTCTGGAAATCGTGGCCGAATTGCAGGCCTATTTTTCTGCGGATAGAAGCTGACTCACAACCTCGAGATCTTCTGGTGTATCGACGTCGAAGCCAGCGGACCCGGCTGCAATCGTAGTTACATCAAACTCCCGGGATTGAATGATCTCTTTGGCGCCATGGTCACCGTCCAGCTCGCAAAGCTGGTCGAAGGCGCCTTTTCCGAATAGCACCGGGGGACCCCGGGAGTCCCCGTAGTCGGATACGACGATGTGCTTGTCATCTCCCGTCCAGTTGGCAGCAAGTTGGCCGAGTATCTCCGGCGTAACGAGTGGCTGATCGGCCAACATGATGACGATCGCGTCCGCGTCATCCCAGCATGCGCGAACGCCGACGGCAATACTGCTTCCCTGGCCAGCGAGGTAGTCCGGATTGACAACAACCCGGGTCGCAAGACCACCTGAGGATTCGATAATCTCTTCGGGTTCGTGGCCGGCAACCAGCAGCACTCTGCCAGGAAACACAGCCTGAGCCGCAGTCAGTGAATAGTGCAGCAGAGGTTTGCCGCTCAGGCGCTTGGTCAGCTTGTCTCCGTCAAAGCGGGATGCACGCCCGGCGGCGAGGATAACAGCGTATATCTCTCCGGCCACCGTCTACGTGAACAGCCGAATTTTCCTGTTACTTCTGAGTATTGCGTCCGCGCCAATCGCACGCCCGGCCGAACAGATCAGCAACGTAACCATTGCCCACAGGTACATCACCTCGAGGCTCGGCATCCAGACGCTGATGCCCGTGGTGAACAGGTAGTTCAGGACGATGAATATTCCGATACTCGCGCCGAAGCGAGTGAACAGCCCGAGGAATATTGAAAAGCCGACGAGCAGCTCGCCCCAGGCGACCAGGACCGCGAATTTGCTCGCGTGTGGTATCACGACCGACTCGAGAAATGGCCGATAAAACGCGAACGCATTCTCGATATTCGCATTGATGAATTCGGTCAGGCTGGTGGCATAGGCCGCGCCCCAGTTGCCGGCGGCGACTTTCGCTTGTCCGGTAATCAGGAATGACAGGCCGACGGCCAACCGGAGTGGCAACAAATAAAGGACCGAAACGGAATGAGTCTTCGACGTTGCCATAACAATTCTCCGCATTGGTTGGCATGTCAGGTGACGCTAAACTTCCGAAAATCGGCCGTCGTTCTTATGGACGGTCCGTTGTACATAATGAGAATACCAGCAAATCGCGGCATTTTGGGCCAATTCACTGAATTTCGTGATATTTTCGGATCGTCGGCTCAGGAGAATCGGGTGGGAGAGACGGCATCTAACGGGATTTCGGTCGGTCGTTCGGCGACGAGATCAGCAATTGCCTGGCCGGTTATGGGCGCAAGACTCAGCCCGAGCATGTTGTGACCCGTTGCGAGCAGGGCGTTCGACAGATTCGCGGTCCGGCCGATGATTGGCAGACTGTCCCAGGTCATCGGTCGCCAGCCGTACCAGGTGTCTTCAATGACAGGTCCTGTTGGATCCCTGAGATAGGGCTTCGCAGAATCCTGCAGTTGCTGGATTCGAAATGGCGGAATAGACGAATCGAAGCCTGCAAACTCCATCATCGACGCGATGCGGAGCCCGTCGTCGAATGGAGTGACTCCGATATGTTGCTCCGGCATCAACATAGGGTGAGTCGGCATCGTTGCCGGACTCGTCATGGTCACCGAGTAGCCTTTGCCCGGCTCGACAGGAATCTCGCAATCGAGACCGGCGGCCAGCTCGCTCGACCATGCGCCCGCCGCAAACACGTAGTGGTCTGCTGACATGTCGCCCTGGGAAGTTTGCAGGCTGGATACTTCGCCGTCTTGTCTCTCGATTGCTTCGACACGGCACTGTTCGATGAACCTGACGCCGCGGTCCTTCAGTAACTCTGTCCACGCGGCATTCAATGCATCAGGTCGCAGATGGCTATCGTCTTCGTAAAAGTACGCGCCGGCAAGATCGTCGAGCAATGCGGGTTCGAAGTCCTGCAGATCCTCCCCGGAAATCAAGCGTGCCGCCAGCCCGTATTCGCTGGTCAGCAGCGTGTCGGTCTTCGCGAATTCGTCCAGCGCCTTTGTCGAGCGGAATACGAACAGCATGCCGTTGTCCTGCCAGCCACACTCCAGTTCCGGGCTGCACAATAACGTCCGGTATTGGCTGGCCGACGCTTCGAGCAGGCTGTGCAGTGTCTCGCTGGCCTCGAGCATCTTTGTGTGAGTACACCGCCGGCCGAACTCCCACATCCACCGAACGAGAGAACCGCGGAGTTGCGGCTTGACGCGAAACGCGGCGCGCGGCTGGAAGAAGGACAGAAATCCCTGGGCAGGCGCATCCGGTGTCGTGAGCGGCAAAACGTGGCTTGGTACGATGAAGCCACAATTAGCCTTGGAGCATGCGCCGCCGATCGTACCCTGGTCGATAACGGTCACTTCGTGTCCGTCTTGTTGCAGGTAGTGGGCGCAGGCGATGCCGATGTGACCGCCGCCGACGATGACGACACGGTCAGTCACGCGCCGATGCCCTCGGCGAACGGGTCGCCCGCTTGTTGCACAAGCGTTGTCTCGGCACAAATAAACGCTCGACCGGTAATGCTCGGAATGATCTCGTTTCGCGCATTCGTTCTGTAGCGGGCGACGAAGCGACTGCCGATCACGCTTTCCTGCACCCAATCGGTATCGGGTGCGAGTACCCCATCATCTGCAAGGCACGCGAGCTTTGCACTGGTGCCGGTGCCGCACGGTGAACGGTCATAAGCGCCACCCGGGCAAAGGACGAAGTTGCGACTGTTCGCGTCCGGTGCCTGCGGGTCCGAAAAGAACTCAATGTGGTCAATGACGCCCTCGTCGCGTCCCCTGATACCCTGGTCCTGCAGCGCCTGCATCACTCTTAGCGCGGCACCCGTCAACTCACGCTCATTGTCCAGGTTGATTGGAAGGGGAGACTCCTTGATCAGAAAGAACCAGTTACCGCCCCAGGCAACATCGCCTGTGACATCGCCAAGTCCGGGGACCGTCACCGTGACACTTTTCCTGTAGCGATAGCTCGCGACATTCTCGACAGTGACGGTATTCCCGTCGACTAAACTGACGGAGACCACACCGACCGGAGTTTCGAGTTTTGATATTCCGGGAGCTATCTTCCCGAGGTGGGCCAATGTGACCGCTGTGCCGATAGACCCGTGCCCGCACATGCCGAGATAGCCGGTGTTGTTGAAAAAGAGTACACCCGCCGCGCAATCGTCCCGGGTTGGCTGACACAGCAGTGCGCCGACCAATGCGTCGGATCCCCGAGGCTCGAGGATCACCATTCTACGGATGTGATCGAACTCATCCGCGAATAGGGCGATACGCTGCCGCATCGTGCCGCTGCCCAGATCCGGCCCGCCCTCGACGATGACGCGCGTGGGCTCGCCTTCGGTGTGGGAATCGATAACTCGCATGGGGGTCACGAGTCAGCCCGTGGCGCCCGGCCAGCTATCCCACCACGTCCGGAACTGGCGCCACTGCTCTTCGAGAAACGCTCGCTGCGACGGTGACAATTGATCGGACGGGTTCAGCTGATGGGCGTACCCGGGATTGCCCTCGAGCACCATCAGGTGTTTGTAGTACAGAACGAGGTCGGGCCCCTCGTCGAAACTTGCCAGTACGGCCATCGCGTCATCCAGTTCCGTCGCGAGTCGATAGGCTTCGTGGTCACCCGATGCCGCCTTTGTGCACAGCTCTGCGAGGCGCAGGACCTCTCTCGGGAGGGCGTTGCCGACGCCCGTGATGGCGCCTTTCGCCCCGCATCGCACAAAGCCGTGTACGACCTGCGTGTCGACGCCGATCATCAGGGTCAGGTCGGGATCGCCGCTCGTGATGTTCTCCGCCGCGTAGGTCAGCGAATCGGCGCCGCCAAACTCCTTGAAGCCGACAAGATTATCGTGTGCGCGACGCAGTTCGAAGAACAGATCGGCTTCTGTCTCGTATCCGTAGTACGGGCTGTTGTAGATCACAGCCGGCAGGCCGTTAGCGGCATCGAGTACCTGGGCGAAGTGGTCGTGCTGTGCTGCGACAGACGATCCCCGCGACAAGACCCTCGGGATAACCATCAGGCCAACCGCGCCTGCGTCACCAGCATGGCGGGAGAGGGCCGCCGCGCGACGTGTATTTTGTGCACCTGTGCCGACGACCACGGGCACGCCCGCCGCCACGAGTTTCTCGACGCCTTCCATGCGCTGCTGATCGGTCAGGAGCGGCCAGTCGCCCATCGAGCCGCAATACACGACGGAATTCATCCCGATGCCGACGAGTTCCCTGCCTTTCGCGGCGAGTGCGTCGAAGTCCGGCGTTCCGGCCTCATCACACGGCGTCATAAGTGCGGGAATACAGCCTGAAAATACATTCTTCCGGTTCTTCATCTGCTATTTGTCCGAGTCGGGTTTTTGCCGGGTATGGCGGGCAATAATTCCATAGATAGTAAGAGAATCAAAGGATCATGTCTTGACAGTGATATTACCTATCACTTGAATTTTGGCATAATCGGGATATGACAGTCAGTGCTCATCATCCCTCATTCTTCGAGCAGTTGTCCGAACCCTTCGCGGCGGAGGCGCTGTTCGATCTCATGCCTGACACCGTGTTCTTCATCAAGGATCGAGACGGCCGCTATGTCTCGGCGAACCAGACGCTGGTGGAGCGCTGCGGATTGCGCGACAAGTCCCAGCTCCTGGGCCGGCGGCCCTCCGATGTTCTCGGCGCGACGCTCGGTCGCGGCTACGAGCAACAGGACCAGGTGGTGCTCGAGACCGGCCAGAAACTCGTCGACCAACTGGAGTTGCACACAGTTCGTTCCAGGGACATCGGTTGGTGCCTGACGACCAAGTTGCCGCTTCTTTCACTGGATGGTTCGATCGCGGGTCTTGTCGGGATCTCGCGGGACCTGCGGCTACCTGACATGACGTCCGATGACTTCGCGCACATATCGCAGGCTATTCGATTCGCAGAGCAACACGGTTCTCGGCGCCCAGGCATAAAGGACCTCGCCGGAATCGCCGGCATGTCGATCTACCAGCTGGACCGTCGCATGCGGCGCGTGTTCGGGCTGACGACCGGGCAGTGGATGCTCAAGACACGCATCAGCCGCGCGAGCCTCTTGTTAATCGAGACCGACAAGCCGATTGCCGACATTGCTCTGGAAGCGGGCTACTCCGATCAAAGTGCTTTCACGCGGCAGTTTCGCCGCTCAACCGGATTGTCTCCTACAGAGTACCGGCGAATGCGCCGCTAGAGCCGGAATATGACATCGTGGAGCAGATTTCGTTAAAAACCCGGATGCCCTGAGGGGGCGCTCTTGATATAGTCGCGGATTATCAGTTCACGGGTGGCTTCAATGTCCCACGTCGCCAAGTTTCACGATACGAAATCGGCCCTCGGTCGCCTGCAGGAAATGCGGGAACACGGTGGTGCAGCACAAACCACGGGTCTCAAAGACGAAGTCATTCTGTCGTTCCTTGATGAGCGCGTCGACCTCGCACAGGCAATCGAACGTAGCTACGCTCGATTCCTTGAACTGCAAAGAACCCACGCCGATTTTCTCGCGCTTGACGAACAAGATCAGGTTCGCAAGGCGCATTCTGGCTTGACGAATTTCTATGCGAAGGACGCAGTCAATCCTTACGTTGCCCTTGGCGGAGCCGGACCGTGGATCGTCACGCTCAAAGGCGCCGTTGTCTACGATGTGGGCGGCTACGGCATGCTCGGCTTCGGTCACGCCCCGGACGCCGTACTCGACGCGATGAATCAGCCGCACGTCATGGCGAACATCATGACGGCTTCGCCCAGCAATCTGGACTTCATCTCGCGCCTGCAAAAAGAGATCGGACATACTCGCGCGCAGGGCTTTCCCTACGAGAGTTTTCTGTGTCTGAACAGCGGGTCCGAGGCGATGACGGTTGCCGCGCGGATTAGTGATATCAACACGAAGAAAATGACGGATCCTGGCGGTCGCTACGAAGGTCGCATGCTGCGTGGCCTGACCCTGAAAGGCAGCTTCCACGGTCGCACGGACAGGCCGGCGCGCTTCTCCGATTCGACGCTAAAGAATTACAGGCAATTTCTCGCGTCGTTCAGCGACAACGATTATCTGCTGACTGTTAAGCCCAATGACATCGATGCCCTGGAGGCTGTCTTCGCACAAGCCGACGAGGAGAATATCTTCATTGAGGCATTTCTCATGGAACCGGTCATGGGCGAGGGAAACCCAGGCCGCGCTATCAGCCCGGAATTCTACAAGCGTGCGCGCGAGCTGACTCGCGAACACGACGCGATGTTTGTGGTCGACTCGATCCAGGCTGGTCTTCGCGCCCACGGCGTCCTGTCCGTCGTCGACTATCCCGGTTTCGAATCGCTCGATAAACCCGACATGGAGTCCTACTCCAAGGCGCTCAATGCGGGTCAGTTCCCGCTGTCTGTACTGGCGTTGTCGGAAAAGGCTGCAGGGCTGTATCAACGGGGCCTCTATGGCAACACGATGACGACAAACCCTCGCAGCCTCGACGTCGCTGTCGCCGTCCTCGACTCTCTCACCCCCGAGTTACGCGAGAATATTCGCAGGCGCGGACACGAGTTGGTCGAGAAGCTGGCCGCGCTCAAGGACGAAGTCGATGGCGCGATTATAAGCGCCCAGGGAACCGGCCTGCTGCTGAGCTGTGAGCTTGACGAGCGCTACACGATCTACGGTAAGGACAGCACCGAGGACTACCTGCGGAGGATTGGTCTTGCTGTTATTCACGGCGGCACGCGTTCATTGCGCTACACGCCGGTGTTCAATCTCGACGAGAAAGAAGTCGACCTGATTGTCGAACTCACCAAAGAAGCACTGCTGCACGGCCCGCAGCAGTAGCTATTGCCGGGCTGCACAGGGAATTCAAGCGCTTAGGAGTCGCGCAAGGGCGAAGCTCAATGCAACAAAAAGGTGCTTCTGTAGTCAAATAACTCCAGGTCATGTTGGAGTGCCGCAATGAAGTTGTTGTTTTCCATAAGCATGCCGCTGTTTCTCATAGCATGCGCTTCATCGAGTACACCGCCTCCCACGGGGAGGTACGTGGAATCAGTGCGGGATTTCATCAGTGTCAACGAACTGCCTGAAGTTGATATGATCCGTCACTACGAGCTAACGAGTTACTTGTACGTGAATAAGTATTTCGTCGTGATGCCGGCAGGCCGGGATCATTACCTGATTGAGTTTCGCGGCCCGTGTGACGCATTGCGGCGACGCAAATGGACCTCTGACATGATCGATATTCGCGTCTCGGCCAGGGTCTTGCACGCCGACCATGACACGTTGCGCGGTTGCAATATCGACAAGATTTACGAGCTGACCGAACCGCAGCTCGTTGAGCTAAGTACACTCAAACCCGTACTGGAAGTATAGGGTTCCACTCCGGCGATACGCTCGCCTCAGGCTGGACGCTGTCCACGGCAGTATCCCTGGCGCATTTCGCCTGACTGACAGACGATGACCATGGCCCGCCAGTCCTCGACGAAATGGTCTGCGTCACTCTGTCCGATTAGCTCCACCATCGGTGCATACAGATCGCCGCTCATCAGTTCGTATTCACGCTGTGCCTCTTTGCCGTACCAGGCGGAAGCGTCTTCGCTGTTCACGTTCTCGAAGCCCGCCGCGGCGAGTAGCTGGTGATACTCGTCAAGCGTCTTAAACGCGTAAGTGAGTTCCTCGAGTTTCATCCAGTACCGCATGTCGTCAGAAGGCTCGGCTCCCGAACTCGTCCACTCGTAGCAACTGAAATAGCCGCCCGGACGCAGCACGCGCAGGATTTCCGCAAATATCGACTCTTTGTCGTCGGTCTGTGTAATGGCACCGGACGAGATCACGATGTCGAACGATGCGTCCGCGAATGAAAGCGGGCCAGGCTCCACGCATACAAAAGTGCACTGGTCCTGCAGGCCGGCTGCGGTTGCGTATGCCTTGGCCTTCTCGATCAGTGGCGCCTCGAGATCGATGCCCGTGACGGTGGCCCCGTGCGTGCGCGCCATCTCCAGCGCCGGGCCGCCAAGCCCGCACCCGATATCGAGAATTTGCTTGCCTGCTGCCGCGGTGCCCTCAAGAAGCTTGGCGACATTGCCGGGCCCGCCAGGTGCCATATAGCCTTCACCCCATACCAGCTCGAGGAGTTTGACCATGTTGTCGTAGTATTCCGCTTCGTGAGTCATTGCGGCTCTGTCAAGCCCGACGTGGGGGCGTCAGCGCGCGATGCTCAGGACTGTAGAACGGCTTCGATTGGGCATGGCATTCAGCCCAGGCCGTGCGCCATTTGAGTTCGCGTTGGTAATCAAAGCGGGCCCACAGGCTCTCCGGCAATTTGCCATTGCGCAGCTCAATATCCGCGATCGCGAGATTCGCCTTGAGAATGGGCGACCAGGTTGTGCATTTGACCTC
>CAZKZE010000081.1:0-13315 GCA_964557165.1 uncultured Woeseiaceae bacterium
ATCTGGTGGCCAGGGGCGGAATCGAACCACCGACACGCGGATTTTCAATCCGCTGCTCTACCAACTGAGCTACCTGGCCATATTGGGCGGGCTATTAGACCGATCTCCGAGGGCCCAGTCAAGGCCCGTGCTCACAGCCGGCGAAAACCGCTTCCGACTACCGTATTATTGGGCCCTGGGCTATCGGTCCCAGCCAACCAAGAGAGACTCTCGTGACCAGCCAATTTCGAAGTATCTTTCGCCGACTGCTCATCCTCGCCGTATTTTCATGGGCCCTCCCCGCCCAGGGGCAGGAAGTCATCATATTTGCGAGCATCGATGAAATCATCGAATGGTACCAGGCGGAGGATTTCTGGGGCGAAGAGCAGCGCGACGAACAACTCACCGTTCCTCGTGTCATCCTGACCGGTATCAATCCCCGCTGGCGAGCCGAAGCGCAGAACCTGCACGTCCCGTACAAGAAAGAGATCTTCTATCGCGCCATGCTGCCGCTGATCCTGCATGCCAACGGCATGGTTCTCGATCGTCGGGCGGCATTTTCGCGAGTCAAGGATGCACTGGAATCCGGCGATGAAATCGCGGCCGACGATTTCGAGAAGCTGCGCTCAGCCGCAGTGCTCGTGCGCGTCGCCGATGCGGAGACCGCTGCATCACTCGAGCCGGCGGACGAGAACCTCGCCGAGATCATCGATGAGTTGCTCTACAAGGTCGATATCATCCCAGCCGGACTCGCACTGGGACAGGCAGCCTACGAGAGCGGTTACGGCACTTCGAGATTCGCGGTCGAAGGCAATGCCCTCTTTGGACAATGGACCTATGGCGGCAAGGGCCTGGTTCCTGAGCAACAGCGTAAAAGCCTGGGGGACCATCGCATCGCGGCGTTCGACTGGCCGTTCGATAGTGTCCGCGGCTACTTCATCAACCTGATGTCGCACCCGGCCTACGAGGACTTTCGCCGGCTACGCGCCGAAGCAAGAGCCGCAGGCCGCCCGCTCACGTCCATGGAACTGGCCGACGGATTGATCAGGTATTCAGAACGCGGCCAGGAGTACGTGGATACGCTCAAGGGGATCATCCGCGTCAATCGCCTCGACATTGCAGACGATGCGGTCTTCAGGGACGAGCCCATGCGTTTCTCGATCGGCGCCAAAGACGCGGCGGCTGCCGAGGAGCTTCGTAACCGCATTGAGGAAATGCGGGCGTCCGGCGAACTGGCGCAGATCGTGGCACGCATGCGTCTTGAGTAGCGTCCGCGAATGAGGGGCAGAGACCTCGTCGACCTGATCGCGCTCGGCTTCCTGTGGGGTGCGTCGTTCCTGTTTATGCGTATCGCGGGCCCCGAGTTCGGCGCGTTCGCGCTCGTGGAAGTTCGTGTCGCGATCGCGGCGGTCGTGCTTGTGCCGATGCTCTACGCCAAGGGCCAGTTCGATCAACTCACCGACAACTGGACCGTGCTCGGCATCCTCGGGGTCCACAACACTGCGCTGCCCTTTCTTCTCCTGACCTGGGCAACGCTATTTCTGAGCGCTGGTATCGCCGGGATCTTGAATGCCACTGCACCGATATTTGCAGCCCTGATTGCCTGGGCGTGGCTTGGCGAAAGACTGACGCTCAACAAGACGGCAGGTCTGCTGGTCGGTACCTTTGGCGTGTGGCTGCTGGTACGTGACAAGGTCGGCGCCTCGATGGAAGACACGACACTGGCTGTCATAGCGGCACTGGGTGGCTCGTTCCTGTACGGCATCGGTGGCAATTTCACGCGGCGCTATGCCAGCAAGGTCAAACCGCTCGCCGTTGCCGCCGGCAGCCAGGTCGGCGCAACACTGGTGTTGTTGCCGGTCGCTGTACTCACGTGGCCGACCACTCCGATATCAATGACCGCCTGGGCCGCCGCCATCGTCATGGGCCTGTTCAGCACCGCGCTGGCCTACATCCTGTATTTCCGCCTGATCGCCAACACCGGCCCGACTAACGCGATCACGGTTACCTACCTGATCCCGTTGTTCGCCATGGTACTCGGGGCGCTCGTCATCGACGAGCCGATTACTGCCTCAATGGTCGTCGGTTGTGCCGTGATCCTGCTCGGCACGGCTCTCGCTACCGGGTTGCTGCGCCTCCCGCGCCGGCGAGTGTAGAATAGGCCTATGAAAAACAGCGATGCCCCATTGCTGATAGTCCTGGTCCTGATGGTGGTCGGTGGTGCCGCCGCCTGGGTCTACCGGGACACGCTGTTTCCGGGACCCGAATCGGTGCCGGTGGTTGCTGTACCTGCGCCGGTCGAGCCGGCTGAAGATTCCGGTCCGCAGTATCCGATGCCGCAGTTACAAACCGCTCCCAGAGAAGACCGCAATCTTGTACCTTTGCCGCCGCTCGACGACAGTGACGCCTATTTCCTGCTCGAGATCGGCAATGCCTTCGGCCCTGCGATCGAGTCACTACTGACACGCGAGTTCGTGATCGACAAGCTGGTCACGACAGTCGACAACCTGACGCGCAGCGAGTTGCCCGAGAAAATTCGTCCGGTCGGACGTCTTGGTGATGCGTTTGCGCCAGATGTTGGCCCGGACGATACCGTCATACTCAGCCTCTCGAGTTACATCCGTTACGACGCCATTGTCGCGCAGCTTTATTACGCGGACGTCGACGCCATCTATGACATCTACGAGCGCTATTACCCGCTGTTCCAGAAGTCCTACGAGCGGCTCGGTTATCCCGACGCGTATTTCAACGATCGCCTTGTTGAGGTCATCGATCACCTGCTCGCCACGCCGAAGCCCGGCGGGCCAATCGTGCTCGTGCGGCCGAATGTGCTTTACGAGTTCGCGGATCCCGACCTCGAGGCGCTGTCGAGCGGACAGAAGTTGCTGCTGCGTATGGGCCCCGACAACTCGGCCACGGTCAAACGTATGCTCGAGAAATTCCGCGGCCGCTTGCTGGCCGGCAGTTAAGACGCGTTCGCCTGCACCCAGCGGGCGATATCGGCAGCGCCCATGGCACCCGCCTGGCGGGCAACTTCCTTGCCATTCCTGAAGATCGCCAGCGTCGGGATGCTGCGAATATTGAATCGTCCGGCGGTATTCTGTGCTTCATCGGTGTTGAGCTTGGCGAAACGCACATTGGGCTCGAGATCATCCGCTGCCTGCTCGAACGCAGGTGCCATCATCTTGCAGGGACCGCACCAAGGCGCCCAGAAATCAACAACCACGGGGATATCGCTACGGCCCACGTGCTTGTCGAAGTTCGCATCTGTCAGCTCGACCGGGTGTCCTTCGAAGATTTGCTCGCCACACTTGCCACACTTGGGGCCTTCGGCCAGGCGTTCGCTCGGCAGCCGGTTGGTAGCATTGCAGTGGGGGCATACAACATGTTTCAGATTAGTCATGGCTTCCAATGTTGGCCCTGCTGTTCAATTTTCAAGGCAGGGCACGATCCTCTATTCAGCGGCGAGCAGATTCCGGGTACTATCTGTGGGAGACGACAATCGCCAACAACCGCGTACGCTTATGGCCCTGCTTGATAGACCCGCATCAACCATTCCAAGCCATTGGTATTTTGATGCCGATCATTACCAGCGCGAGTTGAAGGCCGTTTGGTATCGAGAATGGGTCTGCGTCGGACGCGGGGAGAACCTCGAGAAAACTGGCGACTACTTCACGGCCGAAATTGGCGACCAGGGGATCATTGTCACCCGGAGCGCGGAAGGGTTGCGGGCCTTTCACAATACCTGCCGCCACCGCGGCGCACGAATCTGCACGACTGAGACCGGTCGCTTTCGAAACGGCCGAATCATATGCCCCTACCATACGTGGACCTACTCCCTCGATGGCGAACTGATCGCGACGCCAAACCGGCACGATACCGGTTCTTTCGAGGCCGAGCGTTTGTCTCTGTACGGCGTGCATCTCGAGACCTGGCGGGGTTTCATCTTTGTGAATCTCGCCGAAGAGCCGGACGCGTCCCTGCTTGATCAGCTCGGCTCCGAGGCCGACAACATTAGCAACTGGCCGCTCGAAGACATGCGATCAGCGCACCAGGTCATCAAGCCGATTGCGTCCAACTGGAAGATCTACTGGGAAAACTATACGGAGTGTTACCACTGCCCGCGCGTACACCCTTCTTTGTGCCGCATCATGCCGATGTACAAACTCGGCACCAGCAACTCCAGCGACGTTCCTGGGTGGACCCGTACGGACGACGGCGATGGAGAAACCTGGACGGTAGACGGCAAGTCGACGTTGCCATTACTTGAAGGTCTGAGCGAGGCCGAACGCGACACCATTGTTACTTTCGCGTCGTTCACAGCCAACATGTATGTCGTCGCCCACCGTGACTATGTGCGAACCGTCAGGATTGTTCCTCGTGGGCCGGAACGACTCGACTTGGTGATCGACTGGTTGCTGCCCACCGCGTACGCCGACATCAGCGAGACAGAAATTCGCCCCATTATTGATTTTCCAATGCAGGTCATCGCCGAGGACGGTGATATGTGTGAGCTGAATCAGAAAGGCTTGCACAGTCTGCGCCACAAGCACGGCACGCTGGTTGAGCAGGAGTACGACATCCTCGACTTCCACAACTGGTTAAGAGATAAGTTGGGCGACCGGGAGTAGGAAAAGTCATGGTCGACGACATTAGCATTCGACACGACCTGCGGGTCGGCGACCTCGGTCGCATCATCGCCCTGCACGGCGAGGTGTACGACGCGCTGCCCGGTTACGGCCTGACGTTCGAGGCCTATGTCGCTCGCACGATCGCCGAATTCATTCTCGATGCTGGCGGCGCGGGCCGGATCTGGCTCGCCGAGCGGGACGACAAGCTGGTCGGATGCGCGGCCATGATCCTGCGTGACGCGGACCGCGGACAACTGCGTTGGGTGCTCGTCGATCAGTCGGCACGCGGTATGGGGCTCGGCAAGGACCTGGTTAATCGCACGCTGGCCTATGCCCGCGACAATGGATGTTCCCGGGTCTTTCTCGAAACCACGGACGGGCTGCCCGAGTCGCAGAGCCTTTATGACGCGCTGGGCTTCGAGGTCGTCTCCGACGTTCGCGAAGAGCTCTGGGATGGCGAACGTCCGCTCATTCGCATGGAACTCACACCCAAATAAAAACGCCCGGCCATTGCTGGCCGGGCGCTCTATAAGCCAAAGCTGGCTCGTCTTTACATGTTGCCAAAACTCATGCGGAACGTCACGCCGACCGTCCGCGGCTTGTTAGTCCGGAAAGCGAGACGTGCCCTACCGCCACGTTCGCGGTCAAACGACAGGTTCGCATTCTCGTCACCGACGTTGTGAATGTAGAGCAAGGCAGACCAGGTTTCCTTCTCGATACCTGCGCTCAAATTCACGATGGTGTAGGGATCGAGGTTCAGGTCGAGCGACGTGATTTCGTCACCGGTCGCGCCACCGAACGGCAGGCCCGAACTGAAATCGCCCGCACCCGGGACCTGGTCACTCGGCTGCGTGTAGCGGTCACCGACATAATGCACAGTCGCCGAAAGGACCGCTTCCGACCCGCCAAAAAGGCTCATCGGGATGATGTAACTGCCCGTTGCGGCAAGTTGGTACTCCGGAACCGACGCGAGGCGATTGCCGTCTTCCAGACCACCGATCACGTTGCCGTTGCCATCAACAACGGTCGAATCAAACTCCGACTCGAGCATGCTGCCGGCCAGCGACAGGTAGAGTGAATCCGTCGGGTTGGCACCCAACTCCAGTTCGATACCCTGTGTGTGAGCCTTTGGCACGTTGAAGGATACGCGTGACGAACAAGAGCCTGCATCCAGCGTGGCTTGCAGGTTTTCGATCTCTGAGTAGAACACGGCAGCATTGAGTGTGATGCCATTGCCGAAGCCTGACTTGATGCCGGCCTCGTAGTTCCACATCGTCTCGTCGTTGTAGGACTGGAAGCTACCGAAAATATCCAGATCTTCCGGCGTACAAAGTGTTGCGTTGAGCGGGTCGTTCACGCCGCCGAGCCGGAAGCCTTCCGACACCTGGGCGTTCAGCGTCACTTCGTCATTGAGATCGAAGCTCGCCATCACGCGAGGCGTGAAGCCGTCGGACGCCGTTGAATCAGTCTGGTCATCGCCGTTCGAGAACAGGCCGCCCGTGTAGAAGCGACGTGACTCCTCGAAGTCATACCAGCGTCCACCGACCGTCACCGCAAATGCATCCGTAAAGTCGAAGCTGACCTCACCAAATATCGCTAACTGTGTGATGTTGTAGGGCAGGCTTGCGTTGTACGGCGAATCGAGGTCCGGATAGCCGTTAGCAACGGCAGCAGAGGTGCCCGCACCCAGCGTCGCGTCGGTTACGGCCGCGTATCCCGGCGTTGGCAGATACTGTCCATAGGTGCGATCGACATCAGAGGTAAATGCGCCAAATAGCCACTGAAAACGGCCGTCGGAATTCGAGTTAACGCGAGCTTCAAACGTCGTTTGCGTGACGTCCGTCGAATCCTGCAGATTTGAGGGCAACAGCACGCCGGCATCCGGATAACCCAGGTCTACCGACACACTGCCGGTCAACGCGCTGGCGTCGCGACTGACGAGAATGTCGCGATCCATCTGGCTGCCAACGAACGTGAAATCGAAAGCGTCGAGCGATGCCTCAAACACGAGGTCCATGAGCAGGGATTCACTAGTGAACTTCTCGTCGAGGAGCAGGTGCTGCTCGCGCTCGCCGAGCTGAACTGGCTCACGCGGATCGCCAGGCGCGCCTGTCGTATACGGGTTGGCGAACAGGTTGAAGACTTCCTGCCGGTTGAAGCCATCCGATTCGATTTCCTGGTAGACGATGCGTGGCGTGATCGTGATCGAGTCACCGATGTCGAATGCTAACGTAGCCCGGACACCGGTCCGATTGCCACTGTTTACGTCCGACACCCAACCACCCGATTCCTTGCGGGCATCGATGTAGCCGCCGTACTCGGTCGTGTAACCGACCAGGCGCAATGCCGCGCCACCATCACCGAATGGCATGTTGACCATGCCTTTGATCGCGCCACCCGTGCCACCATCTGTGATGGTGTTGAGGTCAAGCTCGATGCTCGCATCGAATGCATCATAGTCCGGCTTGTTCGTGATGTAGCGAATCGTACCGCCAACCGAGCCCGAACCGAAGAGCGTGCCCTGCGGGCCACGCAGTGTCTCCACGCGGTTCAGGTCGAATAAGTCGAAGTCCGGTGTAAACAGGGACAACGAGATAACCGACTCGTCGAGATACACGCCGACCTGTTCTTTAACACCCGGCTGGTCACGAACGATTTGCCCTGCCGACACGCCGCGAATAGCGACCTGGCTCTGGCCCGGTCCGAGATTCTGGACGGTCAGTCCGGCAACGTTTCTCGACAGTTCCTCGAGATCGGTCACGCCCGAACGCTGAATATCCTGTTGCGTCTGCGCGTTGATCGAGAACGGCACGTCCTGGATCGTGGTTTCACGCTTCGTCGCGGTTACGGTGATCTCTTCCAACACCTGGGCCACCGCGCCGCCCGATGACGCCAGCAACGCAATCGTCGCCGGCAGCGCGACAGCCCGTCGCGCAGTTTGCCTGATACTGCTCATGGTTAACCCCCCATAGGTTTTGCTGTACTACTTGTTCCTCCTAGCATAGTGAGGTTTTCCGGCAATACAAGAGAAATCGCATGCTACAAATGTTGCATCTGAAATAAAAAAAGGCCGGGCATTTGCCCGGCCTGATGAACTACCTGAATCCAAGAGGGGGAGGAGAGATCAGGCAGCTTTCATTGCTTCCTCGGCGGAAAGATACTTGTAGCCGAGATCATGGGCGACGGCCTCGTAGGTTACGTGCCCATTCCACACGTTCAGCCCGTTCGCGAGATGCGGATCGGCCTTCAGTGCATCGGCCCAGCCGTGGTCGGCGAGGGCCTTGACGAATGGCAGAGTTGCGTTCGTCAGTGCAAACGTACTGGTGCGGGGGACAGCGCCCGGCATGTTTGCAACACAGTAGTGCACGACATCGTCGACCACGTAAGTCGGGGCAGCGTGCGTTGTTGCATGGCTCGTCTCGAAGCAGCCACCCTGGTCAATGGAGATATCGACCATGACCGAACCCGCGGCCATGTCTTTAACGTTCTGTGCGCTCACCAGTTTCGGTGCTGCTGCACCGGGTATCAGTACCGCACCGATGATGAGATCGGACTGCAGGGCAAGTTCCTCGACGGCATGTTTGGTCGAGAAAACCGTGTGTACACGGCCGCCCCAGATATCGTCGAGCTCGCGCAGGCGCGGCAGTGAACGATCGAGGATCGTGACGCTCGCACCCATGCCAATCGCCATGTCTGCTGCATGGGCGCCGGAGACGCCGCCGCCGATGACGAGGACGTTGGCGGGTTCAACACCTGGCACACCGCCGAGCAGTTTGCCGCAACCGCCGTTCGCTTTTTGCAGCGCATAGGCGCCGGCCTGGATCGAAAGGCGGCCCGCAACTTCAGACATCGGTGTGAGCAATGGCAAGCTGCCATCGTCAGCTGTGACTGTCTCGTAGGCAATCGCCGTCGTGCCTGACTCGACGAGCGCTTCAGTCTGCTTGGGATCGGGCGCCAGGTGCAGGTACGTGAACAGCACCTGGTCCGGACGCAGCATTGCGCATTCGTTGAGCTGGGGTTCTTTGACCTTGACGATCATCTCCGCCTGCTCGAACACTTCCTCAGCCGTGCCGACGACTTTCGCACCAACCGCCTCGTAGTCCGCATCGGTCACGCCGATGCCGGAGCCGGCTTGCGTCTCCACAACGACTTCGTGGCCGTCGTGAACCACCTCGTGAACGCCCGCCGGCGTCATGCCGACGCGGAACTCCAGGGTTTTGATTTCCTTGGGTACTCCGATTCTCATGGCTCTCTCCAGACCTGATATCGTTATTGTAGAGTGACAGCATACGAGCCCAAAGGAGGCACCCGCTTGCGTATCAGGTGACGGAACGTCGAAATTGTGGCAGATTCCGTCTTCTCAAATATCTTTTCCGCAGGATTATGCCGTAACCATGGACAGATTCGACAAGTTGATTCTCGAGGCCCTGCAAAAGGACGGCCGCATCAGCAACGTACAGCTCGCCCAGCAGGTGAGTTTGTCGGAGTCGGCCTGCCTGCGGCGGGTCCGCGCGCTCGAGGAAAGCGGCATCATTGACCGATATGCCGCGCTCATCAGCCAGAATGCTGCGGGACTTCCCGGCAATGTCTTCGTGCAGATCGGCCTGCACCGGGAGGTCGAAAGCGAACTCGCCGCGTTCGAGGACGCGGTGCGCAACATCCCGGAAGTCATGGAGTGTTACCTTATGTCGGGTGAATTCGACTACCTGTTGCGTGTCGTAGTAGCCGACATGGCCGATTTCGAACGGATTCACAAGACAGAACTCACACGGCTCCCGGGCGTGGCCCGGGTAAACTCGAGTTTCGGTATTCGGACCGTGCAGAGGAAGACCGAACTCCCGCTTCGTCAGGATTATTGAGGATCCAATGCTCGATATTGTTGATACTTCCGGTGACACGCTACTCGGCCGGTTCGAGAAGACGCGGTCTACGTCAGTCGTGTTGACGTCCGACTTGCAAGCGGAGGATACGGTTGTCCAGTCTATGCCCGATGTCAGCCCGACCAAGTGGCACCTCGCGCATGTCACCTGGTTTTTCGAGCGCTTCGTGTTGGAGCCTTGCGGCGTGGCAAGGTACCGCGACGACTATCACTACCTGTTCAACTCCTACTACAACTCGGTTGGGGAGATGCACCCGCGTGCGCGGCGTGGCGAGTTGACCCGACCATCGTTCGCCGAGGTTCTTGATTACCGCGCGCACGTTGACGACCAGGTCGCCGAGCTAATTCGCAATAACCGAATTACCGGGGAGCACCTGGCCACGCTCGTACTCGGTCTCCATCACGAACGGCAACATCAGGAATTACTGCTCACCGACATCAAGCATGTCTTGTCCTGCAATCCGCTGAAACCGGCCGCTCGGAAGACCCTGAAGCAACCGCCGGCCGCGGCCGCATCTCCGTACGACTTCACCCGCGGTGAAACCGGTATCGTGCGCATCGGTCATGCGAGCGATGATTTTTGCTTCGACAACGAGACGCCGGCACACGATGCGCTGCTGCATCCACACAGCATCGGCAACCGGCTCATCACCAACGGCGAGTACCGGGAATTCATCAAAGCCGGCGCTTACGATGAGCCTTCTCATTGGTTGTCCGATGGCTGGGCCACGATTCGTGAGCAAGGCTGGAACCGGCCTCTCTACTGGGACCAGGCGCTCGAAACGGAATTTACGTTAGCCGGCCAGCGGGAAATCGATGAACATGCACCCGTGACACATGTCAGTTACTACGAGGCCGATGCATTCGCGCGCTGGTCCGGGCACAGGCTGCCGACAGAATTCGAGTGGGAGCGGGCCGCGATTCGTGACCCCAACGGCGGCAACCTTCTCGAGAGCGGCTATTTGCAGCCGGTGGCGAGCGAAGACAGCAGGCAGTTGATCGGTGACGTATGGGAATGGACTTCCTCGGCCTACCTGCCCTATCCAGGATTTCAGCCGCTCGCCGGATCGCTCGGCGAATACAACGGCAAGTTCATGTGCAACCAGATGACCGTGCGCGGCGGTTCGTGCGTGACGGCAAACGACCACATCCGGGCTTCCTACCGTAGCTTCTTCTACCCGGACGCGCGCTGGCAGTTTCTCGGCTTCCGACTTGCCCGGAATGAAAATGCCTGACGAATCAGCCGCCATTGTCGCCGGGCTCAGCCAGGCCCGAAAAACGATTTCGCCGAAGTACTTCTACGACGAAGCCGGCTCACAGTTGTTCGAGGAGATTACGCGGCTTCCCGAGTACTACCTGACCAATACCGAGCTCGGCATTATGGAGGCGTGCGTCGATGAGATTGCCGGACTTGCTGGTGAATCCGCCAGCCTGATCGAATTTGGCAGCGGCTCGAGCATGAAGACTCGCATGCTCCTGCGTCATCTTCATTCGCCGGCGGCTTACGTTCCTGTAGACATTTCCGAGGAACACCTGCTCGAAAGTCAGCGCAGCATCCAGGCGGATTTTCCGGACATCGAGGTGCTACCTGTCGTCGCCGACTTTACCCACCCTTTCGATCTGCCCAACCCGGCGACCCTGCCCCTGAGGAACATCGTCTATTTTCCGGGCTCGACCATCGGCAACTTCGAATACGACGATGCCGTCGAACTGCTGCGCGTCATGTACCAGGAGGCTGGCGCCGACGGCGCATTGGTAATCGGCGTGGATCTGCAGAAAGACCCCGCCATAATTCGTGCCGCCTACAACGATAGCGCCGGCGTCACTGCCCGGTTCAACATCAACATGCTGAGGCACCTGAATCGCGAGTTTGGCACCGACTTCGACCTGGACTCATTCGCCCACCGCGCAACCTATGACGCAGACAGCGGGCGCATTGTTATGGAACTCGTCAGCGCGAGGGAGCAGAGCGTGCAGATTGACGGCACCCGAATTGAGTTTGCGGCGGGTGAGGCCATCACCACTGAGTACTCGCACAAGTACACGTTGGCAGGCTTCGCGGCCATGGCGGCAGAGGCGGGATTCACGGTCGAGACGGTCTGGACGGATCCGCAGCAGTGGTTTGCCGTGCATTACTGCGTGCGGGACTGAGGGTCGGCCGCTGGGGCGGCCTCCTGCGCTACTCTGACGGCGGCACGAATTCCTTAGGCGCCGCAGAACCGCCTTCGAAGAAGAACTTCTCCATCTCGGTCTCGAGGAACTTGCGTGCGTCGGGCTCGATCGGCGTAAGCCGGTACTCGTTAATGAGCATGGTCTGGTGCGCCAGCCAGCGTTGCCACGCTTCCTTGGAAACGTTGTCGTAGATACGCTGTCCCAGCTCGCCCGGGTACGGTGCATAGTCGAGGCCTTCGGCCCCTTCGCCCAACATGACGCATTTAATCGTGCGTGACATCTATTAGTTGCTCTATCAGTTTGTTGACCGGCGCGGCCATGCCGCCCGGAGGTTCGTCGCCAATACGATGCCACGTGGCATCGTCAGAGTCGGCTACTTTACTCAAAGGCACGTCGACTCGCACGACTATTGGCTGGATATCGAGGTCGTAGTGGCTGAAACAATGGCGCAACGGCTGCCACTCCTCGACCTTGCCCGCGCCACTCTCGAGCGTCTCCTGGCACCAATCATGGACGTCCCCGCTGCCGATCTCAGGCAGGCTCCAGAGACCACCCCAGATACCCGCCTCGGGCCTGCGCTCGAGATACACGTGCCCGTCGTGTTTCGCGATAACCATCGTCGTCGCGCGCAATGGCTTTGCCTTCTTCGGCTTACGCCCCGGAAATTGGGTGACTGACACCCTTTTATTGAGTCCAAGGGTGTCAGTCACCTCATTTAATGCCTTGCAGTCGGCGGCGACCGGGCAGCGCTCGCACGCGGGCTTGCTGCGCGTGCACAGGGTCGCGCCCAGGTCCATGATCGCCTGTGTGTACGCCGCCGTGCTCTCGGCGGGCGTGTACTGCTCGGCGATGTCCCACAGTTTCCTGGCGACGGCGGTCTTGCCGGGCCAGCCCTCAATCGCCTGGTGGCGCGCGAGCACACGCTTCACGTTGCCGTCGAGAATCGTGTGGTGCTGATCGAACGCAAGACACAGGATCGCGCCAGCGGTCGATCTGCCAACGCCGGGCAACCCCATGACCTCATCCAGTGTGCGCGGAAACTCGCCCGCAAATTCATCGCGTATGACCTGCGCTGCGCGGTGCAGGTTGCGTGCCCTGGCGTAGTAGCCCAAACCCGACCAGTGCTGCAGCACATCATCCTGTGCGGCATCGGCCAAGCTCAGAACAACGGGAAAGCGGGCCATGAAACGTTCGAAGTACGGGATGACCGTCTGCACCTGTGTCTGTTGCAACATGACCTCGGACACCCAGATCCGGTAGGCCTCCTTCGGCTGCTGCCACGGGAGATCCTTGCGTCCATGCTCATCGAACCAGTCGAGCAGGCGTACAGCAAAGTCACTCACCGAGATTCCCCTCGTTCGCAGCGTACGCTTGCGCGATCGCCTCGATGCGTCCGATCGCCTTGTCGCCGCCCGACTTCAGCCTGCGCTTGATCATGTAGGGGCCTATGGCCGGCGGCACCCAGAAGTCCGGCTCGAACTCCAGGTTATAGAGAACACGGGTACCGCCGTTTTCCTCGGCAAACTCCCAGGACTCTTCGCAGAAACGAAAATCGCTTTTGCTCGGATCTGTGTACGCCAGCAAAAGACGGTCGTCCTGTCTGTCGACATAGCCTTCCCGCACCAGCGATTTGCAGAAGAACAGCACACAGCCC
>CAZKZE010000082.1:0-12869 GCA_964557165.1 uncultured Woeseiaceae bacterium
CCGACGCGGCGCGCAGGATCTGGAATGGCGCCTTGAGATGGACATCGATCATTGCGTCGAATTGCTCGTCACTCATCTTGTGGATCATCGAGTCCCAGGTGTACCCGGCATTGTTCACGATGATATCGACGCCACCGAATGCCTCGATGCCGGTAGTGATGAAGCGCTCCGCGAAACCCTCTTCCGTAACGCTGCCAACCACGGCAACGGCTTCACCACCATCGCTCGTAATCCTTGCAACAACCTCGTTAGCCGGTTCCTCGTCGAGGTCGTTGACGACCAGCTTCGCGCCTTCCGACGCCAGCTTGAGGGCGACCGCGCGCCCGATACCACGCCCGGAACCTGTGACGTACGCGACTTTTCCGTCCAGCTTGCTCATTTGAGGTTTCTTTCGAACAGTTTGAAGATGCGCCGGTATTCGTCCAGCCAGCTCTCCGGATTCACGAAGCTGTGCGGGTCCAGCGGATACAACGCGATTTCAAAGTCCTCTTTCTTGAGTTCGAGCAGACGCTGCACAACCAGTACCGAGTCCTGGAAGAAGACATTGTCATCCTGCATGCCGGCCGCGATAAGCAATGGGTGCTTGAGTCCCTCGGCATCCTCGATCGGCGAACTGATCCGGTAAGCCTCGGGATCTATATCGGGGGTGTTGAGGATGTTCGACGTGTAGCCATGGTTGTAGTGCGACCAGTCGGAAACGGGTCTCAACGCGGCCCCGGCCTTGAACAGGTCGGGCGCGCGGAACATGGCAACGAAGGTCATAAAGCCGCCGTAGGATCCGCCATACACACCGATTCGCTCCCTGTTCACGCCGTAGTTCTCGACGATGTAATCGACCCCGTCATGGAAGTCCTCGAGTTCCGGTACGCCCATGCGGCGATAGATGGCCGTCCGCCAGTCGCGCCCGTAGCCTTCTGAAGCCCGAAAGTCCATGTCGATGACCACGTAGCCGTGCTGTGTCAGCAGATTGTGGAACATGCCTTCGCGGAAGTAGTAGGGCCAGCCGAAATCGGAATTCTGCGTGTAGCCGGCGCCATGTACGAACATGACTGCCGGGTACTCCTGTGACGGGTCATGGTCTGCGGGCAGGTAGATCTTCGTGTAGATCGGTGCATCGACATGCGAGGAGGGAACCTCAACGATCGCCGGCTGCTGCCAGTCGATTGCCTTGTACTCGTCGCTCATCGTGTCCGTAATTTGTGTTGCCTGCGCGCCCGGTTTGTTTGCCTGCACATACAATTCCGGGTGGCGATTGATCTCGGAATGCGTAACAAGCAACCTCGATTCGTCGGGCGATACCAGGAATTCGTTGACCCCGCCGAGACTCGTGAGCTGTTCGGCCTTGCCGGAATTAACATTAACGCGCCAGATCTCGTAGATCCCCGGATGTTCGACGTTGGCGCTGTAGTAGATGTACTTGCCCGATGGTCCAGGCACAGGATCGAAAACGACGTGCTCACCCGCGACGAGCGCCGCGCTCTGCGATTCCGCCACGTTCCTGGTGTAGATGCCGAGATATCCGTGATCTTCCGACAGGAACCACAGCGTCTGGTTGTCCTTCAGCCAGCCATGCCCGCGGTGGTTATTATTCACCCACGCCTCATCGCTTATGCGGTGCTGGTTAACCAGCTTCTTTGCTTCGAAGTCGACCGTAGCAAGCCAGCGGTCCTTGTTGTCGCTCGCATGCACCCAGAGCACGGCCTGCGAACCGTCTGGTGACCACTGTACGGAGTAGACCTCCACCTCACGAATCTCGGGAGCCTCCAGGCGTTTCTCGGCCGCTTCCCGGTCCTCGCCCATGCCAACGAAGTGCTCAATCGCGCTCTCGCGCAGCTCCGCAAGCGGGTCATCCTTGATACCGGGCAGCTCGGTCAGATCGAGCTCGAACTTCTCGCCCGACTTAAGATCAACCAGCCACGTGGCGTGCGGCGCATAGCCATTGCGGCCGACACGTGTGCGCGTTTCGCGATTCTCGACATGGCCACTCGCTGTCACGTAGTTTGGCATGCTGCCCGACTCGCCCTCAGAAAAGTCCTCGTTGGCCGTGACGACGAGAATCCAGCGGCCATTCGGAGACAGCGACTGTCCCTGCGACGACAGCTTGTCACCCATATATATGGGTGCGGGGCCGAGCGCCTCATCGACTTCGTAGAGTGAATCCTTGCGCTCGCGTGCTGCGGCCTCATCTTCCTTCGCTTCGCGAACCTGCCGGTAGAGGCGCTCCTGGTGCGTTCGCAGGACATCGAGGTCCTCTTCGTCGGCCGGATCTTCTGCAAAACGGATATCGGTATGTTGCGCAGTGACTCCACTTGATGGATCGAACACGAACATCTGCCCATCGCGCTCGAACGCCACGCGCCGACCGTCATTCATGAACATCGGGTCTGACTCGCCGGCGGCGGTGCGCGTCACCTGCCGGGGTGACTTGCGCCCGTCCATGTAGATGTCGCCCGCATAGACCCACGCCCGCAGCTCGCCAGTACTGCTCGACACGATCGATGTCTTGAAGAACTGCGACCAGTCCGATTCAGCAATCTTCGTGACCGCGGCGTTCCCCGCGTTCACCGAGTAGAGGTCCTTGAGTTTCGAGCCGCTGCGCTTCTGCTCGAAGAAGACCGTACGGTTGTCGTCACCCCAATAGGCATTCTCGGGCTGATTCCCGAGCCAGTCGGGGTCCGCCATGATCTGCTCGAGTGTCAGGTTCGATGCGGGTTCTGCAGCCGTGACAAGGACGGGTGAGCAGGCAAGTGCCACTGTTATGGCAATAGTTCGGAGTACCATGGTTGCTCCAGGGTGGAATCTCGAAGATGATGCGGGCCATCATGAACGAATCGGACGATACCGGGCAAGTACTACAGCAAGCCGTGCAGCTTCATGGCGCTGGCAAGCTGCAGCAGGCGGAGCATTTGTACCGCCAGGTTCTCAAGCGGGATCCGAATCAGCCGGACGCGCTGCACTACCTGGGCGTTATCGCGATGCAGGCGGGTCATTTCGATGCGGCTGCCGAACTCATTTCCCAGGCTCTGCAACAGCAACCGCAGAATCATTTCGCGATGGCCAACCTCGGCAATGCCTTGCTGCAGGCCGGCAACCATGCGGCGGCAATCGATCGATACCGGGCTGCACTGACAATCGAGCCGGCGATGTTTGATGCGCGCCGCAATCTCGCCAGCGCGCTGCTGGCGCAGAATGAGGGGAGTGCAGCACTCCGGGAAATCAAACAGGCTGCTGAGATAGCACCGCAGTCACTCGAGGTGCAGGTCACGCTCGGTAACATTCTGCAGGAGACAGGTTTTAATAATGAGGCGATAGCCTGTTACAGGGAAATCCTCAAGGTTCGTGCTGACATCGCTCCGGTTCACGTAAACCTCGGCATCTCGCTGCGCCGGGCCGGGTTGAGGGACAAGGCTATCGCCAGTTTCGAAAAAGCCATCGCGCTGGCGCCAGACTACGTGGACGCGCACTTTGAACTTGGCGTCGTTCACCGGGACCTCGGCGACAAGGAGAAGGCGGCAACGGCTTTTCGCAAAGTACTGTCCGTCGATAACCGTCATGCGAAGACCTGGTGGGCCCTCGCGAACCTGTCGAAGAACAAGCTGAGCGAGGGCGACGTGGCCGCCATCACCGCGTTGATCGACTCCTCTGACCTCAGTGACGACCAGCGTATGAACCTCGAGTTTGCGCTGGGTAAGATCCACGAGGACAGGAATGAGCACTCGATGGCGATGCCCCACTACGAGGCGGGCAACAAGCTACGGCGAGCCGCGGTGGTTTATTCGATCGATGACGACCGCAAGGTCTTCGAGAACCTGACAGCCGCATTCGATGCTGAATTCTTTGAGCGTTGGTCGGATGTTGGTAGCGATTCAAGCACACCGATCTTCATTGTCGGTATGCCGCGCTCCGGTACATCGCTTGCTGAGCAGGTACTGGCAAGCCACCGGCAGGTTCATGGTGCCGGGGAGCTTCCCGCATTGCAGCGTGCCGTGGCATCACGGTTTACGCTCGCCGGTGGTGTCGACTACTCGAAGGGAGTAGCCGCCGCTACTGCCGAGGACTTCGAACATATCGCGGTGCGTTATCTGCAGGAGCTCGCAGCACTCGGGGGCGATGCGCCTCGCGTGACCGACAAGTTGCCAACTAACTTCCTCAACGTTGGGCTTATCAGCGTTGTCTTTCCAAAGGCGACAGTAATCCACTGTTCACGCGATCCGCGCGACACGTGTTTCTCGATTTTCAAGCATTCTTTCAGCGCTCGCGGGCACGACTATGCCTACGATCTCGAGGAACTGGGTACGTACTATAATTTGTATGCCGACATGATGGCGCACTGGCATGCTGTGGCGCCGATCACTATTCACGAGTTGCGCTACGAGGAAATGATTGGGAACCAGGAAGAAACGACGAGGGCGCTGCTCGCGGCCTGCGATCTGCCATGGGACCCGGCGTGCCTGGAGTTTCACAAGACGGCAAGGCCCGTTGCCACGATCAGTGCCGACCAGGTGCGCAGACCGATCTACTCCACTTCAATCGGGCTATGGAAACAGCATGAGGACGCTCTTGCGCCGCTGCTGCGCCTGATCAAAGCGTAGTCCCTCTCAGCACCCCGCGCGACTCAAGGCAAATAGCTTGAGAATCTGAGAGAATGGCCTGCTATGGCTGACACCATGACCACCACACCGCTCGACTACGCCCCGACGTTCGCGGAGCTCAGGGCGACGTTTGAATCCGGACGCACGACGAGTCTTGCGTGGCGGACAGAGCAGCTGGCTGCGCTCGAGCGCATGATGGTCGAGTGTGAACAGGAAATACTGGCAGCACTGCAGGCGGATCTCGGCAAGCACCCGCAGGAAGCGTGGACGACAGAGATTTCCTACGTCTCCGCCGATACCGAGTACTGTCGAAAGAACCTGAAACGCTGGACAAGATCCCGCAAGGTGCACACCCCGATGGCCGCCAGGCCGGGCAAGAGTTGGTTGCAGCCCGAACCGCTTGGTGTGGTGCTGATCATTGGCGCGTGGAACTATCCGCTGCAGCTGGTACTGGCCGGACTGGCGGCTGCAATCTCTGCCGGCAATTGTGCGGTGCTCAAGCCATCGGAACTCGCGCCAGCAACCTCGGACGTTGTCGCGCGCCGTGTGCCGGAATACCTGGACGGCGATTGCGTGAGAGTGGTCAAGGGTGGAGTGCCAGAGACCAGCGCTTTGCTTGAACTGGCGTGGGACCACATTCTCTACACGGGTAGCGGCAACGTCGGCCGAATTGTCATGGCCGCGGCCGCGAAGCACCTGACCCCGGTGACGCTGGAACTCGGCGGCAAGAGCCCTTGTGTGGTCTTGCCGGACGCCGATCTTGAGACAACCGCACGCCGTATTGCGTGGGGCAAGTTCACGAACGCGGGCCAGACCTGCATCGCACCTGATTATCTTCTTGTCGATGCCGAGACAGAAAAGAAGCTGTTGCCGCTGCTGCAGCAGGCCGTAAGTGACATGTTCGGTGAGAATCCCGAGGCGTCGGAGTCCTATGGCCGCATCGTCAATGAACGGCACTTTGCCCGGCTCGCCGGTCTCATGGACTCCGGCGATATCGCGATCGGCGGGCACACGAATGCCGAAACCCGGTATATCGCACCGACCGTACTGACGGATGTATCTGCAGACAGCCCGGTAATGCAGGAGGAGATCTTCGGTCCGATACTGCCGATCCTGCGATCCGATGAGCTTGATGCATCGATCCGGCACATTCGCGCATCTGACAAGCCACTGGCTGCCTATATATTCACGAACGACTCGGCGGCTGAGGCACGCTTCCTCGAGAGAGTCAGCTGCGGCAGCGCCTGCGTCAACGATACGATGATGTTCATGATGGTCGATGAGCTGCCATTCGGCGGAGTTGGCTCAAGCGGCATGGGGAATTACTCTGGCGAGTATGGATTCAGGACGTTCAGCCACATGAAGGCGGTCATGAAGCGCGGCTGGTGGCCGGATTTCGCACTTCGCTATGCGCCTTTCTCGGACAAGAAGCTCAAGTTGCTGCGCAAGCTGCGCTAGCGGGGTTATTGTCCGATGTCCGTGCGAAACCTGATTGCGTCGATATTGCTGGGACTGCTCTGTGCAGTTGCTGTTGCGGAAGATGTACCTGATCAGGACACGATTACATGGTACGTGCAGGTAGGTGCGTACACCCATTTTTCAGATGACGAGAAGTACGAGGAGGCACCTCTCTTTGCCGGCGTCGAGCGCCAGAACGAGAAAAAGACGATCATTGGGTTCTCAGTCTTCAACAATTCGTTTGGTGATATGACCCAGTTCCTCTATTGGGGGAAACAATGGAATCCCTGGGAAAATCATCGTGCACTACGAATCAAACTCACTATTGGCGTCTTTCACGGCTACGAGGGCGAAAACCAGGATGTAACTCCAATCTACTGGGGCGATGCCTGGGGCATCGGCGCTGTGCCGACGTTCGGGTACCAGAAGAATCGCCTGGGATTCGACCTGGGGTTGCTTGGCAACTCAGGGGTGGTGTTTCTCGTGGGTTATGAGTTTTGAATGGATATGAAACCAAGGGTCACTCTATGCCTGGCCCTGATAGGTAGTTTGTCGTCCTGCGCGTCCGTGACGGAGCTGCCGGACGGCTATGTGGTCCCCGGTCCCCTGCCGCAGGAACAGCGGGCGAAATTCTGCTATACGCCAGCACCGCTCGTCGAAACACTCAACCTGATCAAGGAGAAAAAGGCCTATCGCGTTTACGAGGCGGAGATTCACGCGAACCTCGAAGGCTTCGATGAGGATTCACCGATCACTTTCGAATACTACGAGCAGACAACGGAAGAGCCATCGGCGGTCGCGATACTCATGCCGATCCTGAACGGGCAAAAACACGTGATGCGTCCGTTCGCAAGGCATTTCGCAAAGAAGGGCTACGCCGTGGTCATTATCGATAATGTCCAGCGCAAGACGCTTCTAAGTGACCTCAAGAATCCCGATCCGGCCATACGGCAGGTTGTAAAGCAGCATCGCCGGGTAATCGACTGGGCGGAGTCGCGACCCGAACTGGATGTTTCCCGATTGAGCGTCTTCGGTGCCAGCCTCGGTGGCTTCAACGCGCTGTACCTGGCGGCGATTGATGAGCGCGTCAAAGTGGCCGCGATCGCATTAGTTGGGGGCAGCCTGTCGGATGTCCTGGTGAATTCGAATGAACGCCGGATCGAGGAGGCAGTTGACGCAGCACAGTCGGATCTCGGCCTTGATGATGCTCAGTTCGGCGAGTACCTGGACGCAAAGATCGAAACAGATACTCTCATGGTTGCCCGACATGTGAACGCTGATCGGATGCAGATGATCCTCGCCAAATATGACAAAGCGGTGCCGTATCAGAACCAGCAAGAACTGTACACGGCGATGGGGCAGCCCGACGCCATCACCCTCCCCACTGGACATGTGACCGCCGCAGCCTATATCTTCTACCTGCGATCGTCTGTTCGGAAGTTTTTTGACCGCGAGCTGGCGGCCGACAGCACTTCGGGGACCGCGGTCACAGACGCCATCGACTGTCCGTACTAGAATTGGCCCGCTTTTTGCGGCGAATTCACCCGTGTATGACGCAAATTGAATAGATGCGGAATGGCCAGTTTCCTAGTATTTGGAACCTAAATCGCACTTTTGGGTCTCTTTACCCCTGATTCGACATGCTGAAAACTCAAAATCGAAATATGATCAACAAGCGACAAAATAGCCTTTCGAGGGCCAGGTTCCTGATTTTCCTGGGAACCGCGGCATTCCTGGCGGCTTGCACCACGGTGCAGACCGGGCAGGAGGTGCAGGCGCTTGCTGACAGTATCAATTCGCCGTCAGCC
Source organism: uncultured Woeseiaceae bacterium (assembly GCA_964557165.1). GTDB lineage: Bacteria > Pseudomonadota > Gammaproteobacteria > Steroidobacterales > Woeseiaceae > UBA1847. The sequence continues at coordinate 7,859 of CAZKZE010000082.1, forward strand.
GAAATGCATGAAGTCGAGTCTTGCCGCCGCCTGTTCGACGCTGCGCCGGATACGGCCGCATCCGGCCTGAACGCTGACGAGATTCGCCTTGTCAGCTGGAACATGCAGAAAAAGAGCATTCCGAACTGGCGGGCTGACTACAGCCGCCTCACCGATGGCCGCGACCTGATCCTGATCCAGGAGGCCTCCCTGCGCGTGGATACGATCGGCGACCTGCCCGCGGCTCCGCACTGGTCGTTTGCACCGGGCTATCGTACCGGCGAATCGATCACCGGGGTCCTGACGCTGTCCAGCAGTCAGCCGCTTGCACGGTGCAGCTTTGCCAACACCGAGCCGCTGCTGCGCACACCGAAGGCTACGAGCATTACGCAGTTTGCGCTCGAGGACCGCGACGAGACCTTGCTGGTCGTCAATGTCCATGCCGTCAATTTCTCGCTCGGCCTTGGTGCCTACAAGCGCCAGTTTGCCCAGATTAGCGACGTACTCGAAGGCCACACGGGCCCGATTATCCTGTCCGGTGACTTCAATACCTGGCGCGCCGGACGCACCCGGACGATCGAAGACATGGCCGCCAGACTCGAGCTTACGGCGGTCGTGTTCAGCGACGATAATCGCAAGCGTTTCTTTGGTTCACCGCTGGACCACATCTATGTTCGCGGCCTTTCTGCGAGCAATAGCGACTCAAGCATAGTTACATCGTCGGACCACAACCCGATGACCGTAACCCTGGGTATGTAGGGATGCGTCCGTTCGCTTTCGTCGCACTGCTCTTGATCGCAAGCTCGGCAACGTGGGCGGAAGAAGAGCCTGTGGCCGTCGAAGTTGACTACCTGATTGATTCAGTATCCGAGAGCGGCTGCAATTTCGTGCGCAACGGCAAGGAGCACACGGCGACCGAAGCGGCCGACCACCTCCAGATGAAAGCGAGACGGGGCAAACGCTACTACGACACCGTCGAGGAATTCATCGATCGGATCGCGAGCAAGAGTTCGTGGTCCGGCAAACCCTACCTGATTCAATGCGCCGGCGAGCCCGCCGTAGAGGCAGGCGCCTGGTTCACGCAAGTGCTTGCCGAGTATCGCGCCAGCACACCGGGGTAGGCCCCGCTCAGGCGCCGAGTATTCTTCTCTTCAGCGCCCGACCCACGATTCGCAACTTGTTTCTCGTATCGAAGCGCTTGAGGTTCGTCTTCACAGTGCCGACCGTGAAACGCGTCTTCTTCGAGTAGTCGATACGCACGTCGACGAGTACCGGTTTGTTATTTGCCGACGCGTCGAGTGCGGCCGCGATGCCCGTTGCCAGGTCATCGTCGGTTTTAATGCCAACATAGACTGCGCCCGTGGCGGCCGCGAAGGCTTCGTAGTCCAGCTTGCCAACATCTGTGCATGCCTTGCGCTGGTAAGGTATCTCCTGGGCTTGCGCGATTTGCGCGAGTTCGCCGTCGTTGAACACGAACCACATTGCGCCGATGTCATTCGACGCGGCTGTGACCGACTCGAGACCCGTCATCAGGAACGCACCGTCGCCAACGATGCCCACGACCTGTCGTTCGGGAAGAGCCATCTTGACGGCGATCGTCGCGGGCACGCAGTAGCCCATGCAGTTGAAGTCTGTCGGCGATAGATACTGGCCCCCCTGGTGGATGGGCATCAGCTCCGCGGTCAGGAAGGTGTGATTTCCATCGTCAGCAATAACGATCGCGTCGTCATCGAGTTGTGAGCGCAGTTCCTCGAAGAAGCGGCCCGGATTCACCCGTCCGCCCGAGTCATGCCTGTGCCATTCGTCGCGGTAGGCGGCCTTGTCCTTTGCAATTGCGGCGGCAACAGCCGAGCCGTCCCGGGCTTCGGTCGCCGCGAGGAGTGCATCGGCCAGCGCCGGAACAGCATCGCGTGAATCCGCATGAATACCGACCGGCGTCGTGTGATTGGCGCCGATGGCGTCGGGGTTGATGTCGATGTGTATCAGCTTCTCCGGAGGCACCGCGCCGTAGCTGCCTGTGCAGATTTCCGCAAAGCGCGTGCCGACGGCCAGCATGACGTCGCAATCGGCGAAGGCATTCTCCGCGGCGGGTACAGCGGAGCGGCCAAAACCCATGCCTGTGTGCAGCGGGTGATTGCCAGGGAACACGCCGAGGCCCTGCAGTGTTGTCGCGACAGGGGCACCAAGGTGCTCCGCAATGCGTACGAGATCGTCGGTGACGTCCTTCGCTCCCCAACCAACAAACAACCCGGGTCTCTCGGCAGAGGACAGCATCGCTACGGCGGCCTCGATCTTCTGCGCTTCGAGCGATGGCCGCTCCAGCCGGATATCGGCAGTCGGCATCGAGTCGACTTCACCGGTCAGTAGCTGCAGGTTGGCCGGCAGCTCGATGAATACGGGGCCGGGTTCGCCGGAGACTGCGGTCTGGTAGGCCTCGTAGACCATGGGAATCGCATCTTCGTAGCGCTCCAGCTTGTAGGTCGCCTTGGTCAGCGGCCGCATCAGGGCCTGTTGGTCCACGTCGTGAAGCTGGAATGCCTGTTCCATGTCAGTGCGCACGCCACCCGAGATGATGAGCATGGGCACGCCGTCGAGAAATGCCTCGCCGACTCCGCTCATTGCATGGGTAATGCCAGCGGCCGGGACGATTGCCAGGACACCGATGCTGTCTGTCGCGCGGCTGATTGCGTCGGCCATGAACGCGCCCCCACCCTCGTGCGTAACGAGCACAGGAAGAATACTCTCCGAGCCCAGTAGTTCGTCATAGAGCTCGATGTTGTGGACGCCGGGAATACCAAAGGTGTAGCGGACGCCAATCTCTTCCAGCGCATGGCGAACCAGCGCGGCGGCAGTAGTTTTCATGTCGGGGCCTTCCGGAACAGCTTGTTTTTGACATTTTCCGCCAAAATCGCTGGTTTGCCTATCATTTGTTTTCGCGCGGGGATGGCTCGGTGGTCTGACTTCGCTAGACTGGCCCCTGTGCACCACTGTCGACCAAAACCCACATCCATCGTCTTGTTACTGTCGGTGCTGCTCGCGGCCTGCGAGCCAGCAGCTCCCCCGGCAATACCAGGGACCCTGTATTTCGGCTCGGGCAACTACCTGGCCGAGCTGGCCCTGCGCAATGGGAGTACCGATATCGTCGCCAGCATAGGCGATGCGGAGATCCAGGAGATAGGCCCGAAGGACGGCCGGCGGATTCTGTTGAACGTCTTCGGCCCGGTAAACCAGAAGGACTCTCACCGGCTGGTTCTGTTTGATCTCGAGACTCGACAGCAGATGACGTTCTTCGAGGGTCGTTTCGGGCGGTACCTGATGGACGGGCGGACCCTGGTCTACGATGACGGGGCGCGAATCTGGGCAACCTGGAAGCGAGTCAACTACTGGGAGAAAGTCGAAGTCGCTCATCACCCGTTTAATGCGATGGTCTGGATTGTCCCGGTATCCGACACCGCTTTTCTTTACAGCATCGGGCCGCAGAGCGATGGGCCCCTGTATCTTTTCGACGCCGTGCAACGTCAGTCGACCGAGCTGAAGATGCTGGCGGACGTTTGCGGGCTGGATGGTGCCATCTGGGTCGAGGCGCGGTCCGAATTATTGTGTCGGTCCAACACGTCGGCGAGCGATGGCGTTTCCTATGTATTCGCGGGCCTCGACGGCGTAGTCAGTAGTGCCTTGCAGCTGCCGCCGGACAGATCGTTTCGTGCACTTGCCTACCTGCCGGATCGAAATGCCGTGGTGCTCAGTGAGTCCTGGAACACCTGGCTGAGTGGTCGACAGCAATGGGCCGTCTGGGTTTACGATATCGGCGATGCGGCCTCGTACCGGATACTCGAGCATCAGTATCTCGGGCATACGGTGATCTACCAGCCCGAATGACGCCCGGGCCTACGTGGGATCGCCCGGCCAGGTATCGGCGACCCGGTAGCCGTGGGGCCACGGATCGTCCGGGTCGAGCTGGAGTTCGCGGGTCCCGGTAATCCAGGCGCGCCCCTCGATGCTGGGTACGATCGCCGGCAGGCTGCCAATTGTCGATATTTCTTCGATGCGACCGATGAACTGGGAATCGATAATCGAGCGGGCGACGAGTTCCATGCCCGGTTCGGCGAGGCCCCGCGCGTGCAATACCGCGAGCCGGGCAGATACGCCGGTACCGGTCGGGGAACGGTCGATCTTGCCGGGCCTTATCGCTACGGCATGCCGGGTATGCATGCGCTGGCCCCGTTGTTCGACAGGGGTGGCGAACAGGCAGAAGGATACGTGGTTCCAGTCCGGATTCTCAGGGTGCGCGAAGCCGAGCTGTTCCGTTGCGGCAGCGGAGAAGCGCACGCCGAGCTCGGCCAGGTCGCGCGCCTCGTCCGGTTGCAGGGAGAGGCCGAGCGCCGTGGCATCCGCGATGACGAAACTGTCACCGCCGTAGGCCGTGTCCACAGTAACCGTGCCGGTCCCTTCAATCTCCAGGGGCTGTTCCAGTTTATGCGCGAACGACGGTACATTGCGTACCCGGATCCACTGTACTTTGCCGTCAACGCATCCCGCCTGGACTCGGACCAGTCCGCCGGGCGCCTCGAGTGCCAGGTTCGTCTCGGGCTCCTGCATCGGCACGAGGCCGGTCTCGAGCACGACCTTCGCGACGCAAATCGAGTTGGAGCCGGACATCGGTGGCGTGTCCACCGGCTCCATGATGATGAATGCGGCGTCTGCGTCCGGATGTTTCGGTGGCACGAGCAGGTTGCAGTGGCGGAAGACCCCGCCGCGGGGTTCGTTGAGAACGTAGCGGCGTAGCCTGTCGTCCCGGGCGATCCAGCGAGACTGCGCCCACAGGGTGTCACCGGGAGGCGGCGGCACGCCGTCGACGATGACATCGCCCACTTCCCCTTCTGCGTGGCACTCGACCACGCGAATCTTCGCTGTCGTTTCCATGTTCGGTCACAAGGTCGCCTTGTTGGTGGCAAAAATCAAACAGCGGCACTTGTAACGAGATCCACATAAGCACTATCCACAGTCAATCAGGCTAGGCAATCCAGCCTAA
>CAZKZE010000083.1:0-12493 GCA_964557165.1 uncultured Woeseiaceae bacterium
CTGACCTTCCACGACTCGCCCACGCCGATCGAGAACCAGCTGTTCGTGATGCACCTCAAGCACCGCATGCGCGCCTTCCAGGGCACCTTCCACGCCAACCCGGACTACGCGCTGTGGTACGGCTGGAGCGAGATGGTCCGCGACCTGCAGCACATCAAGGAAGAAGCTACAGAGCTGCGCAGGCGCGCGGCCGCCGGGCACTAGGGAACGTCCTCGCCTAGGCGGCGCTGCTGGCGTGCGGATCGTAACCGAGGTTTGGTGCAAGCCAGCGCTCCGCTTCCGCGACGCTCATGCCCTTGCGTTTGGCATAAGACTCGAGCTGATCCCGATCGATCTTGCCGACGGCGAAGTACTTTGCGTCCGGGTGTGAGAAATAGAACCCACTGACGGCCGCCGTCGGGAACATCGCAAACGAGTCGGTGAGCTGCAGCCCGATGCTGGCTTCGACGTCGAGTAGCTTCCACATGGTCGCTTTCTCAGTGTGATCCGGACAGGCGGGATAGCCTGGCGCCGGCCGGATACCGCGGTATTGTTCGGCGATTAGCTCGTCGTTGCTTAAGCCCTCGTCGGATGCGTACGCCCAGAACTCCTGGCGTGTGCGTTCATGCATGTACTCGGCGAGCGCCTCAGCCAGCCGATCCGCAAGCGCCTTGAGAACGATAGAACTGTAGTCATCATGCGCCTTCTCGAACCGCTCGACATGTTCGTCGATACCAATTCCCGCGGTAACCGCAAATGCCCCGATATAGTCGGAGTAACCGTTGTCCGCCGGCGCCAGGTAGTCGGCCAGGCAGGATTGCGGCTGCCCTTCTGCTTTTGCGCGTTGCTGACGCAGGTGCACCAGCTTGTGGGAAACGTCCTGCCGCTGCTCATCCGAGTACACGAGGATGTCGTCGGAAGCATGCGTATTGGCTGGATAGAATCCCAGCACCGCACGCGCCGTCAGCCAATTCTCGTCGATGATCTTGTCGAGCATTACCTGCGCGTCTTCGAACAGCGACGTTGCAGCCTCGCCGACGACCTTGTCCTCAAGGATCTGCGGGAACTTGCCGTGGAACTCCCAGGCATTGAAGAACGGCATCCAGTCGATGTAGTCGCGAAGAACCGCGAGGTCGATGTCGTCGAACACTCGATTCCCGGTAAACGTCGGGGCAGGCGGGGTGTAGGACGCCCAGTCAATCTCATGCCCACGGTTGCGCGCCTGTGCCAGGGATATCTGCGGCTTGAGCCGCTTCTTATTGGCGTGCTGATCACGGCGGCGGGCATTGTCGCGGCGCGTCTTTGCGACGATCTCGTCCCGCGTGCCGGGTTCGATCAGCGCCTGCGCAACGCCCACCGAGCGCGACGCGTCTTTCACGTAGATCACAGGACCTTCGTAGCGCGGCTCGATTTTGACCGCAGTATGGGCCGGCGATGTCGTCGCTCCGCCGATTAGCAACGGCAGATCATAGTCGAGGCGTTGCATCTCGCTGGCAACATGAACCATCTCATCGAGCGACGGGGTAATCAGCCCGGACAGCCCGATGATATTCGCGTTCTCACGCTGAGCCGCTTCGAGAATCTTGTCGCAGGAGACCATGACTCCGAGATCGATGACTTCGAAGTTATTGCACTGCAGGACGACGCCGACGATGTTCTTGCCGATATCGTGCACGTCCCCCTTTACCGTCGCGAGTACGATCCTGCCGTTCGAACTCATCTCACCGTCTTTCTCTTCCTCAATGAACGGCACGAGGTGGCCGACGGCTTTCTTCATAACGCGCGCGGACTTGACGACCTGCGGCAGGAACATCTTGCCGGCACCGAACAAATCGCCGACAACGTTCATGCCGGCCATGAGCGGACCTTCGATGACATCCAGCGGCCGCGTTGTTGCCTGTCGCGCTTCTTCAGTGTCATCCACGACGAATTCGTCCACACCGTTGACGAGCGCGTACTCGAGCCGCTTGCCAACTTCGAGCTCGCGCCATGACATATCCTGCTGTCTGGCGGCGGCGCCACTTTTCTGGTCTTTGTATTGCTCGGCGACCTTGAGGAGATTCTCGGTGCCTTCGGGATCGCGATTCAGTACGACATCCTCGACGGCATCTCGTAACTCGGTGGGCAGATCCTCGTAGATCGCAAGCTGGCCCGCATTGACGATGCCCATGTCCATGCCCGCACGAATCGCGTGGTACAGGAACACCGAGTGGATCGCCTCCCGCACGACGTTGTTACCGCGGAAGGAAAACGACACGTTGCTCACGCCACCGCTTATCAGGGCGTGCGGCAACAGTTCTTTGATCTTGCGGGTTGCCTCGATGAAGTCGAGTCCGTAGTTCGCATGTTCCTCGATGCCGGTAGCAATCGCAAAGATATTCGGGTCGAAGATGATGTCTGCCGGATCGAAGCCGACTTTATCGGTCAGCACCTTGTACGACCGTTCGCAGATCCCGACTTTGCGGTCGATCGTGTCAGCCTGGCCTTGCTCATCAAAGGCCATGATGATGACGGCTGCACCGTAATCCAGGCACAGCTCCGCCTGCTCGATAAAAGCCTCCTCGCCTTCCTTCAGGCTGATCGAATTGACAACAGCCTTGCCCTGCACGCACTTGAGCCCCGCCTCGATGACCGACCACTTGGATGAGTCGATCATGATCGGCAGACGCGCGACGTCCGGCTCCGACGCGATCAGGTTCAGGAACGTGACCATCGCCTTCTCGGAGTCGAGCATGCCCTCGTCCATATTGACGTCGATGATCTGCGCCCCGTTCTCGACTTGCTGGCGGGCCACAGCGACCGCGGCTGCGTAGTCATCTGCTTCGATGAGACGACGAAATACCGCCGACCCGGTTACGTTGCAGCGTTCGCCGACATTGGCGAACAAGTCATCGGGACCGATATTGAACGGCTCCAGGCCGGAGAGGCGGCAGCGTGCCGGCAACTCGGGAACGGCGCGCGGCGCGCAGTTCTCCACGGCCTTGCCGAGTGCGCGAATGTGTTCGGGCCGCGTGCCGCAGCAGCCACCCACCATGTTGACCAGGCCACTCTCGGCGAACTCGCCGACAACGGTGGCCATTTCCTCAGCCGTCTCGTCATACTCGCCAAATTCATTAGGCAAGCCGGCGTTCGGGTAAGCGCTGACCCGGGTATCGGCAATACGGGACAGCTCTGCAATGTAGGGCCGCAACTCGCTTGCCCCCAGCGCACAGTTCAGGCCGATCATGAACGGCTTGATGTGGCGCACAGAATTCCAGAACGCCTCGGTCGTCTGCCCCGAGAGCGTGCGGCCGGACGCATCGGTAATCGTCCCCGAGATCATCACGGGCAACTCGACACCACTCGCGCGAAACGCCCGCTTGATGCCGACAATGGCCGCCTTCGCATTGAGCGTGTCGAAGATCGTCTCGACCAGCAGGAAATCCACGCCGCCTTCGATCAATGCAACGGAAACGGTTTCGTAGGTATCAGCGAGTTGGTCGAACGTAATGTTGCGGAAGCCCGGGTCGTTGACGTCAGGCGAGATCGACGCCGTGCGATTCGTTGGCCCGAGAGCGCCGGCGACGTAGCGTGGCTGCCCGGTCTTCGCTGCAGCGTCGTCGGCACACTCGCGAGCCAAACGCGCCGACGTTGTGTTCAACTCGGTAACCAGCGACTCCATGCCGTAGTCGGCCATCGACGGCGCGTTCGAGTTAAACGTGTTCGTCTCGATGATATCGGCGCCAGCGTCAAGAAATGCACTGTGAATCTCACGAATGACATCGGGCCGCGTAATCGACAGCAGGTCGTTGTTGCCCTTGAGGTCGTGGTCCCAATCCGCAAACCGTTCGCCACGGTAATCGTCCTCACCGAGCCCGTATCCCTGGATCATGGTGCCCATTGCACCGTCGAGCAACAGGATGCGCTCATCGAGCGAATTGAGAAGCGTGTTGATTCTATCTTTGCGTTCCATGGTTCCTGCTCAGCTTCCTGGGTGATCGGGGCGCACGCCCAATGCGTGGCAAATAGCGAACGCGAGTTCCGATCGGTTCAGCGTGTAGAAATGAAATTCCGAGATACCCTCGGCCTGCAGTCTGCGGACCTGGTTGATGGCGACACTCGCCGCAATCAGCTGGCGCGTCTGCGCATCGTCTTCGAGACCATCGAACCACTCGCGCAACCAGTCAGGCACGCTCGCACCGCAAGCCGCGGCAAAACTTTCGAGCTGTGGGAAACGCGTGATCGGCAGGATGCCCGGCACGATCGGTGCGTCGATGCCTGCAGCCGCGCATCGATCACGGAAGTCCAGGAAGGCGTTGGAATCGAAAAAGAATTGCGTAATCGCACGGGTCGCGCCCGCATCGAGTTTGCGTTTCAGGTTGTCGAGATCGAACTCGGCACTCGGCGCTTCGGGATGAACCTCCGGGTACGCCGCGACCGAGATCTCGAAGTCGCCGATCTTCTTGAGCCCTTCGACGAGGTCGGAGGCGTAAGCATAACCATCCGGACGCGGCTCGTAATGATCGGCGTCTTTGGGCGCATCGCCGCGCAAGGCCACGAGGTGGCGAACGCCCATATCCCAGTACTCGCGAGCAATATCATCGATCTCGCCTCGGCTCGCACCGATGCAGGTCAGGTGCGGCGCAACCGTGAGGTCTGTCTCTTTGATGATGCGCTCGACCGCGTTGTGGGTTCGCTCGCGAGTCGAGCCGTCCGCCCCATAAGTAACGGACACGAAGCTAGGCTCGAGTGCGGCGAGACGATCGATCGACTGCCACATCGTCGCTTCCATCTTCTCGGAATGTGGCGGGAAGAATTCGAAGGAGACTGCGGGCCGGTTTTCATGTTTGATGTTCACAATGTCGCCACACCGAGCATCCAGCCCGGATTCTTATCAGGTATCGACCGCGGCGGCGCCAGTCGGAGACCTGTCTGCGCCGCCCAATCAGAGAATTGTTTACGTGTTCGTTCAACGCCGCCCGCACTTACGGTTGCGAGCAACAGGACTCGTCCGCCTTTCGTGAGCAACCGCTGCGCCTCCTCGATCACCGCTGTCGGGCGATCCGCATCCGGCAGCACGTCGTCGAGAATGATCGTGTCGAACTCCCCGTCGTCGAACGGCAGCGAATACATGTCGCCCTGGCGCAGGGAACAATTGGGAGACCCGGCCAGCAGCAACTCGGCACGGGCCAGCCGCCGCGCATCCGAATCAACGTCGACACCAACAACGCGCTGCGCGCGCGTCGCCAGCAATTTGAGAATGCGGCCCTGGCCGCAACCGACATCGAGCAAGTCGCCAAGCGGCGTGGCAACCGTCAATTCGACGAGTGCCTTGTGAAGCAGACGTTCGTCACCCGTCTCGACCGTTTCGCCGGGCTCGTTCGCCCCACGCAGCTTCCGCAGTCTCTCGAGGTCGCGCGCGAATTCAGGCTCATCGTCAGGCAGCAGGGCTAGCAGCTTTCGCCGGGCCGGTGAATCTGCGTCATTCGACGGGACTCGGTAGAAAACGAAGTGGCCATCGCGAAATCGCTCGAGCAGGTCCTCGGCGATGAGCTGCTTGAGATGCTGGGAGACGCGCGGCTGGCTGAGCCCGGTCACATGGGTCAGTTCCGACACGCTGCAGTCAACCACGCCACACAAAGCGACGAGGCGGGCCCGCACCGGGTCCGCCAGGGCCTTGAACTGGCTGAGCAAATGTTCCGTCGACGCTTTCATATACGAATATTATTCATATAAAAATATAAAGATTCTTTTATATTTAGGGCCGAACAGTATACACAAGCTGCAGCAAAAAGGGTGTGAACGGTAGAACCTAGTTGCGAACCACGCGGCTCGCGACGACACGGTAGATAAGCAACATGACGAAGAACGCAGCAATCAGGGCCAGCAAGTACCAGAAGGTCTGCCTGGCGATGACCTGTTCGGCGGCGACAAGCTCGCCCACAAGCGCCTTCAGGCCCTGTTCGTCAGCGGCGACCTCGCGCAAGGCCTCCAGCAGCAGGCTCAGCTCCCTGGCAGTTCCCTCTGCTTCCCGGACCAATTCCGTGTACTGGGTGATATCAAAGGGCTTGGCCCCGGGCTTAGGCGTCTTCGCCAACTGGACGATGTGTTCGATGGATTCGACGACTGGCCGCACGTCGGTGAGGACGGCTCTAATTCCAGGTTCGGCCTGAGAAAAATCCTGCATGAGCGCCTGCCGCTCCTGGCCGACCCGATCCATCGCCTGGTCGATCGCCGCGAGCTGCTCATCGGGCAGCTCGTCGATCAGGGCCACGAACTTTTCTACGGACGAGATGAACCGGTCGGTGTTGGCGACCATCGCCTCGATTTGTGGCTGTTGCAGTGAACTCGCGACGCTCGACTCGAACTCATTGGTCGTGATCATCGGTGCACGTTGCAGGTAGAAGAGCACACGCTCACCGAAGGCCTGGATTTCCTCGGCAGCCTCCCTCGCCCGTGCAACTTCACTGAGGAGACCGCCGGTCTGCTCAACGGCGGCGAGACTGGCGGCGCGTTGGCCGGAGAAATCACTAAGGCGCACGTACCACGGGTAAATCTGGTCGGGATTCTCCGCGTACCAGTCGTCGATTAGCTGTCTCAGCTCATCCTGTTGCGTCGGCGTCAGGACATCGTCTGCGACGGTCCAGATATCCTGTTCGAGATCCAGGTACGTCTGGCGAAACGGCGCACCGAGTTCTTCACCGAATTCTTCCGGTATCCAGTAGCTTTCGACGACCAACCGCGACAAACGCGTTATCACCATCATATCGAGCAGGTTGGTCACCGCGTTTTGGCCGATGGCAATATCGACGATAGAGGCTTGCGAGACCGTCTTCCAGTTGTGCATCAGGGCGCGCAGCTCGTCGGAGTCGGTCGCTTTGCCAAACTCGTTTACCGTCAATGTCACTCGCGTGAAATAACGATCCGCGAAGCGCCGGACGTGATCCTCCAGCTCTTCGCGCGTCATCGTACTTTCCTGTGGTCGGCCGTCGCTGCTGAGCGGCGCGATCAGGACCTGTTCCGTCGTCGGTTGCGGCGACTGGCAGGACGCCATAATCACGGCGGCCATACAAAGAACGAGAAAGCGAATTGCAGAGAATGCGATCAGTCGCATGCTAGTAGTCCACACGCTCGATGCTGACGCCGAGGTCTTCACAAATATATGCGACCGCTTTCTCACTCAGCTCCCTGCCCGACAAGCCGCTGTCACCCGCATTGGCCCAGACATACAGCAGCGATCGGCCTGCGCCCAGCGATGAAACCTGGCCCGTAAGTGTAAGATCGTCCCGAGACACCTCGAGCATCATCGCGGCGTCTTTCTGGGTAACGATGCTGATGTCAGGGCGCTCAGCGATGACCCGAAGGAAAGATTCGTACACGCGCTCCGCATCCACCGGGACCTGGGCGGCGATCATGTGGTGACTGGACCCCTGCGTGTAGACGACGTTTGCCGCATCGACAGCCTGCCGTGCCGGCATTGCCGTACAGCCGGCGATGGCCAACGTGGCCACAAGGAACGCCAGGTGGTTCAGGATCGTTCTCAAAGCAGGTTGCTCTCGATCTCGTTTTTTGTGGTTTGATTATACTGTCTTTGTCCTCGGGATCACCCGAGCATTGGCATCGGCATAGCCGATCGGAACACGGGCGAGCCCCGGAAATGAAGCCCTATGAGAAGAAAGACTGGATCGCATAGCCTGCTGACCTTGGTGGTAGCTCTGCTCGTCGCCTGCTCCGGCGAACCAGATTCGGCCGCCCGCGAACGCGAGGAGAGTCTGGCTGCCAACGATGTCTGGCACGCGGCGAAACTGCGTGGCGTGGCTTTTCGCGCGATCGGACAGGAACCCGGGTGGCTGCTGGAGATCACAAACGGCGAAGAAATCCTGCTCGTCACCGACTATGGCGCGAACCGCCACAGCATGCCCTACGTCGAGCCGATCGTTTACCAGGAGGAACGGCGCACAGAGTATGTGCTTGACTCCTATGGCACGGTCGTGGAGATTCGGGGCACTCGCTGCACGGACACAATGAGCGGCGAATCTTTTGAGGTGTCAGTCACCCTATTTCTGGACGGAAAGGAACTACACGGATGCGGACGCGCGTTGTTTTGACTTTGCTGCTGGGCTCGCTCGCAAGCGCGTGCACGATGGCCCAGCCCACGATCACGGCCGAAGACCTGCAGCATCATCGCTGGGTGCTCGAAAGCATCGACGGGGAGCCGCTGCCTGATACCGACGGCCAAGGCAAAGTCCCGGAGCTCGACTTCGGTGAGCAGCTGCGCGTGTCCGGCAACCTGGGTTGCAACCAGATGAACGGCCAGGCCGTATTGCGCGATGGCTTCTTCCTGATCGAGGCCATGGCTACGACACGCATGATGTGCTCGGAGCCATGGAACGGTATTGAGCTCAAGCTGCAGGCCGCGCTCGGCAGCGAGTCGGCGGCGACACTCGACGCCAATAAGAACCTGACTCTAACTTCTGCGGATACTGTGCTGTTCTTCCGACTTGAAGACTGGGTCGCTGCCGCTGACTCAACCGGCACCGAAAAGTCGCCGCGCGACTAGAGTCTCCCTACAGCGTGTTCTTGTAGACCTCACCATCCTTCATGATGAGATGCAGTTTGCTTTCATCCAGGATCAGATCGATATCCACAAGAGGATTACCGTCCCAGAGCAGTATGTCGGCATAAGAATCCGGCGCGATTCGGCCAATATGATAGGTCGAATACGGATCAAGAACGTCCGACCATTTCAGCACGATGCCGGCATTACCGGTGGACATCTTCAGCGCGTGCGCTGGCGGGTAGCCAACCATATTGGTTCGACAGGTAATGTCTTCCTTCATCCGTGGTCCAAATGCAGGAGAAAACATATCCGAGCCGCCGATCATGAAGACATCATGTTTGAGCATCATGGCAGCCGCGTTCCTCGCCCCCTTGCCCACAGCCACGCCTTTCAATTTTTGTTCATGGGTAAAGAACTCTGGCATGGCGTCATAGTCACCAAAAGTTGCAACGCTCATGAAGCACTGGAAACTCCAGGCAATATCCCGCTTCATCCTGGCCATTCTTTTTACGGTCTTCTCCGAAACGAGAAATCCATGTTCGAAGGAACGGACGCCGGCATCCAGCGAACGATTGTAAGAGCCATCGTGATAGGCATGAATAGCCACGTAGGTTCCGTAGTCGCTCGCGATTTCGACCGCCGCTTCAACTTCTTCCTGCGTCGCTGCGTATATCTCCAGGGGATCATAAAGACTGGCGACGCCACCGCCCGCCATGATCTTCGTAAAGTGCGCGCCATTGCGGAAATTGCGGCGTGATGCCTCGATTACCGAATCACGTCCTTCGATGATGTAGGACTGCTCAACCATCGCGCCGTAATCCAGGTTTCGTTCCGTGTCTGTCGGGCCTCCCCAGTCGCCGTGCCCGCCTGTTGGAGAAAGCACCCCACCGGATGTATAGAGCCGAGGTCCAATCAACTGGCCCTGCTGAATAAGCCTCGCAATGCCTCTTGAGTTACCGGCAAGGTCCCTGCCAGTGGTAATGCCCTTCATCAACATGTTATCTCGCAGAGCCTGGGCAGCCATCGCGCCGGCACCTCCGAAATCGTAATGATTGAAGCCGTCCGTCCCTTTGGTGGTTTCAAAGGTGACATGCGTATGCATATCAATCAGACCGGGCGTCAAGGTACGACCACCACCGTCGATCACGGTAGCTCCTGGCGCGGAGATGTCCTGACCAACCTCGATGATGTGATTCCCCTCAATCAACACATCCGTGTTCATTGCAAGCTCGTCAGCAAAGCCGTCGAAGACGTTCACATTCGTGAACAGTGTCCTGGCTGGCGCCTCGTCCTGCGCGGTTGCCACAAGCGGCAAACAGAGAACTGCTGCCGTGAGCATTCTCAAACACCATTTCATTACGGTCTTCATTGTTGTGTCCTCTTTAGTCTGGCGCCCTGTGTGTACGCCGGTATTCCCGTGGTGATTGTCCGGTCCAATTCTTGAAGGCCCGTGAAAAAACAGTGGGATCAGTGAAACCCACCTTCTGTGCAATATCGGCAACTCGTTGACCCGTGGTAGCAAGATCATTTGACGCCTTTTCTGCGCGCAGTTTTGCAATCTCTTTTGACAGTGTTGTTCCCTGTTCGCGAAGTTGCCGCGACAACCGGCGCCGATCGTAGCCGCAAATCTCGGCTGCCCTGTCGGCAGTCAGTTCGCTTCTGTGTACGTGATGGCGTAAAGCGCTTCGAACGGAGTCAATTAGCGACTGAGGAATCTCGCCCGGCGTTTCCTCGCTGACGATGGCCTGAAAACGCGACTTCCCGAAGCGCTCGAACAGCCACCGTGAGGGGAATGTAATCTGCACTCCTGACCTGTCGCCCTTTGCAATGCGGTACGCTTCTTTGCTGGCCGGAACGCACGCCGGATCCGCGACCCTGAATATTACTTCCGCTGCATCCCAGTGTTCCTGGGTGGCATGCCTCAGAAGCTGCGACATGAATCCCATATAAAAGGCGTCATTCTGCCCAGGACGGAACGGCGGTTGTTTGACTCGCTTGAATCCGAATGTAGACCGTTCGCCGTCAGTGCTGAGGTAAAATTTGGTCGCCGTAGAGTGGCCAGCCGCGTTAACCGAGAACCTGGTCAGCAACTCGCCTACGGAGGTTGCCCGCTCCGTGGCAGCGGCAATGGGGTCCCAGGCCGACAGGTCGAGTTGGCTGCCAATAGCAAATCCGAGAAATTGATCGCCGGCCAGCTCCGCGGACTTTTCCACGAGTTCGTAAATCGTAGTCGACGCGACAAACAGATCATCAGATGCAGGTATCGCGGTCGGCAGGTTCAGATCGGTCAGCAACGGGCACGCGTCGACGCCGCGCTGGCGCAACTCCAGGAGAAATGGATTGATGGCGCTCAGGCGAATCAGTGGCAGGTTGCTTGTCATATTTCTTGATCTATGCTGCGTGCTCGGCTGCGGCAAGTCGCGATAAAATAGCAGCGAGCTGCCGACTATTCTTGGCCTTCTTGTCGGGTTTAGAAAGATTCTAAGACAAAAATGTCAAGTTTAGGAGCGATCAAGACCCTATCCTACGTAACGGATGACTCCTAACCTCATGAACATGGCAATTCTGACCAAACGTATGATTCTTGCCTGCGGACTCTCGCTGTTGGCGGCCGCGGCGACAGCACAGCAGCCTTCCGGGCCTCACTTTGGTGGCCCCAACGCGGTCGAAAACCAACTCGCCGAGGACAAATTGTCATGGAGCGACTGGAAGAAACAGCTCAGTGACGAGCACGGCTTTGGGTTCTCTATCGACTACACGGGCGTCGTGCTGACAGCCAATGAAACCGTATCCGACAGCACGGGCGCGGGCGGCATTGCGCGAGTCTACGGCGCCTGGGATTTGACGGATAGCGGCAACGGCTCGCTTGTCTGGAAGTTCGAGCATCGCCATGCCTACGGCGACACGTCACCGTTCGACTTCTCACTGGGCCAGATGGGTTACGTCGGCCTGCAGGAGCCGCCATTCAACGACAGTGACTTCCGTACGCAGAACTTCTACTGGCGGCAGCGATTCGACGACGGCCGCTCGACGCTGATCGCCGGCGTCCTAGACGTGACCGACTACGTGGATGCATTTGCCCTCGCCAGCCCGTGGCTGCACTTCATGAATTTCGCATTCAGTACGGGCAGCGCCGCGATCGGTCTGCCAAATGACGCATCTGTCGGCGTCGCCTACGGCACGATGATCACCGACAACCTGTACGTTATCGGCGGCATCACCGACACCAACGGCGACCCATCGCGACCGTTTGAAGGCTTCGAGAATTTCTTCAGCGACAACGAATACTTCACAAGCGTCGAGATTGGCTGGACGACGTCAAAGGACCGCATCATCTTCGACAACACGCATCTGACGCTGTGGCACAAGGACCGCCAGGACGAGCTGGGCGTTGCCGGGGGCTGGGGTGTGGCGTTTTCCTACTCGCGTTACCTCAATGAGAACTACATGCCGTTCATTCGCGGCGCTTACACCGATGAGGCCGGGAGCTTGCTGCAGAAATCGCTGAGCGTCGGCATGGGCCGCCAGACGGAGGCATTTTCCGGGTTGCTCGGCGTGGGCCTGAATTGGAGCGAGCCTAATGAGGATACGTTTGGTCCCGGACTGGATGACCAGTATGCAATCGAGGCATTCTACCGGGTGCCAGTCGGCAAGCGAACGGCGATCACAGTAGACCTCCAATACATCAAGGACCCCGCGCTGAACCCGAACGAGAGTTCATTGTGGATGTTCAATACCCGAGCCCGATTCGCGTTTTAAGATTATGAAGAAACTCCTGATATCCCTGCTCGCGCTGCTCCTGGCACAACCCGCCTTTAGCCAGCAAGAAGCAGATGACGGTACACAGTCCGGTTACACCAAGGTGACTGAATTCGGCGGCCCCGACGGTGTTAGCTCTGCGCTGAAGCGCGACGACCAGAAGCTCGAGTCGACGTATCAATTCGATGGCCTGCAGCGAGGCCTCAAACCCTACTT
>CAZKZE010000084.1:0-12365 GCA_964557165.1 uncultured Woeseiaceae bacterium
TCAGCCGGAGTCCAGTCGCTCGATGATGTATTCGTACTCCATGGCTACCAATCTTTTGCAGTCTGCCGCAACGAACTCGGCCAACGTCTTGCCAACGAACGGAATGCCGGAGTCAATCGCGATGCGAACATGATTGACGCAGCCACCGTCTTCAGGCTCGAGCTCGAGCGTTCCGCGGACAGTGACCGGAACATTCGCTACGTCGATGGTGAGGTCCGCCTTGAATACGCTACCGCTGCAGCGACGCCATTGCTCTGACTGCTCTACTGTATTCCAGGGTTGCAGAAACTTGCTCAGAATGCCTGGCACTTCCGCAGGCAGTTCGCGCACGAAGCTGACGCTCGCGCCCCCAGCATCTTTGTCGCACTCCAATACACGAATATTCCGTGCGCCAAGCGCCTCTTGTTTGGTCTCGATTTCCTCTGCATCGGTGAACAACGCATACAGGGTATCCGTGCCGTGCGAGTAATTGTGCTCTCGATTGAATTTCATCAATGTTCCAAAAAGGTCGGCTTTAGCGGTTGCGCCCCATTCTCTCGTGGCTGCTGACCCATTCGTGGGCAAGAATGGCGGATGACAGTGATACGTCTCCCGCCAACACGACGGCTGCGATGATCTCGGCCAGCTTGTCCCCTTTGCCAGTGCCGTAGCAATCCATCATCTCGAGGCACTCGCGTTGCGTCGGCAGGCCAGTGCCGCCGCCGTAGGTCGCACAGATCAGTGCCGGCAGGGTGGTCGACCAGTAGAAATCGCCGTTGTCGAGCAACTCTACATAGTTCATGCCAGCATGGGATTCGGAAACGTTGGCCGCATCCTGGCCCGTGGCGATGAACATCGCGGCAATGCCGTTCGCAGAATGGGCGCCACCGTATGCGGCGCCGGACAGTTGCGTGCCGATATCGCCGATTTGCCGAAATCTGTACAACAGCTCCGGTTCGACACGGAGCAGTTCTTTCGCCACGTCCCGCTTCAGAACGAACTCCGCGACAACGCGTTTGCCGCGCGTCTGGATCATGTTCATCATCGAATGCTTCTTGTCCGTGTCGATGTTGCCGGACAGGATGTAGCGCGGCTTCGAAGGGTGGTTCGCGCGTATCCACTCGCAGGCATACAGCGTGGCCTTGCCGGTCATGTTCTGACCGGCTGCATCGCCCGTCGTGTAGCAGAATCGCGTGTACAGCATGTTGGCGACGACATACCTCTCGATTTCGATCAGCCGTGGAACGTCCACCGAAGCCTTGACGACGCCACGAAGTGCGTCGATGTGTTCATCGAGCCACTTGCCGAATTCTCGCGCTTCCAGCGCATTCTCAAACAGGAAGACCGGCGCCCTTTGCATGGAATGCTTGACGACCGTGGTCCTGGCACCGCCGCATTCGCTGATTACGCGCATGCCGCGGCTGTAGCTCGCGACCAGGGTTCCCTCGGTGGTTGCCATGGGAATATAAAAGTCGCCCTTCGCATGTTCGCCGACCATCTTCAACGGACCAGCGATTCCTATTGGCACCTGCGCGGTGCCCGTGAAGTTCTCGATGTTGCCGCGTGCTGCGTCCGGATCAATCGTGTAGCTCGCTACGGTATCCAGCTTGGCACCCGTCATCTCTGCCACGAAGTTGGCCCGTTGCGAGGCCATCTCGCGGGTATGATCATTGTCCCGGTCGCGGGGAATTCGGTCGGATTCTGACATCAGTGTTCTCCGATAAGCGTCATGGTGGCCTACACCATCTCCTCAAGTTCGGTCAGCGATTGCTCCAGGTAATCAATGATGCGCTGCACGCGGGGCACCGAGCGCCGGCACGCGATAATGCCGAAGTCGAGGTTGCCGTGATAACTGACGAACGTGATGTTTAGCGCAAAACCGTGAAAGACGGCTGAGATAGGGTAGGTGCCGAGCAGGCGTGCGCCGTTCCAGTAGAGCTGTTCCTTCGGGCCCGGGATATTCGAGATCACTGTGCTGACGGGCGGGAACCAGTCCGCGACACCCATCATGCTGGCGATAAAGAGTGGCGTCTGCACCAGGGTTGCATACAGCTTGGCTTCCCGAGGGCTCAGTTCGTGGAGCATCTCCTTGCCCGCACGTGTCGACTCCACGATCGCATCAAGCCGGTCTTCCGGGTCTTCGTGACGGGTCCCCAGGTCCGCGATGATGTAGCTGATCGCGACGGCCGAATCGAAGTCATCTTCGTCCCGGACCGATACGGGCACCAGCGCACGCAATGAATGCTCGGGGAGCTCGCCCTGGTCTTCAAGGTAACGTCGGAGCGCTCCTGAGCACATTGCCAGGACGACGTCATTGATCGTTGTGTTCGTCGCTTCGCCAACCGCTCGCACACGATCCATGCTCCACGACTGCGCAACGAATCGCCGCGCGCCCGATACGTGGGTGTTTATCGCGGTATGCGGAACATGTCGCCAGGGCACTGCCAATCCGTCGCCGAAACCCAGCCAGGTCGCCGCATAGTGATTGATCACGCTGATGAAATGCGCCGATGTATCGAACTGTGCCCTGAAGAACTCCGCGATCGCCGTGAGTTCGTTCTCGTTCGGTGCGAGCTCGGTGATCGGGGCGCGTCCGCGTTGTGCCTTAAGTCGTTCATGGGCTTCGACCGAGAACGGTGAGAGGTCGCAAACGGCCTTTGGATCTGGCGAACACGAATTCTCGGTAAGCCGAACGCCGCCAATACCATCGATCAGCGCATGATGTATCTTGGTGTAGACGGCAAACTGCCGATCCTGCAGACCCTCGATCAGGTGCGCTTCCCAGAGCGGGCGACTGCGATCGAGCAAGGTGGAGTGCAGGCGCGACACCAGCGCAAACAGCTCGCGGTATCTGCCCGGCTTCGGCAGGGCCGACCGCTGCACGTGGTAGTCGAGATCGAGGTCCGGGTCGCGCTCCCAGTAGAGCGGGCCGAAACGTCCGAGTATGCCGTCGGTAACACGGTGAGCGAAAGGCTTGCGAAGTTCGGTGGTCGAGCGATAGGACTCACCGACCTGGGCCATAAACTTCTGCTGGCTTACGCGCTTGGGGAACTCCAGCAAATTCAGTCCGGCCACGTGCATCGGTGCTTCGCGGGTTTCAAGATACAGGAATCCCGCGTCCGCAAGATCGATTCTGTCCACATCCAAAGTCTACCGGAACGCAGGGTCGATTCAGCGTGCTGGCGCATAGGTAGTTTCATCAACTCAGCTACGCGCTGAGCCCAACGTCTAGATATCCGTTGTGTCGTATGCCCAGTGCAGCAGCGCCTGCCGCTGCCGGGGGCGGCAGTCCATATCGTAGCGCTCGCAGTTCTTCCTGATCTGGGCGATGTGGCGACGCATGTTGTTCCAGCGCTTGATCTGCCGTTCGTCGTCCGGACAGCGCCGGCCCATGTAGTAGCGGCAGTACCACTGGAACCAGCCGCGCGGGTCGTCTTCCCAGATCCAACCCTTCTTGCGCCACTCTGCCAATGATTGCGAGGCCCTGATTCCGAACAGGTTGATTTCCGGGTCGTATCCTCCAGGACTCAACTTGGCATTTTGAAACCAGCTACTCGGAAACTCGTCCTGGCAATCGGTCATGTACTTGCCGCCAAACACACCGAGCTCGAGCATCTTCCTGGGCGTCAACTGCGGCCGAAAATCGGGATCAAAATTCTTTCCGACCGGTTCCGTCAATGTATAGACATAGCCGTGCTGCATCCGGTCATCGACGACAATGCGCTTCTCAGAAGACATACGTAATGGCTGCGAAGCCTTTGATCACCCGATCCTCATCGACGATAGGGCTATCGACGACCTCATCCGGCAGAAACTCAGCGGAGAGATTCAAAATCACTCGCCAGTCTTCGGTCAGCTCGATAAAGCTTGTGAATCCGACTTCGTAACTGACGAAACTGCCAACGTCGTAAGCGGGCCGTGTCGGTGTCGCGGCGCTTTCGGGCACCCCGAAATCGTGGTTCGCGAGCTCCTCGCTCAGCCAGTTCACCTGCAATTGCGGCCCGATCCGCAGCCAGCCGGCCTGGAACGCTTTGGAGAGCCGCGCCTTGGCAGCGCCGCCACCAATATTGTCAAGAACGTCATACTCATAGTCGAGCAGCATGCGGACTCCGCCCGGCAGCTCGAGCCGTAGTGCCAATCCGGCCAGGAGCGTGCTTTCGCGATCACCCATGCCGGAGAGGGCCGGGCTGTCGTCTTCTTCGTAAGCGCCGATGCGATAGGACGCAGACGCCGCCAGGCGCCACGGGCCCGAGCCGAGGAAACCGTAACGCACGTTCGGGCCAAGCCACTGCAGGCGCTCCCCGTTGTAGGTAATTGCGGGGATGGGTTGCAGCACCGTCGTATCGGAGCCCACGTAAGGACTGCTGCGCGTAATGACCCCTGCACCAACTCCAATAAGCCCGCGCTTGCCAAGTACACGGTAAATCTCGATATCGATAGCCTTGGTCTCACCCCCCACGACGGTGAAACTCGCCCGGGTAAATGCCGGCGGTCCTTTCGGGCGATAGTTGTTCGAGATGCCAAGCGGCTCTTTCGGGATGCCGATAAAGTTCTTGTCGATAAGTCCGTTCTCGTTCTCATCGACATAGACCAGGACAGCGATCTCTCCTGGTGGCACATCATCTATTTGATAGACGGCATCTGCCGTGATTGGTGTGCGTACTTCCCTGGCGGGATCACGAAAATCCCCGAATGAGTTTGGCGAGTCATATACCTGAAACACCAGCGTGCCGTCGGCTGGCGCCTCCTGCACGCGCACAGAGAGGCTCGCGGACTGTGCCACGGACGCCCAAAGTACGAGAAGAATTACACCAGTTGCTTTCATAACGATGTGCCAAAACGTATTCGTTTGCGAAGGTATCAGCGCGCCAGTACGAATGACATCGATCTCGCGCAATCGATACATAGAGTTACGAATCAGTAGAAAGAGGTTCTGATTCCGCACGCCGCACGAGTTCCTTTGCGATGTGATGAAATATGAAGGCGTGAATGGGCAACAGCGAATACCAGTACATCAGTCCCCATACCCCGGCTGGATGAAAGAATGCGTCCACTGAAATTCTGCGGTTGCCGTCGACTTCGTCGATCGAAAACTCGAGCACACTCGCGCCTGGCGTCTTCATCTCCATCAACATCGTCAGCCGCTCTTCAGGCTGCAGGCCGATAATTCGCCAGGCGTCGACGACATCGCCGACCCGCAGATCCTCAGGGTGCCGGCGTCTACGCCTGAAACTTGGCCCACCGACAATCCAGTCCAAAGCACGGCGCAACCGCCAGAGCCACCTGGCAGTGAAGAAATCGCCGTCGCGACCAACGCGGCATACCGCTTTCCATAGTGCTGCCGCACTGGCCCCGGTGGTGGCGCTGCTGCCTTGTTGCTTCGAGTAGTAGGAGTACTCTGGTCGAAACTCGCGGCAGGCTTCGGCGCCCTCGACCCATCGTGATGGAACCTCATGTTTTCGTTCCGCCTCGAGCGCCTCGGTGGCGGCCGCCCGGAAGCCCAGCAGGTTCTGCGGGATTAGCTTCGTCAGCCGGTCGTCGTGGGCGACGACATCCTGCGACAGGCCGTCAATGAGCGCCCGGGCAATATTGGTCGGTACGGCTGTAACAAGGCGCAGCCAGTAGGAGGACAGTCGCGGCGTCAGCACGGGTACGGGGATAATGCGCGGCCGTCGGCCAACGAGATCGCCATACTGCCGCATGATCTGTTCGTAGGTCAGCACATCGGGTCCACCCACGTCATAGATTTCCCCCGCCGTCTCCTCGAGTGCGGGTGCTCTTTCGAGATAGCAGAGCAGGTCGCCAAGGGCGATGGGGGTCGAGCGCGAGTAGACCCAGCGCGGCGTAATCATAAACGGCAAATGATTGACGAGATCGCGGATGACTTCCCAGGCGGCCGAGCCCGGCCCGATGATCATCCCGGCGCGTATTTCGGTGATGGGCACGCCGGGCGCCCGCAGAATGTTGCCGGTTTCCTGCCTCGAACGCAGATGTGTCGATTGCGGTGACTCGGGGACAAGGCCGCCGAGGTAAATTATTCGCCGCACGTTCTGCCGTTTCGCGGCTTCTGCAAAATTCTGTGCCGCGCTGGCGTCCAGTTCGGGAAACCGCTTCCCTGCCGCCATCGAGTGCACGAGGTAGTAGGCGACGTCTACGTCCTGCAGAACCGCGTCGAGTGTCTCGGGGTGCAGGGCGTCCGCTTCGGCGAGCATCGCGCCATCCCAGCCGCGGTTCTGTATCACTTCTATGTTGCGCGCGGTCGCGCGCACCGGGTGTCCTTTGTCCAGCAGGTATGGCACCAGGTTGGCGCCGATATAGCCGCTGGCCCCAAATACGAGTTGATAGCCCATCAGATGGAAATCTTTTGCTGGAATCTGGCGATGTGCGCCGGCGCACCCAGGTCCGTCTTCAGTTTCTCGAGCAGCGGCCGCTGCCCGCGCTCCTCGCCGTGCACGAGGTAGACCGGGGGACGGTTCTCGAAACTCGAGTACCAGTTGACGAGGTCGGTCTGGTCACCGTGGGCGGACAGGCCGCCGATCGTGTGGCGCCGCGCACGCACGCGGTAGGTGTCACCCCATAGTTTGATTTCATCGGCGCCATCGACCAGGCGCCGGCCGAGCGTGCCGATGGCCTGGTAGCCCACGATCACGAGGTGGCATTGCGGTCGCCAGATGTTGTTCTTCAGGTGATGCAGGATGCGTCCGCCCGTGCACATGCCACTGCCCGCGATGATGATGGCACCAGCCTCGATTTCGTTAATCGTCATCGACTCCTCGGGGGAACGTGTCGCGTACAGGTTCGGCAGCTTGGGATAGTCCGACTTTGGCTCAAACAGTGTTGCCGCGAACAGGTGCCGGAATTGCGAGTACACCTTGGTCGCGCTGATGCCCATTGGGCTGTCGAGAAAGATGTTCCACTTGCCGAGATTCCACTCGTCGAAATGCTCTTCCATCAGGTACAGGAGGTCCTGGGTACGCCCGACCGTGAACGCGGGAATGAGAACATTGCCCTGTGCCGCGCGCGCGGACTCGAACACGTCTGTAAGCTCCGCGATCGTCTCCGCAATCGGCCGATGGTCGCGATCGCCATAGGTGCTTTCCATGAGTACCGTGTCGGCGTGGGTCAGGCGCGTTGTCGGGTCCATGAGCGGTGCGTCGCGGTAGCCCAGATCGCCGCTGAAGACGAGCGTGCGTTTGCCGTCCTTGCCGTCGTATTCGAGTTGCACGATCGACGAGCCGAGAATGTGCCCGGCATCGAACAGGGTCAGCGTTACGCCCGGTGCGATTTCAGTCGGCGACTCGTACTCGAGGCCCTGGAACTGGCCGATTGAGGCCTCGGCATCTTCGCGTGTGTAGAGCGGCGCAATCCGTCCTTTGCCCTTGCGACCGCGTTTCCTGTTCTCCCACTCGGCTTCCTTCTCGTTGAGGTAGCCCGAGTCCGGCAGCATGATTTCACATAGTGCCTTGCTGGCCTCGTGGGTGTAGACAGGCCCTGTGTAGCCCTGCTTGACGAGCAGCGGTACGCGCCCGGAGTGATCGATGTGCGAATGGCTGATGACGACTGCATGGATGTCCTGCGGATCGAACGGGAGCGGGTCGCGATTGCGGGCCTCTTCATCCGCTACACCCTGAACCAGGCCGCACTCCAGCACGATGCGGTAGTCGCCGGCAGACAGCAGATACAG
Source organism: uncultured Woeseiaceae bacterium (assembly GCA_964557165.1). Taxonomy (GTDB): domain Bacteria; phylum Pseudomonadota; class Gammaproteobacteria; order Steroidobacterales; family Woeseiaceae; genus UBA1847. The sequence goes on from CAZKZE010000084.1 coordinate 7,664, forward strand.
CGAGCCCGTGACCCGCTCGGTTGCGCCGAAAAACTGCAAATTGAACGCCATAAGTGCCCCAATGGAGTACAATAGGATCGAGAGGAAACAATGGCACTAACAGCCCACTCCGGCAACAAGTATTATCTTGTTGTCGTCGCCGACGAGTCCCGCGCTGATATCTACCAGCGTGAGCGAAAGAGAGCGCCACTGCGCCTCACGCGTAGCTTCGAGAACGAAGCGGCACACCTCAAGACCGACGACCTGATCACCGATAAAGGTGGCCGCGCCTTCGATAGTTTTGGGAATGGCCGGCACACAATGTCCGGCGAGAAATCCGACCCCAAACAGCACCTCGCCGAGAACCTGGCTCGCCAGGTCGCCGAGCATATCGGCGCCAAGGAACATGGGGGACACTTGTATGGGTTCGCCCTGGTCGCCGCGCCGCGCTTCCTGGGGACCATTCGCGCGCAATTGCCGAACCGCGTTCACAGCGAGCCGTACCTGACGATCGACAAGAATGTCGTCGGGCAGCGTGAAGACGCAATCGCACGCCTTTTGGATCAGTACTGATCGCAGCGGCCTTCGATCTGTGGGAACGACGATGAAGAAATCTATCCTTCTGCAACTTGCGATTATTGCGTGCACTACCGCAGCCTGCACTGCCGAACAAGACACCGAAGTACCCGCGGCCGACTGGTTGTTGACCAACGGCCAGATCTACACGGTCGACGAACAACAACCCTGGGCCGAAGCGGTGGCGATCCGCGATGGCGAGTTCGTCTACGTGGGTGACAACGCCGGGGCTGAAGCGTTTGTTACCGATGGGGTAGATGCCACCGACCTCGGTGGTCGAATGCTCATCCCGGGCATCGTCGACGGGCATACACATCCCGGCCTGATTGGCATCGAGCAGTACGATGCGACGATTGAAGCGGCCGACCACGAAGGCTTCGTGGCCGAAGCCAAGGCCTATGCGGATGCCAACCCGGGCGACGGCTGGGTGCGCGCTTGCTGCTGGCCCGTCATGGCCTATGTCGATGGTGACAAGGGTCCGGATCGCGAGGTCCTCGATGCCATCTTCCCCGATCGACCGGTTTGGGTCACCAGCAGTTCGTGGCATAGCTACTGGCTGAATTCGAAGGCGCTGGAAGAGCTTGGCATTGACCAGGACTCGGAAGATCCACAATTCCCTGTCGCCATGTACAAGCGCGATGACGACGGGCGACTGACGGGTTGGGTCAAGGAGGGTGCGGGCTGGCAGTTCTTCACCGAGGTCTTCGAGGTCAACGATGAAATTCACCAGCAAAGCGTCCGCGACTTCCTGCAGGTCCTGAGCGAACATGGCGTGACGACGGTCTATGACGGCGGCAATCTCGACTTCAGCGATCACGTTTATAGCTTCCTGTCCGAACTTGAAAAAGCGGGCAAGCTGCCACTGCGTTACGAAGGCACCTACATGATCTCGACGCCACAGCGCCGCAATCACGCCGTCGCCGAGATGAAACGTTTCCGTGAGTCCTATGGCGGCGAGCGGCTACAGTTCAACACGATCAAGTTGTTCATGGATGGCATTGATGAGAACCGCTCCGGTGCGATGCTCGAGCCCTACACCGACGACTCCGACTACGTTAGCGATACCACGCTCTCGATCGAGGAGCTGCGAGACTTCCTGATCGAATTGCACGAGGAGAAGTTCGACCTGCATGTACATGTCATCGGCGATCTTGCGGTGAAGCGGGTGCTGGATGCGGTCGAGGAAGCGCAGGCTGCTGTAGGCGACGATTTCTATCCGCGGGTTTCAACGGCGCACCTGCAGAATATTCACGAGAGCGACCGGGCGCGCTTTGGTGAGCTGGGCGTCAGCGCGAATTTCACCCCGTGGTGGCACGGCCTCGATGACCCGGACCCGGCCGCGGCAGGCCTCGGGCCCGAGCGCTCGAACGACACCTACACTGCGCTGCCGTTATTCGAAAGCGGCGGCAATGTCACGTTTTCCAGCGACGACTGGCGGCTTGATGTGTTGTCGCCGTTCCTCGGTATGCAGGTCGGGCACACACGCCAGTATCCGCCGGTGCTCCTGGAAGAAGGCGCCGACCCGGACGCGTTCCGCCAGCCGGCCAGCGAGCGGCTGTCATTGGATTTGATGCTGAAGGGCTACACGATCAATGGCGCCTACCAGTTGCGTATGGAAGATCGCATCGGCTCAATCGAGGCCGGCAAGTCGGCTGACTTCGTGGTCCTCGGCGAGAATTTTTTCGAGGTGGAGCCCGATACGCTTTATTCGGTCAAACCTGATGCCGTGGTGATGGAAGGCAAGCTCATCCAGGGAGGCCTGGAGTAGGGCGGGTTATCTTGCGAGCCGCACAGGCACGCGCCTCGCCCCGAACTGCCCCGGCGACGCCTCAAAATGCCCGGGAATTTCTGCGCCGCAGTTACGGCAGGCGCCCTTTTCATCGAGTTGCCACTTGCCGAGCTCGTACCAGTCGCGTTCGATGACGAGCTGCTTGCAACCCGGGCACCAGGTGCTGCCACCTTCGCTGTCGTGGACATTCCCCGTGTAGGCGAAGTGCACGCCATTTTCCATCGCGATCCTGCGAGCACGGCCTAGCGTCGCCGCCGGCGTTCTCGGTATATCCAGCATCTTCCAGTCGGGGTGGAACGCGGAGAAATGCATCGGCACGTCAGGGCCCAGGTGCTCGACAGCCCACTGCGTCATCTGGTTGAGCTCCTCGTCCGAGTCGTTTTCGCCCGGGATCAGGAGTGTCGTCGTCTCGAGCCAGGCGTCGGTTTCTTTGTGAATGTACTCGAGCGTCTCCAGCACCGGTGCGAGATGACCGCCGCAGATCTTGTGATAGAAACGGTCCGTGAACGCTTTGAGATCCACGTTGGTCGCATCCATCGCCTGGAAGAACTCTTCTCTCGGCTCCGGGTCCACGTAGCCGGCCGTGACGGCGACGGACTTGATGCCTCTCTCGCGACAGGCATCGGCGATGTCCACGGCATACTCGAGGAAAATGATCGGGTCGTTGTAGGTGTAAGCGATACTCTTGCAGCCGAGTCCCTCGGCTACCTCGGCGAGTCGCTCCGGGCTCGCACTGTCAGCCAGGGTGTCCATTTCGCGGGACTTGGTCATATCCCAGTTCTGGCAGAACTTGCAGGCCAGGTTGCAGCCGGCCGTGCCGAAGGACAATACGCTGCTGCCCGGGTAGAAGTGATTGAGCGGCTTTTTCTCGATCGGGTCGACGCAGAACCCCGATGAGCGGCCGTACGTGACCAGCTTGATCTCGTCATCGAGCCGCTGGCGCACGTAGCACAGGCCGCGCTGGCCCTCGCGCAGGCGGCAATGGCGTGGGCAGACGTCACATTGCAGGCGTCCGTCCGCCTCGCGATGCCAGTACTTGGTATTGACGACAGTTTCCTGCATTCTTGAGATATAGCATTTGATCCCCAATAAACAAGTATGATCGCTCGGCCAGCAGCAGTAGCCGGGATGTTCTACCCGGCAGAACCAGCGACGCTCAAGCGCATGGTCGCGGAGATTCTTGCGGCCGCACCGGCCCCAACAAGCGGCGCAAAGGTGATCATCGCGCCGCATGCCGGCTACCAGTATTCGGGCCTCACGGCCGCCCACGCGTATCGCCAGTTTGAAGCTCGACGCAGCCTGATCCGCAGGGTCGTGCTCCTGGGCCCTGCCCACCGCGTGTATCTCAAGGGTATGGCACTACCATCGGTCGATGCGTTCAACACACCGCTCGGCGACGTGCCTATCGACGCAGAAGGCGTCAGACAGGCGCAGGAGGTGCCCTGTGTGGAGGTCTCTGATGAAGCACACGCCGAGGAGCACAGCCTCGAGGTGCACCTGCCGTTCCTGCAGAGCGTGCTCGACAACTTCCAGCTGGTCCCCATCGTCGTTGGCGTCTGTACGGCTCGCCATGTTGGAGCCGTGCTCGATACCTTGTGGGGCGGGGACGAGACGGCTATCGTCGTGAGTTCCGACCTGTCTCACTTCCATACCTACACCGAGGCCCGGGAGATCGACGCAAACACAACGGCGCGAATCGAAGCCCGCGAGACTTCGCTGCACGGCGAAGATGCTTGCGGCGCCTACGCGCTAAACGGCCTGCTGCTTGCCGCGAAAGAGCGGAACCTGGAGGTGCGCACGCTGGATGTCCGGAACTCCGGGGATACGGCTGGCGACAGGTTCCGGGTCGTCGGGTACGGAGCCTATGCACTCAGCTGAACAGAAAGACCTGGTGGGCACAGAGTTATTGTGCGTTGCGCGTGGTTCGATCGAGCACGGGCTTGTTCATGGCGAACCCCCACCCGTCCAATACGACGAACTGCCGGCAGCACTCAAGGAACCGGCCGCGACATTCACGACACTGCGTATCGCACAAGAGCTGCGCGGTTGCCGCGGAACACTCAATGCGGCCCGACCCCTTGCAGAGGATGTCTCGTGGACGGCGTTCCAGGCGGCGTTCGAGGACCCGCGGTTCGACCCTGTCACCGAGCACGAGCTTGCGACAATTCACCTGGAAGTCTCTGTGCTGTCGCCGATGGAGCCATTCCCCGTCACTGACGAGGCGGACCTGCTGGCCAAACTGACGCCCGGGACCGATGGCCTCGTGATCCTCGCACATGGACGTAGCGCGACTTTCCTGCCGACAGTTTGGGGTCAGTTACCGAACTCGCAGGACTTCGTCGCCGCACTCAAAGCCAA
>CAZKZE010000085.1:0-12195 GCA_964557165.1 uncultured Woeseiaceae bacterium
TACCGTGTTGCACGCCTGCTTAGGGAGGTAAACAGGCGAGTGACTTACGCACTCATAACAATTAGAGCTACTTGGTCCATTAGAGTTCCCGAAACTCCTAAGCAACTGAAATAAATACAATTAGTGCTTGGGGCGATGCCGGGCTCGGTAGCCGGGAGCGCCGCCGCGGTACAGGTAGCCGAACACGCCTCGCGTGCTTTGTCGATGGCACGTAGTTCAATCTCTGTACCAGCTCGGCTATGGATTCGGCTACCTGTCCCCCGCCGTCGCTGCAGGGTGCCCAGACGTAACGTCGCCACCAATCTTTCCCAGGGGAGAGTGTGGTGGAACTCGTCGAGGCACCGCCGAAATGTCGAAACGGCGCAGGAATACATGTTCCCGAATCCATAGCGGAGCGACTGAGTCGACCAAAATACGTGCAGGCGTGGACGCGATGCGTGTTCGGGAATATGTATTCCTGCGACGCTATGCGCTTACGTTAGTGCGCCTCATCCCAGTTGCTGCCAGTACCCACATCGACCTTCAACGCCACCGACAACTCCGCCGCCCCGTTCATGAGCTCCGTCACTCTCGCTGACACCGCCTCAAGCTCGTCGTCCCGCACTTCGAACACAAGCTCATCGTGAACCTGCATGATCATCCGGGCGCCCGGGCGGTCCGTATTGAGCCAGTCGTGCACCGCAATCATCGCGCGTTTGATGATGTCGGCCGCCGTGCCCTGCATCGGCGCGTTGATGGCACTGCGTTCTGCGTACTGGCGACGTTGGGCATTGCGGGCATTGATCTCGGGCAGGTACAGGCGTCTTCCGAAAACCGTCTCGACGTAGCCCTGCTCGCTGGCCCTGGTCCGGATATCGTCCATGTACTTCTTGACGCCCGGGTAGCGGTCGAAATAGAGATCGACGTATTCCTGTGCTTCGCCGCGCGAGATGCCCAGTTGTTTCCCGAGGCCGAATGCCGACATGCCATACATCAGGCCGAAGTTTATGGCCTTGGCCGAGCGGCGCTGATCATCGCTGACTTCTTCGAGCGCTATTTCGAAAACTTCGGCGGCCGTGGCGCGATGCACGTCCTGTTCTTTCTTGAAGGCCTTGAGGAGACCCTTGTCCGCCGACAGATGGGCCATGATGCGGAGCTCGATCTGCGAGTAGTCGGCCGCGAGCAGCGTGAACCCCTCGGGCGCCACGAAGGCCTGGCGAATTCGCCGGCCCTCTTCCGTTCGAATCGGGATGTTTTGCAGGTTCGGGTCTGTTGACGACAGCCGACCCGTAGCAGCAACGGCCTGGTGATACGACGTGTGGATTCGCCCCGTCCGCTCGTTGATCTGCAACGGGAGCTTGTCGGTGTATGTGCTCTTCAGTTTACTGACGCTGCGGTAGTCGATGATGACTGCGGGCAGCTCGTAGTCGTTCGCGAGTTCGACGAGGACATCTTCGGCGGTCGACGGCTGGCCCTTCGGTGTTTTCCGAATAACCGGCAACTCCTGCTTTTCGAACAGGATCTGCTGCAACTGCTTGGGAGAACCGAGATTGAACGGACCGCCGGCAACCTCATGTGCCTTGGCTTCAAGTTCGGCCATCTTCTTCGCGAGTTCGCTGCTTTGGGTCTGCAGCATCTTGCGATCGACCAGCACGCCGGTTTCTTCCATGTCGAGCAGGACGGGTACCAGGGGCTGCTCGATGTCTTCGTAGACGGCTTTGAGGGACGGTATCTCGCCGAGCTGTCCCCACAGGGTCTCGTGAAGTTGCAGCGTGATATCCGCATCTTCGGCCGCGTAGGGCGACGCCGTCTCGAGATCGACCTGGTTAAACGTCAGCTGCTTGGCTCCTTTGCCGGCGACGTCCTCGTAGTGGATGGTCTCCTTGCCGAGGTAGTGGCGCGCGACCGAGTCCATGTCATGCCGGGTTGCCACACTGTTCAATACGTAGGATTCGAGCATCGAATCGTAGGCCATGCCGGCCATAGCGATGTCGTAACGGGCCAGGATGTGGGCATCGTATTTGAGGTGATGGCCGACCTTCTTGCTGGCATCGTCCTCGAGCCAGGGTTTCAGTTTTGCGAGCACTTCGTCGCGAGGCAACTGGTCGGGGGCCCCGGGGTAGTCGTGGGCGACAGGTACGTAGCACGCGTCGCCATCGGCAACGGCCAGGGAGAATCCGACAATCTCGGCGTTCATGTAGTCGAGACTGTTGGTTTCCGTATCAAATGCGACCAGATCCGCCTTGCCGATCTTGTCCAGCCACGTATCGAACGCCTCCCAGGTCAACACCGTTTCGTACTCGGCCTTTTCTTCCTCGTCGGCGACAGGTTCCGGCGCATCGTGTGCGGCTTCGTCGAGTTGCCGCAGCAGTGAACGCAATTCGTAGTGGCTGTAAAGCCTGCGGAGCGCTTCGGTGTCGGCGTCACTCGTCGTGAGGTCGTCGATTGCGACCTCGACATCGACGTCCTTCTTGATTGTCGCGAGGTCTCGCGATAGCCGCATCAGCTCGACATTGTCGCGCATGCTCTCGCCGACCTTGCCCTTGATCTCTTCGCCATGCTCGACAATGCTGTCGGCACTGTCGTAGAGATTCAGCCACTTCGCAGCCGTTTTGGCGCCGACTTTGGGAACGCCGGGAATATTGTCCGAGCTGTCGCCGACCAGCGCGAGGTAATCGATGATCTGTTCCGGATAAACGTCGAATTTATCCTTGACGGCATCCCGGTCCAGCCGTGAGTCGTTCATCGTGTTGATCAGCGTGACCTTCTCGGTCACCAGTTGCGCAAGGTCCTTGTCGCCGGTCGAGACCAGGACGTCGAGGCCTTTCTTCTCGGCCGCGGCACACAGGGTGCCGATGACATCATCGGCTTCGACACCCTCAACGCGTAACAGCGGCAAGCCCATCGCCGCGACCGCGTCGAGTATTGGCTGAACCTGCGAACGCAGGTCGTCGGGCATCGGCGGTCGGTTCGCTTTGTAGTCGGCGTACAGCTCATCGCGAAATGTCTTGCCGGGCGCATCGAACACGACAGCCACGTGCGCCGGTTGTTCATCGCGTAGCAGTTTGAGGATCATCGTCAACACGCCGTGCAGCGCGCCCGTTGGTTCGCCCTGTGAGTTGGTCAGGGCGGGCAGCGCGTGGAAGGCACGATAAAGATACGATGACCCGTCGATCAGGACGAGGTCAGTCATTGCGTTTGGCTCTATTCCTTGTCGGCGTCGCCGTCTTCTTCCTGCTCCTGGTCAGCCGTCGATTCCGCCACGGGCGGTGGCTGCTGAACCTTGCTGGGGTTACCGGAAATGTAGAGAGGACCGCTCTGGCCGCAACCAGCGACGAAAAAGAGTGCAGCAACAAAAACAGATAGACGTTTCATAATCTCGACCGTGAACTGGGACAAGTCGATTATAGAGGTCGCTCGACCTTCGTGTAGATCATTTTGCGTAGCGTTTGGCGACTTTCCGGTAGGCGTCGCGAAACGGCATGTCTTCCTCCGTGACCAGGCGATACGCTTCGGCCGTCGCGAAGATGCCTTCGTCGAGTTGAATATTCCCCGGCAGGAACTCGAGTCCTTCGAGCACGTAGGCCATGATGTCCACGCTTTCGATAGCGAGGTCGATCGAACGAAATACCGGTGATTTCAATCTCTGCAGATCGCGGTGGTATCCGGACGGCAGCTTTGCCGTGATCATCATCGCTTCGTCGAGACAGGCCTGGGTCGTAGCGGATGACGCGCGCAACAATTCGAGAACATCGGGATTGCGTTTCTGCGGCATGATCGACGAACCTGTCGTCACCTCGGGCGCGAGCGACACGTAGGCAAACTCCTGGGTATAGAACAACAACAGGTCGCTCGCCATGCGTGACAAGTCCTGCATCATGAGCGCGATCTCGAACAGCAGTGCGCTCTCGGCTTTGCCGCGCGACAGCTGTGCGGCGGTGACTGGATCCTGGGTGCTGTCGAAGCCAAGTTTCCGTGTCGTCAGTTCGCGATCCAGCGACAACCCGGGCGTGCCATACCCGGCCGCGCTGCCGAGCGGATTCTTGTTGATGCGTTTGTGCACGGCCTCGAAACCTGCCGCCGCGTCGGCAAAGCCTTCATCAAAGCCTCCGCACCAGAGCTCGACTGAGGATGGCATCGCGTGCTGCATGTGGGTGTAGCCCGGCAGCTCAACGTCTCCCTGGCGCTGTGCGAGGGCTGCGATCGATGAACGCAGCCCGCCGACGCGCTCTGCGAGGTTGAGCGCTGCGTCACGAAGGTACAGGCGCAGGGCAGTCAGCACCTGGTCGTTACGCGATCGTCCAAGATGCAGGCGTCCGCCAGCCTCCCCGATATTGGCAGTCAGCCGGGATTCGAGTGCCGTATGGACGTCCTCGTCTTCGAGGCTGATTTGCCACTCGTCATCCGCGAAACTCTTTTCAAGCGCCCGCAATCCGTCACAGATCGATGCGCAGTCCTCGCTGGAAATCAGGTCCTGTGCGGCGAGCATTTCTGCGTGCGCGATGCAGCCCTGCACGTCGTATGAGACGAGGCGCGCATCCAGCAGGTGGTCCTCGCCAGCGGTGTAACGAAGCACGCGCTCGTCGAGCGGCAGTCCTTTCTCCCAGAGCCGGCTCACGATCCTTCGCCTTGCTCTTCGGGCGACAGCGCCGCGATATCGTCGACAACGAGCGTGCCGGTGCCCTCATTCGTGAAGACCTCGAGCAGGATGCTGTCGGCGAGCTTGTGAGAGATGACGTGCACTCGCTGTACGCCGTTCGCGATCGCAGCGTCGATAGCGGCGGCCTTTGGCAGCATGCCATCCGCGAGGACGCCTTTCTCCTTGAGTTGCCTGAGGTGTTTGCGATCGATGTAACTGATTAATGACGTAGGGTCGCTGACGTCCTCGAGAATGCCGGTCGCACCCGTCACGAGAATGAGTTTTTCCGCGTCGAGTTCGGCGGCTATTGCCGCGGCGACCGTGTCGGCATTGATGTTCAGCAAGGTCCCTGATTCATCACAGGATAGTGGGCTGACGACAGGCATCAGGCCGTTGTCGAGCTGCTTCCGGAGAATGTCGGCATCGACCGAGTCGATGTCGCCGACAAAACCGTAGTCGACGGCGTCCTGGCCCTCGCGCTCCACGGGCGGACGTTTGTGCGCACGAATCAGACCGGCGTCTACTCCGCTGATACCCACGGCCGGAATCTGCAGGTCCCGGCATGTCGCGAGTATGCGCGTGTTGATCTGGCCGTTCAGGATCATCGTCGCCACGTTGAGGGAATCGCTGTCGGTCACGCGGCGTCCCTCGACAAACTGCGTATCCAGACCGAGGTCTGAAGCAAGCTGCGTCGACTGGGGTCCGCCACCGTGGATCAGCACCGTGCGAATACCGACCTGGTGCAGGATGCCAACCTGCTCAACGAGGGCCGCTGCCTGAGCGGGGTCGGCGAATACCTCGCCACCGGCCTTGATGACAAACACCTTGCCTTTGAACAGCCGAATATAAGGTGCCGCGTGCTTGAGTGCCGACACCACAATTGTGCGATCTCTCTTCGACGTCATGACGTGCCTCCCAGCATCTGGTGGAGTACCGCCATCTGCGCAAGCATGCGATTGCGTGCCTCAGGGATCACGATGCTGCGTGGCCCGTCGAGAATTTCGTCGGCCACGACGACTCCCCTGCGAACGGGCAGGCAGTGCATGAACCGGCAGTCGTCTTTGGCGTTCTCGAACCACGGTTCGTCAACGCACCAGTCGAGGTGTTGCTCGCGCAGTTTCTGGTCTGCGAGCTTGTCGCCGTAGTGCTTCGTCGACGACCAGGACTTGGCGTAAATGATTTGCGCGCCCTCCATGGCCTCCTTCTGGTCACTGGTCTCGCGGACGGAGCCACCGGACTCCTCGGCCGCGAAGATGGCCTTTTGCATAATCGGCGCAGGCAGCTCGAAGCCCTCTGGCCTCAGGACCGTGACATCCATGCCGCGCATCGCCGCCATGTGAAGCGTGGCGGAGGGAACGGCTAGCGGCAGGGCTTTCGGGTGATAAGCCCAGCTCAGTACAAACTTGCCACCGTTGGCGGGGAGGTCCAGGTCATCCATGGTTTTCCAGTCCGCGAGGCTCTGGCAGGGGTGGTTCATCGCCGATTCCATGTTGATGTAGGGCGTATCGATCAGCTCGGTAAGCGCATGGAACCGGGTCTCCGCCAGGTCGTTCTCAATCTTCTTGCGGTCAGCGAACGCGCGGATGCCGATCGCGTCGCCATAAGACGCGATGACCGGGACGGCTTCCCGAATATGTTCTGCCGCGACGCCGTCCATGACGATTCCGTCCCGAACCTCGAGTCCGTGTATGGACATATCAGGCGATATGACGAACGATCCGCCGCCGAGGCGCACCATCGCGGCCTGGAATGATGCAAGCGTTCGGAGCGACGGACTCAGGAACAAGAGCGACAGCACCTTGCCCTTGAGTGCTTCGGGCTCCGGGGACTCGTCGAGTCGCTTGGCGAGAGCGATTAGCTCGGCAATCTCGTCATTCGAAAAGTCTGCAAGGTCGTTAAAGGCTTTCATTCGGTGGTCCTTGTTCTAGTCCGTGTTCGGCGTGATGACTGCCAGGGTTTGTGACAGGAAGTCGACGTGTTTCGCCTGCAGTACGAGCGGCGCAAGTATGCGTAACACGTTGGGATCGCTGCTTGTTCCAGTCAGAATGTCGTGCTCGAGCAGCGTGTTACGGACTTCGGCAGCCGGCCGGTCGCAAACGAGACCGAGCAGCAGACCCATGCCCTGGATCTTTTCAACCGGCCCAACGACGCATTGCTCTCGAATCTGCGCCTCGCGCTCGCGGACGTTCGCCAGCAGGTGCTCGTCGGATATCGCCTGGACGGTCGCGGCAATCGCCGCGGCTGCGATTGGGCCACCGCCGAAGGTCGTGCCGAGGTCACCCGTTCCGAAGAGTGCCGCGATTTCGCGCGTACACAAGACCGCACCGCAGGGGATACCGCCGCCGAGCGCTTTCGCGCTCGTGATGATGTCCGGTTCGATGCCGTGCGCCTGGACGGCAAAAAAATGTCCGCATCGTCCCATTCCCGACTGCACCTCATCGGCAATCAGGATGGCTCCATGTTTGCTCGTTTCGTTGCGTAGCGTCTCGATGAACTCGGTCGACAGGTCGTACGCGCCCGCGACGCCCTGCACGGGTTCGAATATGACGGCAGCAATGCTGTCGTCGATCATCGACTTTGCAGCTGCAATGTCATCGCGGGGAATAAAGTCCGCCGCAAACGGTTTGCCCGGGAAGCCGTACCACTTGTCGGCATTCCAGGTAACCGTTGCCGCTGCCGCGGTCCGGCCATGGAAACTCTGCGTGATGGCCAGGACTTTCTTCCGGCCGGTCGCCGTCAGCGCCATGCGCAGCGCGTTCTCGTTGGCTTCAGCTCCCGAGTTCACGAAAAACACGCGTTCGAGCGCCTGCGGCGCCACGCGGACGAGCTGCTCCGCCGCATCAGCCCGGATGTCTAGTGCGACCGCATTACTCTGGAACAGGAGCTTGCTGCTCTGCTCCTGGATGGCTCCGACGAGACGCGGGTGCCCGTAGCCCAGCGCCGCGACGGCGTGCCCGCCGTAGAGGTCGAGGATACGCCGGCCATCCCGCGTGAAGATGTCACAGCCGCTGGCGCGCTCGGGCACGAATGGCAGCTGGCCGTAGACCGGGACAGTCAGGTTGGCCTCACGGACGCGAGGGTCGGCCTGGGCCAGTTGTTCGTTGATCGTTGGCATCAGGTCCACCCAGGTGCGGGCATGTCGAGACCCGCGGTTTCGGGCAGGTCCCACAAGCGGTTCATCCACTGCATGGCCCCACCGGCGGCTCCTTTGACGAGGTTGTCGATGGCCGCCATGACGACGACAGTATTGCCGTCGGTCGCAACGCCGATATGACACTGGTTACTGGCAACGACGTTCTTGATGCGCGGCGTGCCAGCAACGACCTGGACGAAGGGGGCGTCGCCGTAGGCGTCTTCATAAACTTCTCGCAGTTCGGCCTCTGATACGGACGATGTCGCCTTTGCCTGTAGCGTGACGTGAATGCCACGCGCGAACGGTCCGGAGTGCGGCACGAAGTGCACGGTCGTCGCGCGGCCACTGGCGGCTTCAGCGAGCGTCTCGACCTCCGGCGCGTGCCTGTGCGCGAGAGGCTTGTACGCGTAGTAGTTGCTGTTGCGCTCCGGGTGATGCGTGCCCGCCTGTGGCTTCCTGCCCGACCCCGTGCTGCCCGTGACACCACTTATGAACACTTCCGCTTCCGTCAATCCTGACCGGATCAGCGGCACGGTGGCGAGCGTCGAAGCCGTTGCAAAACAGCCGGGATGGCCGACGTGTGCAACGTCAATCTCGGTCACGTGCTCGGGCACGGCGCAGACGAATTTGTCGAGCAAAGACGGCGCGCCATGTTCCGCCTTGTATACCTTTTCCCATTGGTCCTGCTCGGCGAATCGAAAATCTGCGGAGGAATCGACGACGTGCACGTTGATCCCCTTCTTCTCACAGGCGTCGATCGCATTGGCGATGACGGCGGCCGACGCGGCATGAGGTGCCGCCGAGAAAAGAGCAAGGTCGCTGTTCGCATCGACCTGGTCGAGCCAGTCGCTGTGAGCAACGAAAGCATGTCCGTCGAACGCAGTGGCCAGGTGGCCAAATAACTCGCCGATCGGTTTACCCGCTGCACTGTCCGAGACCGCGGCCTTGAGCTCGAAATTCGGGTGCCCGGCAATCAGTCGCAGCAGCTCGCCGCCGACATAGCCGCTGGCGCCGATAATGACAGCGGGGATTGACGCGCTCATGCCGCCTCCTTTTTGAGCAGGTTCGCAATCATGTCGCCAAGCGCCACGCCATTGATCAAAGCGTTAATCGCAGGCAAGGCCATGCGTTCATCGATCTGCTGAACACCCACATCGTTGTCGGTGGCAGGGCCCGTAACCACGGCCGGCTCGATACTGAACTCCTTGCGCAGGAGTTCTACTCCACCCCACGCGGAGACCGGGTCATTGGCGCACAGCACGACGGCGGTGAGCGAGTCGCGAATCGCCTCGTCCGACAGGATCGCACCGACGCCATAGGCGCCGAGCAAACCGTCGCCGAGTTCGAGAACGATGACGTCGGGTTGCTGTTTCGCAAGCCCGGTCAGGAGGGCTCGAGTCAGTTCGGGCCCGTTGGCTTCCGTCGTCGTGACGATGCCGAAGTCGGAGAAGATCATCGTCTCGCTGGCCCCGGCATCTTCCATCGCAAGCACATCACGCCGCAGCGAAACGCCGGTGGCCTTGCACGCCGCGACGTGGAATCCGAGATGCCGCAGCCGGCCCACGATGGCGCAGGCCGCGGCGGTCTTGCCCGAGTCCATGCACGTTCCGGCCATGGCAATTACGGGTACGCCATTCGTGTCGATGGGCGCATCGGCGTCCAGCGATTCCGAGCCAGCGCGGGCGGGTACACCAATACGCTCGCCGAGATACGGAAAGCTCAGCACCGTGCCCAGTACCTCGCAATCGAACGGCGGGCCGACGTCCGGATTGGCTGAATCACAGATGCCGAGAACTCCGCCGATGTTCAGGACCTGGATCGTATCGCCGGGCTTAAGTGTCCCGGGCAGGTGTCCCGAGTAGCCACGCAGCGCTTTGCGGTGGCCAAGCGCGCCAACGATGACATCGCCCTGGTTAATCGTCGCCATACGACCCGAGGTCAGCTCGAGCTGGTTGTAGCGCGATTTGTTATTGAGCACCCGCGCGGCGACGAGAATGCCTTCCTCGCAGGGGATGTCCTTCGACAGGCGCAACTCCGATGTGAGGTCGTTGTGCTGCGCAACTGAAGCGATCTTGTCGACGACGACGCTTTTCATGCGCCAGCCTCGCCGGCGCGGGTTTGCAGCGATCCGGGCAGCGACAGCACGCGGGCATAGCCCAGCGCGTCGGCCGGTGTCCACTCGCCGGCGGCCTCGCCATAGACGCCTTTGGTCGCAGCAAGCAGCGAGTAGTCCGATTCAACACCATCGATGAACAGCTGGCCGGGCCGCAACGTGAATTTGACCGTGCCCGTGACACGCCGCTGTGACGAAGTAAGCATGGCTTCTATGTCGTCACACGCCAGGTCGAGCTGCTTGCCCTCATGAACCAGGTCGCCATAAACAGCGGCAACGCTGTCCTTGATACGGGCCTGTTGTGCGCTGAGAACCAGTTTTTCCAGTTCACGATGCGCCGTGATCAATGTGATGGCGGCGGGCGCTTCGAAGGCGACGCGGCCTTTGGTACCCAGTACCGTGTCGCCCAGGTGGATGCCGCGGCCTATGCCGTAGCTGCCGGCCAGTTCTTCGAGCGCCTCGATCAGTGCCACCGGCGGCAATGCCTTGCCGTCGAGCGCCGCGGGTATGCCCTTACTGAAGCGCAAGGTGTGGGTCGACGGCTCTTGCGGATTGGCGAACGCTTCCTTCGACAGCACCCAGGCCGATTCGGGAATGGAGTTTTCCGAGGTCAGTGTTTCCTGGCCGCCTATCGTGATACCCCAGAGTCCGCGATTGATGGAGTAGGCCGATCCCTGCGCGGGCAGCGGCATATCGTGTTCTTCGAGATAGGCGAGTTGCTCGTCGCGAACCCAGCTATTGTCGCGCACGGGGGCAAGCACCTCGAGGCCCGGGTTCAGGGTGCGCAGTGCAACCTCGAAGCGGACCTGGTCATTCCCGGCGGCCGTGCAGCCGTGAGCGACAGTCGTTGCACCTCTTTCCCTGGCGAGATGCGCGAGTTTTTCCGCCTGCAGGCCCCGTTCAGCGCCCACACACAGCGGGTAGGCGTTGCCGCGTAGTACGTTGCCGGCGATGAGATGCTTGATAACCGTTCCGAAGAACTCCTGCTTGGCATCGATCAGCAAGTGTTCGATTGCTCCGAGCGCCATTGCCCGCTCTTCCAGCGCAACGGCTGCATCCGCATCGATGCCTCCTGTATCGACGCAGGCCGTGATGACGTCGCGGCCGTAATTCTCCTTGAGCCAGGGTACGCAGAAAGACGTGTCGAGGCCGCCGGAGAAGGCAAGGATGATAGGGGACTGATCCGTGTTCACTGGGTTCTCCATAGATCAGGACCGAGCTGCTTGCTCGATCCGGGTAATAAGATTCTTTTGTGCATGTGCCGATTCGGTGGCGATGAAGACCGTGTCGTCTCCTGCAATCGTCCCGACCATGCCAGGCCAGCCGCAACGATCCAGGGCCAGCCCAACGCGTTGTGCTGCGCCGATGGCTGTATGAATAACGAGCAGATTCGAACCGGCCGGCGTGATGCTGCGAAGCAACTCCGCGACGGCGGCAACCTGCTCGTCGCCGGACGAGCCGGCAGCCGGAAGCTCGTAACCCCGCGTGGTTTTGATCGCCCCAATCTCGCGCAGATCACGGCTGACGCTCGACTGCGTGGCTATGTGACCAAGATCCTGGAGCGCACTGACCAGTGAGGCCTGTGTTTCGGCAGGCCCCTGAAGGAGCAGGTCGCGGATCGCCGCGCGCCTCTGTATTTGATCTTCCGTTGTCGGTGGCATCGTGTTGCCCAGGTACTTTCCTGAATAAATATGCGCATAGTAGACTACTAATGCGCATAAATAGTCAAGCCCCTGGCGCACATTCGACAGTAACGTGGTGGCGGTGGCTCGTTAACGAGTCTTTCCACGGCGCTCAATAACCCGCCACGTGGCGGATTCTCGTGGCGGTCGCCTTGGTCCTGGAAATCCTTCTCGATACGAAAGCCCCCTTCATGAACCAGCGTGTGGTGCTTCGAGCACAACAGCATTAGCTGCCCGAGTGCCGTTTCACCACCATTCGCCCAGTGTTCGATGTGGTGGATGTCGACAAAGCGCTTATTGCAACACCCGGGAAAGCGGCACGTGTTCCTGTCCCGGGCACGAACCGCCCGTTCGATGCCTTTGGGTACCACGCGTGACTTGCGCCCGATTCTTAAGGGTTCGCCGTCTTTGGTTTCCGTCATCACGACCGTCTGGCCATAACACCTGGGTCCCGCTTGACGGGAACACAGGCGTTTGACCGTCTCGATCGGCACTGACGAGCGACCCACCTCGCCCGCCAGTGCGGACTGATCGACATGGATGTTGACCAGGTAGTTGTCCGAGCTCTTCTTTGCCTCACGAGTCTCATTACCTTGCAGGTATTCCTTGAGCATCGTGACAAAGGCATCGGCCTGGCGTTTGGACCATG
>CAZKZE010000086.1:0-11970 GCA_964557165.1 uncultured Woeseiaceae bacterium
TCGGAAACGGATTGGGTTTCTGGAACACCATGCCAACACGCGCACGCAGCGCGACCGGATCCTGTTCCTTCCGATAAATATCCTTGCCATCCAGCGTAATGTTTCCAGTAACGCGAGCAGTTTCTATCGTGTCATTCATGCGATTCAGGCAACGCAGAAACGTCGACTTGCCGCAACCTGACGGCCCGATCAGTGCGATGACTTCTTTCTTGCCAATTTCCAGCGACACGTGCTGGATCGCGTGATTGTCTCCGTAGTAGACGTTGACGTCTTCTGCGACCATAAAAGGATTGTCGCTGCGAATATTACCGACCGTCTCGCGGCCGAGTTCGGAGAGACGCTCAGGCACCTCCGGTAACGGTGCCGCGCTTGTTGTTGGCTCAACCGCCGGATCCTGCGCGGCAGGCGGGGGTGGCACCGGATTGTCGGTAGATGCTTCAGTCATTGCAGTCATTCTCATACAGGTTCCCTAATAGCTCAATCGCTATCCTCACCATCTTCGCTCCATTCGTTTCCGCAGGATGACAGCAGTCAGGTTCATCACCAGGAGGAATCCGAGAAGAACGATGATCGCTGCGGAAGTGCGTTCCGCGAACGCGCGTTCCGGGCTGTCGGCCCAGAGGTAGATCTGTACCGGTAGTGCGGTGGCTGGATCGGTCAATCGCGCCGGCACGTCGACGATGAATGCAACCATGCCGATCATCAACAGCGGCGCGGACTCACCGAGCGCTCGACTCATGCCGATGATCGCGCCGGTCAGCATCCCCGGCATTGCTAACGGCAACAC
This sequence comes from uncultured Woeseiaceae bacterium, assembly GCA_964557165.1. GTDB lineage: Bacteria > Pseudomonadota > Gammaproteobacteria > Steroidobacterales > Woeseiaceae > UBA1847. Next base: position 788 of record CAZKZE010000086.1, read on the forward strand.
GTGGTGAAAGACGACTTGCATCTGCGATGCACCAAGGCCCAGAGCAGCCTCCCGGATCGACGGCGGCACCGCTTTGATCGCGGCGCGTGACGCGATGATGATCACAGGCAACGTCAATAGAGTCAGTACGAGGCCGCCCACAACCGGGGCCGAACGCGGCAACGACGCCCAGTTTATGAATACGGCAAGACCGAGCAATCCGAACACGATTGACGGTACTGCCGCCAGGTTATTGATGTTCACTTCGATGAGGTCCGACCAGCGATTTCGCGGCGCGAACTCCTCGAGATAGATAGCCGCGGCCACGCCAATCGGAAATGACAACACGAGCGTAACGAGTAGCATGTACAAGGACCCCATAACGGCGCCTTTGATTCCGGCCAACTCCGGCTCGCGTGAGTCACCGTTGGTAAACAGTGCCCTATTGAAGCGCGTTTCGAGGCGTCCGGCTTCCTGCAGTTTCCTTACCCACCCGATCTGCTTGTCGGAAATGGGCCGTAGCGCCTCGTCGAGGTTTGCGTCGATGTTGCCCTTGATGAGCATGTCGACATTCGACGACGCCGGCACCCACATCTTCTGCGTGGTTCCGAGAAGTTCCGGGTTTGCAACTATCAGGTCGCGAACCTGGTAGGCAGCGCCCACGCTCACGATTCGATACAAGGCCCGTCGATCACTGCGGCCCGACACTTCCGGTAACTGCGCGCGCAAGGCAGTGCGAACGAGACCATCAAAGTCTGCGTAGGCAAGATCAAGTTCACCTCCGGGCGCCAGGACGTCTTCCGACAATTCGATATCGAGCTGCAGGAATGTCTGCTTGAACGCCGACGATCCTTTAGCAATCAGCGTCGAAAAGAAGACGCCGAGGAATACGATACCGACAGTCGTTGCCAGCAGACCGACGAGCTTGAACGTGAACTCTTTGCGCAGACGCCGCGGCAAGCCGGCTTCAACCTTCTGTCTTGTGGATTTGCATTCGCTCATCAGCCCGGCCTAGTCGTATTGCTCGCGGTACTTGCGAACGACGCTGAGCCCGATGACATTCAGGAACAGCGTGACAACGAACAACATAAGGCCGAGTGCGAACGCCGCCAACGTCTTCGCACTATCGAACTCCTGGTCGCCAACAAGCAGGGTCACGATCTGCACCGTGACCGTCGTCACCGCTTCAAAAGGATTTGCCGTGAGATTGGCCGCAAGTCCCGCAGCCATCACGACGATCATGGTCTCGCCGATTGCGCGCGAAACAGCCAGCAGAATACCGCCGACAATGCCCGGAAGTGCGGCCGGCAGGATTACCTTGGTCATCGTCTCCGAACGAGTTGACCCGAGCCCCAGCGCGCCGTCGCGCATGGCTGTCGGGACGGCGTTAATCGCGTCATCGGACAATGAGGAAACGAGTGGGATGATCATGATGCCCATGACCAGCCCCGCGGCGAGCGCGCTCTCCGACGCTACATCGATACCGGCTGATTCGCCCGCCTGCCGCACCCACGGCGCAACAGTCAGCGCCGCGAAAAAGCCGTATACAACTGTCGGAATACCGGCCAGGATCTCGAGTAGCGGCTTGGCGATTCCACGAACGCGCGCGCTGGAATACTCGGCCAGGTAGATCGCGGTCATAAGACCAACAGGTACGGCGACGACCATCGCAATGCCGGTGATCAACATCGTTCCGGTGAATAAAGGAACGGCGCCGAAACTGCCGGAAGAGCCGACCTGGTCAGCGCGAATCGCCGTTTGTGGGCTCCAGTTCAGGCCGAACAGGAATTCAGTGACAGGGACCTTCTGGAAAAAGCGAATCGCCTCGAACAGCACTGAAAGCACGATGCCTATGGTCGTGAAGATCGCGATGCTCGAGGCGGCGATCAAGAACCAGCGAATTACTCGCTCAACGCGATTGCGGGCACGCAGGTCCGGATTTATCAGCCGCCAGGCATGGACACCCCCAAGACCTGCAACGCCAAGAGCCAGTACCGCGAGAACCTGCCGGCTCTTGGCTCCGTAGGCGTTAAACTGCGTGGCAGCATCCTCCAGCATGTCGTCCGCTGCGACACTGATGACATCACCCGCCGCAAGGTTCTGAATATTATTGATGAGCAGGTTCAGCTCGCCGGCTGGCAGGTTTCTATATGACTCAGGCAGCCCGCTGACTACCAGCGCAACAATTAGCTTCGGTTCCAGGAGAACCCACGTTAGCAACAACGCCAAGGCAGGCAAGGCAACCCAGATAGCCACGTAGTAACCGTAGTAACCAGGCAGAGAATGCAGCGCCAAACCGTGACCGGGACCGCCCACGAGAGAAAGCGACCGTCCCCGTCCGAAGTAGAACGCGGCGATCGCCATGAATCCAAGCAACAGTATTAGCGTCGTGCTTTGCATTTGTTGTTGTAATAACGGACGACGGCGACCCGCGATGGATCGCCGCCAGACTCGGTATTATAGCGCCCTATTCTGCCGCCAATGACAGTGGCGTCAGGTCGCGTACAGCGGCGGCAACCTGGGCACGCTCTTCATCGGGCATAGGAATCAGACCGCGGTCGGAAAGATAACCTTCCTCTCCCCACGCGCGCTCACTTGTGAACTCACGCAGGTAGCCTCTCAGTCCAGGAATGACATCTACGTGGACTTTCTTCGCGTAGAAGAACAGCGGCCGCGAGACCGGGTAATCGCCATCGGCAATCGCGTCAAATGTCGGCGCAACACCGTCCACGAGAGACCCTTTGACCTTCTCCATATTCTGGTCGAGGAAACTGAAACCGAAAATACCAAACGCATCTGGGTTCGCCTGGAGTTTCTGCACGATCAGGTTATCGTTCTCACCGGCTTCCACGAACACGCCATCTTCACGAATCGTATGACAGATGGCTTTGTACTTGTTCTTGTCAGATTTCTTCAGTGCGGCGATCCACGGCGTTGCCTTGCAGCCGCCCTCCATCGCCAGCTCAACGAACGCGTCGCGCGTTCCGGAAGTCGGGGGCGGACCCAGCACTTCGATCTCGATAGCAGGCAGATCCGGATTGACGTCGGCCCAGGTCTCGTAGGGATTCTCGATGAGTTCGCCTTCGGCATCGCCCGGGACTTCCTTGGCCAACGCCAGGAAGATGTCTTCGCGCGACAGGCTCATCGTGTCGGCACCAATAGCGTTAGCAAACACGATACCGTCATAGCCAATCTTGACTTCGATAATTTCAGTGACGCCGTTCGCGGCGCAAATCTCAACTTCTGAAGACTTGATGGCGCGTGAGGAGTTGGCAACGTCCGGGTAATCCACGCCAACGCCGTCGCAGAACAACTTCAGGCCGCCGCCCGAGCCGGTCGACTCGATCTTCGGCGTCTTAAATTCGCTGCTACGGCCGAAACGCTCGGCAACGACTGTTGCGAACGGATAGACTGTCGATGAACCGACGACATAGACATAGTCGCGGCCGGACTGCGCAAATGCGCTGACCGAAAATGCCAGGCCAACCAATGCGGTTGCAGTCATGGCGAGGGCTTTGCGATGAATACTCACTGTGAGTTCTCCAGGGGGTTGGAAATCATGTGCAAAGCTTAAGGACGAAATGTTACCGAATTGTTGCAATCAGCCAACTAAAGTGATCTGATTGCGACAGTGATATGAAATGCTCTTTTCTTTGTTTTTCATGTAGTTATCGGATCTATCTGAAGCAATGTCACATGACCTCGACGAACCTGTAATCGACCTCCTGTGCGAGTTGATTCGACGCCGTTCAATTACACCGGATGATGCCGGCTGCCAGTCCCTGATAAGCGAGCGTCTCGAGCGACTCGGATTCGTCTGCGAGACGATGTCTTTCAATGACGTGACCAACCTGTGGGCGCGACGCGGCAGCGACTCGCCCGTGTTTTGTTTCGCCGGTCACACCGACGTCGTGCCCCCGGGTGACGAGCAGGAATGGAATACCGATCCGTTCGAACCGACATTCAAAGACGGCGTTCTTTACGGTCGAGGCTCCGCCGATATGAAAAGCGGACTGGCTGCAATGATCGTCGCGCTTGAGGAGTTTCTTGGCGAGCATCCCGATCATCCCGGCAACATTGCTCTCCTGATCACGAGTGATGAAGAGGGCCGCGCCCGCGATGGGACGCTCAAGGTTATCCAGGCGCTGGCAGAAAGGGACGTACGTATCGACTGGTGCGTGCTCGGCGAGCCATCGAGCCAGGACCGGCTGGGCGATATCGTTCGGATAGGGAGACGCGGCTCATTGAGCGGCATACTGAAGGTCCATGGTGTCCAGGGTCACGTTGCCTACCCGCAATTGGCCGATAACCCTATCCGCCGTTTTGCACCGGTACTGGCCGAACTCCATGACATCGTGTGGGATGACGGCAACGAGTTCTTTCCACCAACAAGCTTTCAGGTTGTTGATGTACGAGCGGGAATCGGAGCGCCGAACGTGACGCCCGGCGAGCTGACCGCGCGGTTCAACTTCCGTTACTCGACCGAGTGGACCCACGAGTCACTGCAGGAGAAGGTCCATGCTGTGTTTGATACACATGACATCGAGTACGAACTGAAATGGCACCTGTCAGGCGAACCGTTTCTTACGCAGCCAGGCAAGCTGATCAACGCGGTTCACGAGGCGGTTACGGAATGCACGGGAATTGCGCCTGAACTTTCAACAGGCGGTGGCACCTCGGACGGCCGTTTCATCTCGCCGGCTGGATCCGACGTGGTCGAACTGGGACCCGTCAATGCATCGATTCACAAGGTCGACGAACACGTAAAAGTGGAAGATGTCGTGACGCTTACCCGAATGTACAGGCGCGTCCTTGAGCTGATGCTTTTGTAGGGGCGCGGTCAGGCCTTGCGGAAGTTGTTCCAGATTCCAGCAATGCCGAGCCCGCCGAGTCCGATCACGACCCAGGTGGGCATCGAGAGGCCCAACAACCGCCAGACGACTTCGGCGCATTCGCCCGAGCCTTCGAATATCAGGTCCAGGGCATCGAGAAACGCGAAGTTCTCCATGATGTAGTCATAGCCGGGACCGCAAGACGGGACTTCGTCCGCTGGCATGTTCTGTAGCCGGACGTGCCATGCCGCGATCGAAACGCCACAAGCCGCGACCAGCCCAACCAGCACGCCGTAAATTCGCGCGCCGATATTGCCCGGGTTCTGCAGGGCAGCGAGCAGGAAGACGATGCCGAGCGAAATCGTCGCGATGCGCTGCAATATGCACAGAGGGCAAGGGTCCAAAAGGAGAACGTGCTGGGCAAAAAGGGCGAAACCCATCATGCCCGCGCAAACGAGAAATCCTGCCAGGTTAAGCAGGCGACGATTCGGTAGTGTCATTGCTTACGCGTCGGTTTCCGGTGCATCGGGAATCGCAGTATGACGCACATCCCTGCCCTGCACCATATAGATCACGTACTCGCAGATGTTCTTCGCATGGTCACCGATCCGTTCCAGTGACCGGGCACACCACGTAACGTTCATGACTCGCTTGATGGACCGTGGGTCCTCCATCATGAACGTGATGCACTGCCGCTGGATCGCCTCATATTCCTCATCGACCCGCTCATCCTCACGGACGACTTCCCACGCGTCCTCCACGTCGAGACGCGCAAAGGCATTCATCGCGTCACGCACCATGTGTGCCACGTGCTGGCCCAGGGTCTTGAGCTCGCGATAGGAATCCGACGGCCGGTCCATGGCCGCCAGTTTGGAGGCGAGGAAGCCGATTTTCTCGGCTTCGTCACCAATCCTCTCGAGGTCCGTAATGGTCTTGATGATCGCAACGATCAGGCGCAGATCGCCGGCCGCTGGCGCGCGCGTAGCGAGAATACGTCCGCACTCTTCGTCGATATTAACTTCCAGATTGTTGACCTTGTAGTCATCTTCGGCGACCTGGAGACCTAGCGCGCTGTCCCCGGTGACAATCGCGGTTATTGCCAGTGACAATTGCGATTCCACGAGGCCGCCCATCGCCAGGACATTGTTACGCAGGTCCTCGATGTCCTTGTTGAATCGACGCGAGATGTGGTCGGTCAAACCGGATGTTTCCATGATGATACTTCGCTCAGATTTGTTGTCGGGAGCCTACTTCCATTTCCATTGCATGTCGATCATCAGGCGATCGTAGTCACTCTTGCTACCCGATGCGACATCCACTTGGTTGATAAAGTACTGCGCGCCGATAGCCCAGGTCTTGCTCATGCCGTACGTGAAATGCAAGCGATGGCCTTTCGCGTCAGAACCGCCGCCGCCGAAATCGGAGTCGGTCAGCAGACCCAGCATCGAATCAGCCTGTTTGTCCGCGAAATAATATGAGAACTGCATCTCTCCGCGGTTCTTGGCCTGGCCGATAGAGGCGCCCAGTGCCCAGCCCGTGTCGTTATCCGACGCATCGCTGTTCGTGATGTACTCGAAGAACACATTGGTCGGCCACTGGCCAATCTCGAAAGAGGCCAATCCGAAGGCCTGGGTCAGGTTGTAGTCGTAGAGGTAAACACAGACTTCATCCGGGGTCGTGCCGCAAGCTTGTCCATCGACCTGCTGAACCGCCGTGTTGCCGAAAAAGTCGCCGGGGTCCGACGGATCGCCAAACGTCGTTGTATTACCCCTGGTCGGAATATTGTAGTAGCCGATACCACCAGTCAGTTCCACATCACCAACAACGGCGCTGGCGCCAATCTGGCCACCCCAACTGAAGTTGCTGTCGGACTGTCTGCTATCACCTTCGAGGAAGGTGCCCAGCGCGTTCGCAAAGAACCAGTCGCGCTTGTACTTTAGCGCCAGTCCTTCGGGCGTCCAGTCACTGTCCCAGGTGAGCTGCTGCCCGCCAACCCGCAGCAGCGGACTCTTGAATTTGCCCGCGAACAGATGCAGGCCATCGACCGCTTCCCAATCCACGTAGGCAAGATTCAGCGCTATGTTCTTCGACGATCCGCCGGCACCGAGCGTTTGGTTCGTTGATACCGGGTCATCGCCGCCGGTCGCGAGACCGAATCCGACTTCGGTTCGGTCGTCCAGCTGCGCCTTGATATTCGCGCGTGCGCGAATTCTGTTGCGGCGGCGCGTATCCGAGCCTTCTGAATCGATGCGTTCGTAGCGATACCGAAAATCGCCGCCGAGACTCACGCGATCTTCCCAGCCGGAACCGGATGCTGGAATGTCCGCAACCTGGGTCTTGACCTCGCTGACTTCAGCATCGACCTGGTTCTGCGCGGCTCGCAGTTCGGCATTTTCGGCCTCCAGCTGGTCGAGACGAATGGCAACCGCGGCCAATTGCTCACGCAATTGTGCGATTTCTTCGTCACTAACAGCCGCAAATGCAGCGGGAGTAAGGATGATGGACGATGCCACCACCATCGATAGGATCTGTTTCATTGTTCGCAAGCCCTTGTTGGTAGTTATCCAGGCGCCCACTCGCCGCGCCAGGTCAGGACGATATGCCAGAAGTGTTGCCGTTTTATGACAGAACGGCAGGCGGCACGATAACGACGCGATTTGGCGGAAAATGGCAGCAAAACTCGCTCCCCTCTCCGACTGTGCTCGCAATGATCAACTCTGCGTCGTAGCGAGCCAATACGTGCTTTACGATGGCGAGACCCAGGCCGGTCCCGCCAGCCTCGCGGCTGCGCCCTTTGTCGATTCGGAAGAAGCGCTCCGTGAGCCGGGAAATGAACTCCGGGGCGATGCCTTCCCCGGTATCGCCGACGATGAGATCGCCACCGTCGACGTCTGAACGCCATGTCAGGGTAATCTCGCCATCATCCGGTGTGTACCGAACCGCGTTTGCAAGCAGGTTCACGATGACCGTCTCGATCTCCGCCGGATTGCTAATGAGCCCGGCAGTTGACTCCTCGCGGACCACAATGGACGCGACCTGCGCGTGCCCTTCGAACGCCTGCTTCGCCATCTTCAACAAGTCAGCAACGTCCACCGCCTGGTCCGACTCTGCTTTCCCGGCGCTCTCCAGCCTCGACAGCTCCAGCAGTTCGCCCAGGATATGGCGCATGCGCTTCGCCTGGGTCTGCATTTGCAATACCGGTTTGGCCCACGTCGACGGCAGTTGGTCATCGTCGGATAGCGCATCGAGATAACCGCTGATTACGGTCAACGGCGAACGCAATTCATGCGACGCATTGGCTACGAAATCACGGCGCATCTTGCTCAGCTGGATGCGCTCCGTCACATCGCGAAGCAGAAGAAGTTTCTGGTCAGCACCGTAAGGGACGACCCTGCAGTTCAACCAGTTTCCATCGGCGACGGGCGAAGGTATCTCGATCCTGAATGACTGGTCTTCCGCATGCAGAAGATTAACCAGTTCCGGGTCTCGCAGGATGTTGTCGACTCTTTGCCCGCGATCTTTCTTACGCTTGAGGCCGGCCAACTCCTTGGCCGCGCGATTACACGTAACAATTTCGTTGTCGGCGTTAAGAACCACGGCCCCATCCGGCATCGCGTTGGTCGACTTGCGAATTTCCTTGAGCAAGCGACGATAGTCGCTCTTGCGGCGTGTCGATTTGTCGTCTTCGTAGCGAAAACGAGAGAACAGTTGCTCCCAGATCCCCTCGCCATAGCGGAAGTCATCGAAGTTACCGGTACGCAATGCGCGATCGAAACTCAGAAGCTGCCGTACCTGCCATACCAGGGCAAGGAGAGCGGCAATCAACAGGCCGGGCACCGCGTGGCCATAAAGACCGCCGACCAGTCCACCGGCCGCCAGGAACAGCAATATGCCCAGAAGGAATTTCTTGGCAGCGTCAGACATCGCGAGTCGAAAACCTGTAGCCCGCACCACGAACGGTCTGGATATAGCGATCGGCTCCGGCGTCCGCCAGGACCTTGCGCAGCCGCCGCACATGTACATCGACCGTGCGTTCTTCGACATAGACGTTGGCACCCCAGACACGATCGAGCAATTGTGCCCGGCTGTAAACGCGTTCGGAGTGCGTCATCAGGAAGTGCAAGAGACGATACTCGGTCGGGCCGAGCCTAATTTCATTTCCGCCGGCCAGGACCCTGTGCCCCGCCGTATCGAGTTCGAGTGCTCCCGCGCTAACAACCTCGTTCGCGGATACGTTCATCCGGCGCAATACGGCCTGGATGCGCGCAAGCAGTTCACGCGGCGAAAACGGCTTGGTGATGTAATCGTCTGCACCGCCCTCGAGACCCGAGACCTTGTCCCGTTCCTCGGCGCGTGCAGTCAGCATGATAATCGCGAGATCTTCGTACTCCTTGTCGCGCTTGAGCATGCGGGTGAGTTCGAGACCACTTATATCGGGGAGCATCCAGTCGACGAGTGCGAGGTCCGGCCGATTGTCGGTCAACAGGTGCCTTGCCTCGCGGCAATCCGCCGCCTCAAACGTCTCGTAACCAGCACGCGACAGGTGAAACGCGATCATCTCGCGAATCGCCTGTTCGTCTTCAACGATCAGGATTTTTTCTGCGGGCATGCCCATCTGCCGGAATTCAAACCTCGCATTTCAACAGCAGTATATTACAGTTCTGTTACGTCCCTTATCCGGCGGGCTTCTGCGCCACTTTGCTGCGCAGATAGGCGGGAACGAGGTCCGCGGGTCTGATGCCAACGCCGTCTGCCAACGCCGCAGCACCGAGCGGCAACAGGAAGCGGGCACGTGGGTGTTGCACGTCAGATAGCTGCCCGATGACGGCGGCGTTCGCGGCGGCAAGGTCCGGGTAGCGCTCCCAACCGAAACCGGCTGCCACCCGTCCGGCTGCCTGATGCGACGACAATTCCTCTACCAGGGTCTGTGTCTGGAGCCGTTCCGGGAACACTTCCACGAGATCGTGGCCCGACCCGCGCCGATAGGCGCCGAGATAGACCTCGTGCATATGAGCGTCCTGGGCGATGACCACCTCTTCGGCATCTGTTTCTTCGAATACCTGCGCCGCGACCGCCGCCATGGACGATACGGGGACGATATCCAGTCCTGCCCCGTGAGCAATCCCCTGTGCAGCTGATGCTGCGATCCGCATGCCAATAAACGAGCCCGGCCCATTGCCCAGCACGACGGCATCCAGGTCCTCCGGCGTGAGCCCCGCGTCCGCCAGGACCGCCTGAACCATCGGCATCAACAAGCGCGTATGTTCCCGCGCCTGTTCCTCGTGACGCTCGAGGGTCTCGCCATCTACATCGACGGCCACGGTACAGGCCAGTGACGACGTATCGATCGCCAACAACTTCATGCGACCGCCCCGGTACGCTCTCGCGACGCAAGAAAACTGGCCACATCATTGAGCGATGACGTCGTGGGCATCGGCGCGAGACATTCGAGAAACTTGCTCCCATAGCGTTTGCCGGTTATGCGCGGATCGCAGAGTACGACGACACCATAGTCATTCTCGTCGCGTAACAAACGCCCGGCGCCCTGCTTCAGCGACAGTGCCGCCAACGGCAACTGGTGATCCATGAAGCCGTTACCGCCCTCGCGGCGTATGAACTCCAGGCGCGCCATCATCAATGGGTCCGCTGGTGAAGCAAATGGCAGCTTGTCGATCGCCACGACGCTCAGCGCCGGGCCGCGCACATCCACGCCCTCCCAGAAACTGCCCGTGCCCAGCAGGACGGCATCGCCATACTCACGAAAACGGCGCAGCAGGTCATCGCGAGGCGCATCACCCTGGGCGAGCAGTTTGCGCTTCCCCAGAACCGACTTGTTCGTCTTGAACCACTTCTTTGCGTTGTTCAATGCCCGATGACTCGTAAACAGGCAGAACATGCCGCCGCTCGTCATATCCAGGAGCGGCGTGACGTTTTCGAGCATCGTATCGGTGTGCGACGGGTCGGACGGTTGCGGCAAGCCGGGCGGCAGGAAGATCAGCCCGTTGTCCTGGACCCGGTACGGACTGGGAAACGTTAATCCCGAGACGCCAGCCAGGCCCATACGCGAACCGAAATGTGAAAAATCCTCGCCGACCGCGAGTGTCGCTGATGTAAAGATCCAGGACTGGAAACCGTTGTCGATGAGTCCGTTGAGTTTTGAGGAAACGTCGAGTGGCGTCAGGTGCAGGCGCAGACTCCTGGGGTTGATCTCCAGCCAGCGCAAACCATCCCAGCTGTCTTCGGCAGCCAGTATTGCCAGTCGTTCGCTCATGTCGAGTAGCTGTTCGTGCAGCTTCTCGAGCTCGATTGAGGCATCGCCGAGATCGGCGACTGCCGCCTGTACATCGTGAATCGCGTACGCAAGGTTGTCGA
>CAZKZE010000087.1:0-11664 GCA_964557165.1 uncultured Woeseiaceae bacterium
TGAAATGTCACCCGATCTACCGTAAAGCAGCGACCGTCCGCTTCGGGTCAGTAGCCGCCATTCATAATGTGCTCAATCCTAGCATTTGAACGTCCGCTCTTGGGTGCTTAGCGGTCGTTCAACGGCAGCACTTGTGGTCTATCTATCGGGCTGTGCGCTGCCACCGGGCATTACTGCACCGCTTTCGAAAGGCATCTGGTTTTCGCCGAGACGATTGACGCTGCAGTTATTGTCGTCGCGCAGTTCTTCGACGATGTCGTTAACGTCGACGCAAGCGGCCAGGTACACCGGTGGCCGGCCGACGCCAGCAGGAATGACAAATACCTGTTCCATGCTGTCGTCGCTCTCTCCTGGCTTGAGCGAAGGGACTGCTCGCTCACCTATCACGATTGAGGCAGCCGGATCGACGGGGGATCTGTTCGAAATGTAGTAGCTAATTTGCGTTTCGTCCGACACTCCATCGCCGATGTTTTCAATCAAGTGCGATATGTAGATGGTGTCACCTTCACCTGCCAACAGCATTGGTGGGATGAACGCCTGTAGCGCCAGGTCTGGCACTCCCCAATACTCTTCCGGTTCGGGCGCAGCGGTTTCCGGCGGGGCCGATGAACACGCCGCAAGCCCGAGCATCATGAAGATTGCTGTCCTGAGAGCGCTCATCCCAAGCCCAGTCGCTGGCTGTACTCCGTTTCGTATTCCGTCTGCATCTTGTAGAACGGTCGCAATACATCACCCGCGAGTACATCTTCGAGGACGTTGAGGTGGGTGTGCCAGCCACCGCTGACGCTGAGTACGATGTCGCTGGTTTCGAGTCGACGATGTGTCAATACGAGGCGGACCTTGTCGCCCTCTTCCGTCAGTTCGTACAGAACGAGAGAGTTTTCGTCGTCGAATTCCCAGGTGTGCTCAATCAGCGTCTTTGGCTCGCAACGAGTGACCTTGCCGGCGAACGACATCTTTTCCGGCATGTCCTTGTACTTCTCGGGACGGGGAATGTCGTCCTTTGTCGCCTGCGAGATCGACAGGTTGTGAAAGTGCATGTCGACATGTCCGTCCTCGGAGGTTTCGATATCACCCCCGCACAACCACTTTGCTCGCTTGTCGCTTTCAGTGAGGTAACTCCAGACGCGGTCGATGGGCCCCGGCAGCAGTCGTTCGAAACGCACCGTGCTTTCGTCGAGCAATTCGCCATAGTCATTCATTGTCCATCTCCTCTTCAGCAAGCAGCGTCTCGAGTCGATCCAGACGCTGGTTCCAGAATTCGCGCACCTTCCTGAGCCACGCTTCGATCTCGTGGAGGCTGTCATCGCTGAGTCGATAAATGCGGCGCTGGGCGTCCGCCCTCGACGAGACAATGCCTGCCTCACGAAGCACCTTGAGGTGCTGCGAGACGGCTGGCCGACTCATCTCGAACTTGTCCGCCAGTTCGCCGAATGACGACTCCCCGACAGCCAGCGACTCGATAATCAGCCGCCGCGTAGGGTCCGAAAGTGCAGTGAATGTATCCATGGCGAACCATGATAAGGATTTACTTAATTAAGTCAACCCTTAACTTAGTCCGGCGATACTGGTCGTGTCAGGAAAGCGCCTGATCGAGGTCGGCGATCAGATCATCGATGTCTTCGATTCCAACAGAGAGTCGGATCAGCGTGTCACTGATACCGAGCGCGGTACGTTCCGCTTCCGGAACACTCGCATGCGTCATGATGGCGGGGTGATCGACCAGGCTTTCGACGCCGCCCAGACTCTCGGCGAGTGAAAACACTTCGCAGCGCTCGAGGAATCGACGCGCATTCTCCAAGTCACCCTTAACAAAGAACGTCACGATGCCACCAAAGCCGGGCATCTGCTCTTTCGCAAGATCCTGCTGCGGATGTGATGGCAGGCCCGGGTAAATCACCCGTTCGACACGCTCGTCGTCTTCTAACCATTCGGCGATCTTCATCGAGCTGCTGCAATGCCGTTCCATGCGCACATCGAGCGTCTTCAGGCCTCGCAACGCAAGGAAGCTGTCGAAGGGTCCAGTTACCGAACCGATGGAGTTCTGCAGGTACCCGAGCTGTTCGGCCAAATCGTCGCGCGACGTGGCAACGACGCCGCCGACCATATCGGAGTGTCCATTGATGAACTTGGTCGCCGAGTGCATGACGATATCGCAGCCGAACTCGAGCGGCCGCTGCAAGTAGGGAGTTGCAAACGTATTGTCGACGACGACAATCGCACCGCTCTTCTTCGCCAGCGCAACGATTGCCTTCAAATCGACGAGTTTGAGCAATGGGTTCGTTGGTGTCTCTATCCAGACCATCGCCGTGTCGTCACGAAACGCAGCAGCGGCAGCATCGAGATCGCTCAGGTCGACGTAGCTGAAATCGAGACCCGCGCTACGCTCGCGCACGCCCGAAAACAGTCGACGCGTACCACCGTACAGGTCGTCCATCGCGATAATATGGCTACCAGTATCAACCAGTTCGAGGATCGTCCCGGTCGCCGCCATGCCTGACGCAAATGCGAAGCCATGCCCGCCGGACTCAAGATCCGCCAGACACCGCTCGTAAGCCATGCGTGTCGGATTCTGCGTTCGCGAGTACTCGTAGCCCTTGTGTACGCCCGGGCTTTCCTGGACATACGTCGAGGTCGCATAGATCGGCTGCATGATCGCGCCCGTCGTCGGGTCTGGCTCCTGCCCGGCGTGGATTGCGCGAGTCGCGAATTTCTTCTTATCGGTCATTCGATCTTCCTACATCTGCCGGCGCAGGTAATTGAGTACGTCGGATCGCGTGATCAGCCCAAGAAAGTCCTCGCCATCCATGATCGCCGCATAGGGCTGGACGCGCAGCATCGCCACAAGGTTGTTCAAGCTCTCGGTCCTGTCCAGCTTGATGAACGCTGACTCCATCGCGTCCTTGACCGGAGCGGTCATCAGGTCCGGGTGCCCGTAAACGAACTGGATAATGGCATCTTCGGTAACGACACCAACCAGCTTGCCCTCATGCATTACGGGCAACTGCGAAAAGCCGGCGTTACGCAAGCGGTTGTGCGCGGTCGTGAGTATGTCTGTGGGTCCAATCGTGATCGTCGCACGCTCACCGTGAGGCCGGCCGATCAGGTCGCGCAGGTCGCCGCATTGTTCGCGAGTGATGAAACCCTGGTCTTCCAGCCAGAAGTCGTTGTACAACTTGGACAGGTACTTGTTACCGGTGTCGCACGCAAACGTGACAACGGTTTTCGCCTCGGTCTGTTCGCGGCAGTACTTGAGCGCGGCAGCGAGCAACGTTCCTGACGAGGAACCGGCCAATATGCCCTCTTTTCTCAGGAGTTCGCGAGCCGTCCTGAACGACTCGGCGTCCGATATGGCGTACGCCTTGACGACTTTTTCGAAGTCCGCGATATCCGGGATGAAATCCTCACCAATGCCCTCGACCAGCCAGCTGCCGCCCTCGCCGATCTCACCCTTATTAATGTAGTCCGTCAGGATTGAGCCAACAGGATCAGCCAGCACCAGGTCCACATCCGGCGCGTTTTCTACCAAATACTTGCTAATGCCGGACACGGTACCGCTTGACCCGACGCCCAGGACGATCGCGTTCAGCTCGCCGTTCATCTGCTCCACAATCTCAGGCGCAGTCCCGGTCTCGTGAGCCAGCGGGTTGTCCGGGTTCCCGAACTGGTTGATGAAGTACGCGCCCTGCTCTTCGGCGACACTCTTGCCGAGGTCCTGGTAGTACTCGGGATGACCGCGGCCGACATCGGAGCGCGTGAGAATCACTTCGGCGCCCATGGCCCGCAGGTTGAAGATCTTCTCCTGGCTCATCTTGTCGGGCAGGACGATGATGAGCTGGTAGCCCTTCTGCGCCGCGACCAGCGCCAGCCCCAAACCCGTGTTGCCCGCCGTCGCCTCGACGATCGTGTCACCGGGTTTGATATCGCCGCGCTTCTCGGCTTCCTCGATCATCGAAATGCCGATACGGTCCTTGATCGAGCCGCCGGGGTTCATGAGTTCGAGCTTCAGGAACAGGCGGCAGGGGCCTGTGTCAATATGCGTCACCTCGAGCATCGGCGTTTTGCCAACCATGTCGAGGATGTTGGAATACACGTTCATGGGCGCATCAGTTACATTAGAAATTTTCGGCGAGTGTACTCCAACATGAGGCTCGATGCCGCAATAGCGGACGCAACAGACCGGCTGTCTAAGAGCAGTGAATCGCCCCGGCTCGACGCCGAGGTGCTCCTGTGCCGGACAATCGACATGCCGCGCAGTTACCTGTTCGCGCATCCCGAAGACGAGCTCGACGAGCTTTCGCTGGAGCGTTTTGGGCACCTGCTGGAGCGTCGTGCTGGCGGCGAACCCATGGCGTACATCATGGGAATCAGGGAATTCTGGTCGCATGAGCTCTATGTCAGCCCGGCAACGCTGGTGCCACGCCCGGAGACCGAGCTGCTGGTCGACCTTGCCCTGCGGGAGATCCCCCGCAAGGCAGAGTGGGAGATTCTCGACCTGGGCACGGGCAGCGGCGCGATTGCGATTGCCATTGCCGGGGAGCGCCCCCTGTGCCAGGTAACGGCCATCGACGTGAGCGAGGACGCGCTGGGGGTCGCCCGGCAAAACGTCCGCGCGCTATCGAAAGGCAATATCTCACTCGAGCACGGCAGCTGGACAACGCCGGTTGAGGGCCGCAAGTTCAACATTATCGTGTCCAACCCGCCTTATGTTCGTAACGACGACGAGGCGCTGTTGAACCTGCAGCACGAGCCGCAGTCAGCGCTGGCGGCCGGGGACGACGGCCTTGACGCAATGCGTGTCCTGGCTGCCGACTGCCCGGCCAGCCTTGAAGACGATGGCATGCTCTTCCTGGAGCACGGTGCGGACCAGGCGGCTGACGTCGCCGCACTGCTCGAAAGCCACGGCTGGACCGATATTTGCTGCCATAATGACCTGGCCGGCCTGCCGCGCGTGACAGCTGCACGCCGAGGTGGTAAATAGTCCGCCAATTCACATCGTTTGCGAGACATCATGATCACGATCAAAACCAACCACGGCGATATCGGCGTCGAACTGTTTGAAGAAAAAGCTCCCATTAGCTGCGAGAATTTCCGGCAATACGTGACCGACGGCCATTTTGACGGCACGATCTTTCACCGCGTTATCCCGAACTTCATGGTCCAGGGCGGCGGCATGGACGAGAGCCTGTCCTCGAAGCCAACCCGCGACCCGATCAAGAACGAAGCGGATAATGGCGAAACAAACGTTCGCGGAACGCTGGCTATGGCCCGCACCGGCGTTGTTGACAGCGCCACATCGCAGTTCTTCATCAACCTGGGGGACAACGACTTCCTGAACCACGGTGGCCGCGATTTCGGCTACGCCGTGTTCGGCAAAGTATCCAGCGGCATGGATGTTGTTGACAAGATCGCGGCTGTCCAGACGGGCAATCAAGGCGGTCACCAGGACGTTCCCGTAGAGCCCGTCAAGATCATCGAAGTCACCATCGACGACTAATGACCTCCACTACGCTGAGTCGCGACGCACGACATCTTGCTTTGCCGCAAGTGGGTGCGGACGGCCAGCGTCGCATCGCGGAAAGCAGTGTTCTGCTCATCGGCGTCGGTGGCATCGGCTGCCCGGCTGCGGCCTACCTTGCCTCCAGCGGTGTCGGCCGCATTGCTGTGTGCGACTTCGACACCGTTGACGAAACCAACCTCGGGCGCCAGGTGCTCTACGGACCCGGACATATCGGTGAACTCAAAGCCGATGTGGCCGCGGCGCGGCTACGCAAGATCAATCCCGCGATTGCCGTCGATTCGATACCTGAACGTCTGTCTGGAGAGGCGCTGGCGAAGGCCGCCGCTGCCGCCGACGTCGTCCTCGACGGCAGCGACAACTTCGCGACTCGGTTCGAAGTGAACGATGCCTGCGTAGCGACCGGGCGCCGCCTGATCTCGGGCTCCGCCATTCGTTTCGAGGGCCAGCTCGCTGTATTCGGACCTGACTATTCGGCTTCGCCCTGCTATCGCTGCCTGTATGAAGAGGCCGATGAGTCACTTGGCAGTTGTGCCGGCAATGGCGTGCTCGCGCCCATCCCCGGCGTCATTGGTACGATGATGGCGGTCGAAGCATTGAAGTTCCTGGCAGGAGTCGACTCGCCAGCGCCCCTGCTGCGCCTGTACGACGGCATCGCAAGTGAATTCCGTCACCTGGGTGTCGGCAAGCGCCCCGACTGCACATCATGCACCGCAAGCGCGTAAGCGTCGTCGGCCTGTTGCAGGCCGCTGCAGTTCTCACGATCGTGTTTTCGATCGTCACGGCCTTGCCCATTGATCACTTCGGTATTCAGCTCTTCACACATTTCAAACTGCAATACCTGGTGGTGTCGGTTCTGCTTTGCGTGGCCCTGGCGCTGTATCGCCGGCCGCTGTACGTTGGCGGACTCCTGGTCGCCGTCGCTCTGAATGCGAGCCTGGTCGTCCCTTGGTACGTGCCGGACTCGGCCCCGGACAATGAACGGCAACTCAAGTTGCTGAACGCCAACGTGTTGTCCTCGAACACCGATCACCAACGCTTATTCGATCTGCTCGATGCAGAGGCGCCCGACGTCGTGCTGCTGCAGGAAGTATCCGGGCAATGGCTGGAGGCACTCGATGCACTCCGTCAGACTTATCCGTATTCCTACGCCGAAGCGCGCGAGGGAAATTTCGGAATAGCACTGTTCTCGCGCATGCCGTTCACGTCGGCCAGTCACGTTGACAGCCCACCGCTGGGCTACCCGACCATTATCGCTACGCTGGATGTGGAAGGAACTACGCTACACCTCGTCGGTACGCATCCGATGATCCCGGTGAGTCGGCAGTTTTACGCGGACCGCAATGAACAACTGTCGTTCATTGCGGAATTTATTGAGGGGCGCGAGGGCTCGCATGTACTGGTCGGCGATTTGAACGCCAGCATGTGGGACATCGAATACCGGGAACTCGAAGACCGGACCGGACTACGCAATGCTCGCGTCGGCTTTGGCATCGTACCTACCTGGCCGACCTTCATGCCATTCGCGATGATCCCGATCGATCATGTCCTGGTTTCCGATGACATCAGCGTGGTCGAGTTGCGCTCAGGGCCGCGCATTGGATCCGACCACTTGCCGCTGATTGTCACCATTGCCCTGTAATTCTTCACTCACTTCGTTTCGCGAATCTTGAACGCGACCGGCTCTGGCCGATTCGAAACTGCACACAGCGTGCGGTATTCACGAATCAACTGACCGTCGGTCTCATCGTAAACCTGTGTGCTGATGCTGAGCGTATGCCCGATCGTGGCTCGCGCCTTGGATTCAACTTCGTGACGAACGTAATTAGCGCCGTCGTAGTTAGCCTGCTCACCAATCGCAGCGACGCAGAGGTCGATCTTGTCCTGCGGTGCCGCGTCCGGGTAGCCGTAGTCCGCTTGGGCCGCCGCGGCCGTGAAGAAAAGGCCCGTCAAGGTCAGTGAAATTATCGTCTTGATGCTAAAAGTCCTCATTGTTCTCTCCTACGTATTTACCAGAATAGACATTCTGTTTTAGTTCAAAAAAACGCATCCAGAGATGCGGGTCCTAAATCAGAATTACTGTTCTGATTTGGTCAAAAAAAATGCTCTAATTGCTGCCTTCCTGCAGCGAATCCAGTGTGCTATCAACGATGCCGTCCAGTGTCGCCTTGGGAAATCCGGTGCGTCCAAGGACAGCCAGGCCGAACATCGTACTCGTCAGGAGCTCGCCCGCAGCGTCTACGTCGACGTCCTTGGCTATCTCACCCCGCCCTTTCGCGGAATCGAGGCCGATCGCAAAGGCCTTGGACATGCGCTTCATCAAGCGCTGCAAAACACCGCGCAACTCCTCGTCCTTAGGGGCCAACTGCATCGCGGTGTGGATGAACAAGCAGCCCTTGTGTTCCTCAGCGCAGCACATGTCTGCAACACGTTCGTCGAAAATTGCCCGAATGTGGCCTAACGAGGCTCCTGGCTCCAGCAAGCGCAGGAAGGACTGCTTGCCCATGCCTTCTGCGTACTGCTCGAGCGCCTGCTCGAACAGCTCACGTTTGTTGCCGAACGTGCCATACAGCCCATAGCGGCTAACGCCGGTCGTCTGCACGATGTCCTCCATCGAGGTCTCGGAGTAACCCTTCGACGAAAACAAATCAACGACTTGCGAGAGCGTCGCGTGGGGATCGAATGTACGTGCCCGGTTCATAGTTGGGCAGAATAGTCATTCTGATAAGGGAAGTCAAGCTATTCCTGTGACGCAATACTCACTTTCAGAATGATCGGTCCGGAAAGGCCCTCTGGAAGGGTATTGTTCTGATCAAACCGGTTCCAGTGGCTGTTGGCAACGAAATAGAACGCGTCGCCCTGCACTACGCCGAGGGTCGGCTCGTCGAACAGCTCGTGATTAGCAGCCAGTGTCCGCACTCCCTCGACAGCGAGGCCGTCATCGCTGAGCTGGAATGCAACGACACGATGCGGGCGTATACCGTTCTGGATCGCGATGAGTTCGCTGCCATATCGATACAGGCCATCGATGCCATGGTCACTGATCTGCTTGGGAACGCGCAGACGATCTCGCGAACCGTCGGCGACCGATACCCGGTATAGACCCCCGATGTAGTCTGCGACATAGAGATGCTCACCGGATTCGTCAAACACCAGGCCCTGTGGCGAACCGAACGTACCAGGCTCCAGCAGCGTCTCGAGTTTGTCCGTCTCGATTCTGTAGCGATACAGGGCACCGGTCAGGCTGTCGGTTGAATAGATCGCGTCACCGGCGATGACAAGGTCACCGAGAACTTGTTCATCTGCCTCCTGCGGCAGTATGACTTCGCGCGTGATGTCACCAGTCGCGACATCGATGCGAAACAGTCCCGACTTGCCGGTACTGCCGCCGACATCCGCAAGCTGCGGCACCGCTGCGCTGGCAAACCAGAGATCGCCTTTCTCGTCGAAGCGCATGCCGAATACACTCCAGTGGCCTGCCCTGTCGCTGAGCAGTTCGACATTGCCGTTCGCACGAATCAGTTGCCCTTTGTGAATACTACCGAGCAAGAAGCTTCCAGACTCGTCGAGCGCAATGCCTTCGGGCACAAACAAGCCGTCTTCGAGCTGCAATGCCACGCTGGCCTCTCCAATGGGCTCGTAGAGTTCCTCGATTCCGGAGATATAGGCAATCCATCCAGGCAGCTCACGCACGGCAGCGAATTCGTCCAGGTTGTAGGCGTTGTAGTCGATCCCCTTGGCCAACAGGCGCTCGAGCGTCGCCAGTGAATCCTCGGATTCACCGGCCAGCGCCTGGGCAAATGCAAGATTGAATAACGCGCCGGGGTACTCGGGACGAGCATCAAGTGACTTCTCGGCTGCAACGACCATCGCCGGGTAATTCTGGAGCTCGTACGCAGCGACCAGATCGGCATAAGCTTCCGTGTAGTCGTCTGCCGCTGCAGTGAACGACAGCAGCACTAACAGGCTGAAAAAGCGAGAAACTTTCGTAGGGTTCTTCGTCACTGTAACGCATCCCAGTTCATGCTCACCTCCCTCTGAACTTGCGAGCCATCATACCGTGGCGTATAGGTAATATCCGCAGACTGATTGCCGACATTGGCGCGCACGCATACCATCGGTCACTTCAAACAGGCAACAAGAATAATTGGGAGCACCAAGATGCTGACTGCTTTGAGAATCGCTGTTCCTGCAATCGTTTTTACTCTGATCGCCCCATTCGCCATAGCCGACGATTGCGTGGACTGCCATCGCGACGAAACCAGGAGCATCGTTGCTGACTGGCAGATCAGTCGGCACCAGACCGAAGACGTCGGCTGCCGCGATTGTCACAAGGGCAAACACACCTCAGCCGATGATGTCGACAAGCTAAAGACGGTTACTGCCGACACCTGCGGTCGATGCCATGAGGAAAGGCTCGAGCAGTTCTCCAAGGGCAAACATGCGCTGGCATGGGCGGCGGTAGAAGCAATGCCCACCACGCACGCTTTACCAATGTCCCTTGCTCACGGCATGAAGGGCTGCGGTGGCTGCCACAAGCTCGGACTGAAAGATGAAGAGACGGTCGCGCGGCTAAAGGAAGAAGGCAGCATGTTCGGACACGCGTCATGCGACGCCTGCCACACACGGCATACGTTCTCATTGGTCGAGGCGCGACAGCCGCAAGCCTGCCAAACCTGCCACATGGGCTTCGATCACCCACAGTGGGAGATGTGGTCCGCATCGAAACATGGTGTCCGGTACCTTTTGACGCAGAACGGCGTTCTCGACAGCGAGACACCGGCACCGACCTGCCAGACCTGCCACATGGTCGACGGCGATCATGAAGTGCGCACCGCTTGGGGCTTCCTCGCCGTCCGCCTGCCATTGCCTGAAGACGAACAGTGGGCGGCCGACCAGGTCACTATCCTGCAGGCACTCGGTGTTCTGGATCCTGAGGGCAACCCGACGGCCCGCCTCGATGTCGTCAAGGCTGCCGACGTGGCCCGCCTGACGCAGGAAGACTTCGATCGTGAACGCAACAAGATGATTGACGTGTGCAATGACTGCCACTCCGAGAATTTCTCGCGCGCAGAGCTCGCAAAAGCAGATGACCTGATTCGCGAAGCCGATCACCTGCTGGCCGAGGCTATTCGCATCATCGCTGCGCTCTATAAAGAAGGCGTACTGGAGAAACCAGAAGCCTACGCACACGCGTTCCCGGATCTCCTGACATTCCATGATGCACCTACATCAATCGAACAACGTTTGTTCGAGATGCACCTGAAGCACCGCATGCGCGCGTTCCAGGGCGCGTTCCACGCCAACCCGGACTACGCGCTGTGGTACGGCTGGAGCGAGATGATCCGAGACCTGTCGGAGATCCGGCACATGGCCTCGGAGATGAGGGCACACAAGAAGGGCCACTAGTCCAGACCGGCTCCCGGTTGACTCACCGGCGCCAACACGCCTAAGCTGCCCGTCCCGGGAGCCGCCATGGACGACCAGACCTTGAACGCCCTGCGGGCCGCCCACAAAGCGTCGCCCGACAACCCGCAACTGTTGCTGGCCTTGTTGCTCGGCCTGCGCGAGCGCGAACAGATTCGCGAGGCCGCCGAGTTGCTCGCCCGTTACGAGCCTGAGCACCTGGAGTCTGCCGGTCGCCTGACCGCCGCTCAGATCCTGATCGCGGCGGAGCAGGCCGAACGAGCGCTGAGCTGGGCCGACTTCGAGACCGCCGAAGCCGCGCTGGTTCGCGCGCGAGCCTGCCTGGCCCTGGGGCGCACCGAAGAGGGACGCGCCCACTACGACGAAGCGCTGAAGGCCAACCCGACGCTCGAAGACCCGGCGCTGGCCGAGCAGCTCAAGACCCGGGTACGGGACGTCGACCGCGGCGACGACCGGCCCCGCCTGCGCGTGATTTCCAACGACGACACGATCGAGGACGAGACCGCGCGGCTGCTGGTGCCCGACCCCGAGCCCGTGACCTTCGCGCAGGTCGGCGGCCTCGACGAGATCAAGAAGCAGATCCACCGCAAGATCATCCTGCCGTTCCAGAAGCCGAGCCTGTTTCGCAAGTTCCGTAAGCGCATCGGCGGGGGCATCCTGCTCTATGGCCCCCCGGGCTGCGGCAAGACCTTGCTGGCGCGGGCCACGGCGGGCGAGTG
>CAZKZE010000088.1:0-11577 GCA_964557165.1 uncultured Woeseiaceae bacterium
TCTGTCTATACCCGCCGATTGAACCAATTCTCTATGGCTGCTTCTGGCCGAAAGCAGCCTGTCATGGAACAGCTACCCACTGACCGATATCGAGAAAAGCAGCCTCTCCACGTTACCCCGGGAACATTCCTAGAATTCACTTTAAGTTTCGCAAATAGCGTCCCCCCGCGGGGGGATCACTGGCTGCTAAGAGCCGCATAGCCGTCGGTCGATCGATCTACGGTAAGACGACCGCTTCTGGCCGATACCAGACGGTGGATTCCGAATCGACGACCGCCTCAGGAGCCCATCCCTCGACGCATACGCAAACCCGCATATGGTAATACTGGAATAAATTATGTCGGACTGGCACAGTCCGATTGCAGTTTTCTATTGGAGAAGGAGCATTCAGGGAATGAAGAAGAACGTTCAATCAGCGGCCACAATATCTACACTGGCGTTCGCCGTACTTGTCCTTTCAACAAATGCAGTGGCAGATCAATTCGACTTCGAAGTTGCGGCCGCCTTCGATCGCACACAGTTTGAAGGTAGCAAGACGACCACCACCCAGGGTGGGACGGTCTTTAACTCCGGTGAGACCGACACGGATGAGCTAAGCCTGTTCGGCAGCTGGTTTTTCGCCGGCATGTCTGATGACAAGGGACCGAGAGCGCGAGCTGTATTCGTCGATCGTGCGTCGTCAGTCAGCATTGGTTACTCGAGTCTGGATCAGACGACAAAGACGTTAGTCATCTTCGACGATCCTGCTTTCCCGTTTCCGGACTTCGATCAGACGCTCAAGACGGATGGCGATTCGTTCGCTGTGGATGTCCGCTATGTTGATCGCGACAGCGGCTGGTTCGGCGATATCGGACTGCTAACCACGGACGTCACACTTAGCGGCTTTGTTAGCGATTCGGTTGACGGAAACGGGTGGAGATTGGGCGTTGGCAAGTACCTGTTTGATACCACGGCACTCGGCCTGGACTACAGTGACGTAGATGTCGACGGAGGAGGGGGAGCGACGGTTATTGCGGTCTCCTTTACTCACCTGGGCGATCTCGGCAGCCGTTGGCAATATGCGGTCGATCTTGGCTACGCTCGCTCGGAATCCGACTTTGGTACCGAGCTGGATACGTGGGACGCGGCTTTTTCCCTGTACCCGACCCGGGACTTTGAGTTTGGAATTGCCATTGAGGACGTGTCCGGCGATTCTCAGGGCTTCCTCGACTTCGACACCACCGGTATCACCGGATTCGCGAGCTGGTTCGTGACGCCCAACGTCAAGTTGGCTGCTTTATATCGCGTCGACGATGTCGGCTATTTCGGAAACGTCGGCATCCCCGGCGAGCCCACAGAAAGTGACGCCGACCAGGACTCGTTCGGGTTAAGCGTGGCGGTTCGTTTCTAGCCGCACACCCTTTGGTCAGGCGCTATAGGTTGTTCGCCCGCCGAGAATCGTCTGCAGTACCTTGATGTCGACAATGCTGTCCGGATCGACGTCATGCGGATCGTTTTCGAGAATCACGATGTCGGCCAGCTTGCCGGGCGTTAACGATCCCTTGATATCTTCCTCGAACGACGCGTATGCACCATTCATCGTGCAGATCTGCATCGCCTCGGTCACTGCGATTCGTTGACTGGGCCCCCATACACGTCCTTGCGTGTCCTTGCGGGTCACCATGCTCTGGATTGCCATCATGGGCTCGTACGGGCCGGGCGTGAAATCCGACGCGGGCGCTACCGGGATGCCGTAGTCGAGGAAGCTGCGATGCGCGAACATCGACTCCATCATTTCCTCGCCGTACTCCGGCCACTTGTTGCCGTGGTAGTACGCATAGGTATAGAAAGGCGCGGGGACAACACCAGCCTTCTTGATGCGCTTGAGCAATGACTCGTTCACCAGCGAACAATGCTCGATCCTGAATCTCGGGTTCTCTCCCTGCCAGTCCTTCAGTACCCGTTCGTATGCATTAAGCACCCGGTCGATAGCGACGTCGCCGTTGGCGTGGATCCCAACGCGAAAATCGTGTGCGACAGCATCATCCACGGCGGCATCGATTTCCTCCTGCGTCATCGTCAGGATGCCGTAGTCATCGGGCTTGCCCTCATACGGTGTACTGCGACTCATGGTGCGTTCCGAAGCTGAGCCGTCGGCCGCAAATTTGACTGCGCCGATGCGCAGCGTATCGTCGCCGAAACCCGATGCCATGCGCGCGAGCTTCAGGCCCTCGTAGACGTCGGTGTCGCCAAACGGCATGAACGAAACCCGATAGTGCATTTCGCCAGCGGCGCGTGCGTCCTGAAACGCGATGAAGTCATCGAGCGCGCCCCAGGCGTCCGTGGTCGACGTCAGCCCTGCCGCCGCCATGTTCTTGGAGGTCAGCTCAACGGATTTCTGTCGCGCGGCCCGGTCCAGGACCGGCCAGGTGCCCGACTCGAGAAAAGGCTGCATGGCGGAGGGCTCGGCGATCTTGCCGGTGAGCTTGCCGTCTTCACGAAAATACCTTCCGCCAATTGGGTCGGGCGTGTCGATCGAAACGCCAGCCAGTCGGAAGGCCATCGAATTGACGACAGCCGTGTGGCCGCCGCGGTGCCTCACGAACACGGGGTGATTCGGCACAGCCTCGTCGAGATCCGATCTGTTGAGAGGCCTGCCATCTTCAAACTTCGTATCGTCGTACATGGAGCCGAGCACCCAATGGCCGGGCGGTGTCTTATCCGCCTGCGCAGCGAGCGCCGCCTTGACGTCCGGGATACGGCGTAAATTGACGTTTGCCGAGATTCCTTCCTGGGCCAATAACGGATGACTGTGTGCGTCGATGAATCCCGGTGTTAGCGTGTGGCCGCGCGCATCGACGACCTCGGTCCTCGGACCTTTGAGGTTCAGGACATCAGCGTCACTGCCGACCGCCAGTATGTGCTGGCCGCGCACCGCCACGGCTGTTGCCGACGGGATACCGGGATCCATCGTAATGACGTTGGCACCTTTAATGATCAGGTCGGCCGGGCCGGTCGCATCCTGAGTTGCTGCTGAACAACCGGCGGGAAGGACGCCCAACGATGCAGCCGCGGCCGCCGATCCGAAAAATCGCCTGCGAGAAATATTCGTCATTGTGCGTGCCCCGGTTATTCGCCAAGTGCGGCGAGTTGGTCAGCCTGGTATTCGTTGGTCAACGAGTCGATGACCTGGTCGAGTCCACCCTCGAGAATCTCATCGAGCTTATAGAGGGTCAGGTTGATGCGGTGGTCGGTCACGCGGCCCTGCGGGTAATTGTAAGTACGAATTCGCTCGCTGCGATCGCCCGAGCCCACCAGCAACTTGCGCTTCTCGGCCTGTTCGGTTTCCTGCGCGACCACTTGCTGGTCGAGCAGGCGCGCCTGCAAGAGTGACATCGCTCGGGCACGATTCTTGTGCTGCGAGCGTTCGTCCTGGCATTCGACCACGATCCCTGTCGGCAAATGTGTCAGGCGAACGGCGGAATCGGTCTTGTTAACATGCTGTCCTCCGGCGCCCGACGCGCGGTAGGTATCGACGCGCAGGTCCGCGGGATTAATTTCTGTTTCTTCAACTTCATCCGGCTCTGGCAGAACGGCAACGGTGCAGGCCGACGTGTGAATGCGACCCTGCGATTCGGTTGCCGGTACGCGCTGCACCCGGTGGGCCCCGGATTCGAATTTGAGCCTGGCGTAGATGCTGTTGCCCGTCACGCGGCTGATGATTTCCTTGTAGCCGCCATGCTCGCCTTCGCGCGCCGACAGGATCTCGATCTGCCACCCGGCCGCCTCGGCGTACTTCGAATACATGCGGAACAGGTCGCCCGCGAAAATGGCGGCTTCGTCGCCACCGGTGCCCGCACGCACCTCAAGATAGACGTTGCTGTCATCGTAAGGGTCGGGTGGGATCAGCGCCTTCTGCAGGTCCAGCAACAACTGCTCGCGACGTTCCTCCAGGCCGGTGAGTTCTTCCTGGCCCATCTCGCGAACCTCGTCATCACTGTCGCCGGCCATCTCCTCGGCCGCCGCGATGTCGTCAAGGATACCTTCGTACTGCTGGAACGATTGCACGACGGGCTCGACGCGCGCGTACTCTTTGGACAGATCGCGAAATTGGTTCTGGTCTGAGATGACGTCAGGGTCGGCGAGCAACCCGGCAATCTCTTCGAAACGATCGCGGACGGACTCGAGCTTGAAGCGGATAGACTCTTTCATGTCTTAGTCGTCGAGGCCGAACAGTTTGCGAGCGGAATCGATCAGCTTCTCATCCGACGCTTCGCCGGCCTTTCGCAGTGCGACGCTGGGCTTGTGCAGCATCTTCTTCATCAGCGCTGCGGTCGCAAATTCGATCGCATCTTCAGCGGACTCACCTTTAGCCATGCGTTTGCGGGCCTTCTTGGCAACCTGCTTGCGCACCTCCTCATGCTCTTCCCGCAAGGTCGCGATAATGGGGGCGACCTGTTTTGAGCGTTCGATAGCAGCGTAACGACGAATCTCATCGTCCAGGAGTCGATGCGCCTCGACGGCGGCCGCTTCGCGATTGCCCTGGCTTTCCAGGATGACCTTGTCGAGATCGTCGATCGTATAGAGGTAGAAGTCTGACAGGTCGCTCGCCCCGGCCTCTATGTCGCGCGGCACCGCGATGTCGCATGCAAAGATGGGTTTGCGTTTGCGCGCCTTGATTGCACTCTCGATCTGCGCGGTCGTGATGACCGGTTCGGTTGCAGCCGTCGACGTAATCAGGATGTCCGCTTCGGGGAGTGTTCCTTCGATCTCCGACAGGGGCAGGGCGAAACCGCCGAACTGGCCAGCCAGTTCCTGTGCACGGTCGATGCTGCGATTAGCGACAAACAGCCGGCCTATGCCGTGGCTGACGAGATGCTTGGCAACCAGCTCGATGGTGACCCCGGCGCCCACGAGTAACGCCGTGTGCTTCTTGAAGCCGGCGAAGAACTGCTGCGCCAGGTGGACGGCGGTTGACGCGACCGACACCGGGCTTGCGCCAATCTCGGTATCGGTACGGATTTTCTTGGCAACGGCAAACGTGTGTTGGAACAGCCGGCTCAGGTTACTGCCGAGCGTGTTCGCCTCCTGCGCGTAGCGAAAGGCGTCCTTGAGCTGCCCGAGGATCTGCGGTTCGCCGAGGACCATCGAGTCGAGTCCACAGGCCACGCGGAATATGTGGCGAATCGCCTCCTCATCGTCGAGGGTGAAAAGGGACTCGGTAAAGCCGTCGGCCAGGTGGCGATCGTCGTGCAGCCATTCCTGCAGATGCTCGCGGCCCCCGTCCTCGCTGATGACATAAAACTCGGTTCGATTGCAGGTAGAAAGCAGCAGTGCTTCCTCGACGCCATCCAGCGCAACCAGGCGCTCGAGCGCCCGCGACACCTCGTCGCCCGCGTAGGCGACTTGCTCGCGTATTTCGACAGGTGCCGTGTTATGGTTCAGCCCGAGTATTTGCAGCGGCATACGTTATGTGGCGTGCCCTGGGGGCACTCTGGAATGACGAAGTGCGTATGATAAGCGAACTGAACCGCGAGTTCCTTGTCTGTGTACTAAACGGACGATGATTTATGCATGAAACTCGACGATGGCCGACAGCCGCTGTGCTGTGGATCCTGACCGCCATCACCTTCACACCAGCCTGGGCAGACGAGGCCGATACCTCGGATGCGGGCGCCTATATTCTCCAGGCAGAGATGGCGCTGCAGCGCGACGACTACCTCATGGCCGCCCAGGAGTATCGCAAGGCCGCCGAACTTAGCGACGATCCGGACGTTGCCCGGCAGGCGGTCCTGATCGGCATGGCCTACGGCTTCAACCGCGAAGCGCTGGCCGCGGCCGAACGCTGGTACAAGCTGGACAAGAACAGCAACGAAGCCAGGGTGTTTCTCGCGCAGTTGAGCTTCCGCGTTGGGGACCTGAAAACGGCTCGGCGCCAATATAGCTATCTGATTGAAAAAGGCGACGAGCCGCCGGGCGACGAGCTCGTCACCCTGATTCGCTATCTGTCGGAGGACGGTGATCCGCAGGACGCCGACACGCTGATGCGCTCTTTGGCGCGACCTTATCCGAAGTCTTCGCGAGCCCAGTACGCTGTCGCGACGATGGCGCTGCGGGCCGGCGATACCGAATATGCGGTCAAGAGCGCGTGGCGCGCGATCGAACTCGACCCGGACAGCCTGGATTCGCGCCTTCTGTACGCTCGGGCCTTGCTGGCGAATGGTGAGGCCGACAAAGCCATCGAATACACGGCACGGATCATTGGCGATGACCCGGATCCGGATCCCGACGCGCGTATGGAACTCGCGATCATGTACATGATGGTCGATCGCGAAGACGACGCTCTGAGCCAGGTCAACCAGGTCCTGCTCGAACAGTCCGGTCGTATGGACGCCTTGCGGCTCATGGCCATCATCAATTTCCACAAGGGCCACCTGGACGCTGCGTGGGACGACTTCCATGACCTGCTCGCGAGCGGCCAGTACCGTACCGACGCACTCTATTATCTCGGCCGCATTGCGGATTACCGCAGCGAATACGATCGGGCGATTCGCTTCTATACCGAGGTGCGCCAGGGCTCCTATGCGCTGTCGTCACAGCAGCGCGCGGCGGCATTGCTGATTCATGAGCACGACGATCTGAAAGGCGCGATGCAGCAGCTTGACGACTTCGCGAAAGCGTCGCCGTCCAATGCGATCCCGGTGCTGGCCGTAAAAGCACAACTGCTCGCGTCGATCGAGGAATACGAGGAAGCACTCGAGTTCTATGACAAGGCGCTCTCGTTTGATCCTGACAACGAGGGTGCAGCCCTGAGTCGCGCCGATGTGCTGATGCAGATGGGTCAGCTCGACGAGGCGCTCGATGCATTCGCTGCTGCTGCCAAGCGGTGGCCGAAGAGCGCGATGGCCCTGAACGCCTATGGCTACACGCTGGCGGATCGAACCGATCGCTATCGCGAAGCCGAGAAGCTGATCCGCAAGGCGCTGCGCTACGATCCCGACAGCCCGGCGATTATCGACAGCCTGGGCTGGGTGCTCTTTAAGCTCGGCGATTATGAAGACGCGCTCGTGGAACTCGAGCGCGCCTACGACGGTATGCAGGACCACGAAGTCGCGGCACATATCGTTGAGACGCTGGTCGCACTGGATCGCAGGGACGAAGCCCTGGAGCGACTGACGGCCGCCGAGGAAAAGACCCCGGACAGTCCGATCCTTATGGAAGTCCGGGAGCGCCTGTTCACCGATGCGCAGTAATCTGGCGCGACTTGCCTTCTTGCCCCTGGCCATTCTGGCCCTGCTGGCGGGCTGTGCGACGACACCCGAGAGCGTCAATCTTCCCGACATCGGATCCTGGGATGCGCGCACGGCCGTGCTCGGGGATATCAGGAACTGGGAGTTTAAGGGCCGCATCGCGGTAAAAGCGGACGACGATGGCTTCAATGGCAAGTTCAACTGGGCGCAGCAGGGCGATGCGTTTAGCGCGACGGTCGGTGGACCCCTGGGCATGGGTACCGTACGCATCGAAGGCGACGGGCAAGTCATCTCATTGACCGACAAGGATGGCGTCGAGACCGTCCTGCAGGATCCCGAGCTGGAATTGAAGTGGCGCTACGGCTGGACGATCCCGATATCGAGCCTGCGCTACTGGGCCCTCGGGATACCGGACCCGGTCCAGCCGGCCAGCACCGAATTCGATGAGGACGGTCTTCTGAGCCGCCTCGAACAAAGCGGCTGGGTCGTCGAAATCTCGCGTTACCGCGAGGGTGGGGGGCAACAAATGCCGCGCACCCTGTCGGCGACGAATCCCGACACGCGTGTCAGAATGGTCATCGACCGCTGGTTGTTCTTCGATCGTTGACAGCCAAGAGGCCTCACCGCACAATTGCGCCGCAGCGCGTATTTAGATTCTATTGGGGCGTAGCCAAGTGGTAAGGCATCGGGTTTTGATCCCGTGTATCGCAGGTTCGAATCCTGCCGCCCCAGCCATCTATCACTAGCAGGGGACTATCGTGGATGTGGCAACAATGGCGGTTTTTTCGGGTAGCGCACACCCGCAGCTCGCACACTCAATTGCCCGCTACCTGCGGATCCCGCTTGCAAAGGCCCACGTCGGCCGCTTCTCGGACGGTGAGATCAACGTCGAGATTCTCGAAAATATCCGCGGTCGCGAGACGTTCATCGTCCAGCCGACCAGCCCGCCGGCCTCTGAACACCTGATGGAACTGCTCGTCATGGTCGATGCAGCCAAGCGCGCATCGTCAGGTCGCATTACGGCGGTCATCCCGTATTTTGGATTTGCGCGCCAGGACCGGCGCCCGCGCTCGTCACGCGTGCCGATTACAGCAAAACTCGTGGCGAAGATGATCGCCACAGCCGGCGTCGATCGGGTGCTGACGGTCGACCTGCACGCCGACCAGATCCAGGGCTTCTTCGATATCGGCGTGGACAACGTCTATGCCTCGCCGATCCTCCTCGCTGACGTCTGGAAGCAGAAATATGCCGACATGGTCGTCGTATCGCCCGACGTCGGTGGTGTGGTCCGCGCCCGGGCGCTCGCGAAACGCCTCGGCGACGCCGATCTCGCGATCATCGACAAACGTCGCGCCAAGGCCAACCAGTCCGAGGTCATGAATATCATCGGTGAAGTCGAAGGCAAGAACTGCGTCATGATTGACGACATGGTCGATACGGCAGGCACCTTGTGCCACGCGGCTGGTGCGCTCAAGGAGCAAGGTGCGGTCAGCGTCGCGGCCTATATTACCCACCCGGTGCTGTCCGGGCCGGCCGTCTCGAGAATCAGCGCATCCGAGCTCGATGAGATCGTGGTCACCGACACGATTCCGCTCAACGAAGAGGCCGAGGCCTGCGACAAGATTCGGCAGCTTTCTGTTGCCGAGATGCTCGCCGAGACGATGCGCCGCATCTCCAGTGATGAATCGGTTTCCTCGCTGTACGTAGACTGATTTCTACGCTACTATGCGCGCCCTTGCGCAGGTTGGTCGCGACCTGCGTGTATACAACCGCTGATAAATAATCAGCAAAATCAATCAGTTATTGGAGAAAGTCATGAATGACGATTTCGATCTGATTGCGGATATCCGTGAAGACCAGGGGAAAGGTGCGAGCCGCCGCCTGCGTCACCAGGGAAAAGTTCCTGCAATCATCTATGGCGCCGGGCGTCCGCCTCGCGCACTGGTCTTTGACCATAACCGCGTAGTCCAGCAGCTCGATAACGAATCTTTCTATTCGAGTGTCCTGAACATCAAGGTTGGCGAGAAGAGCCAGGCCGCGATTCTGAAGGACGTTCAGCGTCATCCTGCCAGGCCGCAGGTCATGCACGTGGATTTCCAGCGCGTCGTTGAAGACGAAGAGATCAAGATGCTGGTTCCGATTCACTTCGAAGGTGAAGACGTGGCACCTGGCGTGAAGGAAGGCGGCGGTAAGGTTTCTCACCTCATTACAGAAATTGAGGTTGTCTGTCTGCCGAAGCATCTGCCGGAGTACCTCGATATCGATGTCTCTGAGCTGGAGCTCGATGCCATGCTCAAGATGTCCGACATCCAGTTGCCGGAAGGCGTTTCGATCCCGGCCCTGGCGCAGGGTGAAGAGGCCGACCGCCCGGTTGTCTCGATCCACATCATCAAGGAAGTGGTTATCGAGGAAGAGGAAGAGGTCGAGCCAGGCGCAGTACCCGTCGAGGGCGAGGAAGTCGAAGGCGAAGAAGGCGAAGTCGCCGAAGGCGAGGAGCCAGCCGACGACGACTCCGACAAGGAGTAGTCTTATCCGTAAGCTTTGCGAAAAGACCGCCTGCAGGCGGTCTTTTTGTTTTCAATATCGATTAACATTGCCACGCTATGGGCAAAGCCATCCGCATTATTGCTGGTCTCGGTAATCCCGAGGACAAGTACGAGCGAACCCTGCACAACGCGGGGTTCTGGTTCGTGGATGCGCTCGCACGCAAGAATGGCGGCAACTTCAAGTATGAGAAGAAATTCGATGCCGATAGCTGCCGCATCAAGCTGCACGGCGAGGAAGTGTGGCTGGTGAAGCCGCAAAGCTATATGAACAACAGCGGCCAGCCTGTTCGGGGGCTGCTGGACTACTATCGACTGGGCGTGAATGAATTGCTTGTGGCCCACGACGAAATCGACCTGCCGCCGGGTACCACGCGTCTCAAGGAAGGCGGCGGGCACGGTGGGCACAACGGCCTGCGGGACATCATCCAGCATTGCGGTCCTGACTTCCTGCGGTTGCGGCTTGGCGTGGGTCATCCTGGCGAGAAACACCAGGTGACCAACTACGTCCTGAAACGCGGTTCGTCGGATGCCGAGGCAGCGATCGAGCGCGATATCGATGACGCGATTGCGGTCATGCCTGAGCTCGTGGACGGCGACATTTCCGCAGCAATGAAACAACTTCACACCAAAGAGCAAGCAGAAGAGTAAGCAATGGCTATTACCTGTGGCATCGTCGGCTTGCCGAACGTCGGCAAATCAACCCTGTTTAATGCACTGACGGCAGCGGAAATCGCGGCCGAGAACTACCCGTTCTGCACGATCGAGCCAAACGTCGGAATCGTGCCGGTCCCGGATCCGCGCCTCGATGTACTGGGCGGAATCGTCAAGCCGCAAAAGATCCTGCCTACGACCATGGAGTTCGTGGATATCGCGGGTCTCGTGGCCGGCGCGTCGAAGGGTGAAGGTCTTGGCAACCAGTTTCTCGCCAACATTCGCGAGACGAATGCAGTAGCACACGTCGTGCGTTGTTTCGAAAACGACGACGTTACGCACGTGTCGGGTTCGATCAACCCGATCGATGATATCGAGACCATCAATACGGAGCTCGCTTTGGCCGATCTCGAATCTGTCGAGAAGCAGCTCGACAAGGCCAGCAGGAACGCCAAGACAGGCCAGAAGGATGCCATCGCTCATCGCGACGCGCTCGCCGGGATCAAGGCTCATCTCGACGAAGGGCTGCCGGTGCGATCGATGGACAAGTCGGACCTGCAGAAGCAGATCCTGAAAAGCGTGCACCTGATTACCGACAAGCCCGTCATGCATGTCGCCAACGTCGACGAAGACGGCTTCATCGACAACCCGCACCTCAAGGCCGTCGAAGACTACGCGGCCAACGAGGGCTCTGAGGTTGTGGCTATTTGCGCTGCGATAGAAGCTGAGATCGCCGTGCTCGACGACGAGGACAAGGCCGAGTTCCTGGCGGACTTTGGTGCCTCGGAGCCGGGTCTGAATCGCGTGATTCGTCACGGCTACAACCTGCTGGGGCTACAAACTTTCTTTACTGCGGGCCCGAAAGAGGTTCGTGCTTGGACGACCAAGGTCGGCGCCACAGCACCAAATGCGGCTGGCGAGATTCACACGGATTTCGAGAAGGGCTTCATTCGCGCCGAGGTCATCGCGTACGACGATTACATCGCCGGTAATGGCGAGCAGGGCGCCAAGGAAGCGGGCCGCCTGCGCCTCGAGGGCAAGGAATACATCGTCCAGGAAGGCGACGTCATGCACTTCCGATTCAATGTATGATCCGAAACTCAACCAACCAAGAGAAGACGAAATGGCAACGTACGAATGCGAGAAATGCG